>JACZJB010000136.1 GCA_014860805.1 Anaerolineales bacterium
GAGGGATTCCCTGCGTTGGGCGCTGGAAAAATAAGGAAAAGCGGGAGAATGCATGGTACTTTTCAGCCATTTGAAATAACGAAAAAGTAAGGCTTTTGCCTGTAATTTGACAGTATAATGATTATGGATAGGCGCTATCGCTTTTAGCAAGTGTTTTTGAAGTAAAGGAAAGGTACATTATGAAACCCAGATATCACTCATACCTGTGGATGATCCGCATCCTGGGTGTGTTCATTCTCACCGTTGGAATGACCAGCCCGGTTTTTGCGGCTGATCCACCGGCTTGGACCATTGACAAGACCCATGTTGGCGATTTTACCCAGGGAGATCAGAACAAAGTATATACGATCACGGTTACAAACTCTGGCAGCGGGGCAACGGATGGCAGCCTGATCACAATGACCGATACCCTGCCGGCAGGTTTAATTCCCCAGACCATTACCAGCGGCGACCCTGCATGGACCTGCCCTACTGGCGACATTACTGGTTTAACGGTATTAACCTGCACGCGCACAGCCGTAATGAATTCGGGTGCTAGTTCTGTGATCACTTTGACCGTGGATGTGGCTGTGGATGCGGGGCAGGGGGCGGATATTGAAGACCCAATCGGTAGTCAAATATTCTATAAGACCGTCACCAATTCTGTTATGGTAAGCGGCGGCGGAAGTCTGGACCCTGATACTAATAATGATATAACCCGCATTCTTCAAAAGCCGGACCTTGTTATTATAGGCTGGGAACTTCGAAATGCAGCCAATAACGCCGTAATCACTAATCCACAGCCGGATGAGGAATTTATCATTCGAATGACCGTCAAGAACCGTGGCGGACGGGCGACCGGGCTCTTTTACCCCGGCGTATTTTTGGATGGAAAACCCAATTACGGACCGGACCATGCCCCATTGGGTCAGGTTACAAGTTTCTCTGATTTTCGAATGACTCCGGCCGGATCCCTTGGAAAGCCAAAAGGCTGTCTTTACTATGACCCCGCCGGTACAATTGACCCTACTCTGGTGGAAGTTGACCCGGAACGCGGAAACTATACTCGAAGCGAGTTTAATTCAGCGTTGGACCCTGGTGCTACCAGAAATATTGATGTGCGGATTGCCTATCCGGCGGATGACCCACAAAATACATATAACGACGATATATATGATACAGACAATGTTCGCGTCGGCTTGAAAGCTGGTTCATATCAAATATATCTGTACGTGGATCCAAACTGCTCAGCCGGTGAAGAAGAGAGCTATGAAGATAATAATTTCTTAAAGCTTCCTGTGCTTAATATTGGCAGTTTGCCAAGTGGTCCTACCGATGTAGATGTGACGATCGGGGGAGTCTTAAAGGGTACTTACCCCATGGATCCTGGTGAGAGCATGGTGCAGAGCTATATTAACGCTTTTGGGGGACCCGTGGTAATCAAAAGCAATAATGGTGTTGGGATCATCGCTTCCACACAGCAATTGAGAAGGAGCGACATGACCCAAAACCTATGGCCGGGGATTATGCAACTCATGGGTGTGCGGCAGACCGATCTTTCCGACAAATATGTATTTCCGATCTACAGCAATCTTGATGCCACTAAATATGAAATCCTCCTGCTTGCAAATTTTGATACCATAGATACAAATGTAACGGTGAAAATTGGTAATACCACCTATGGCCCATATAGTGTCCCACATGGTACATCCTATATTTTTAATCAAGTAGTGCAAGGAGGGCCGGTGGTGGTCAGTAGTGATAATGGGGCAGAGATCATTGCTTCTCTATATCAATTGAAGCGAGCCGGGACTTCAGGCAGGTGGACAGGCCAGTCGGAAATGATGGGAATTCCATTGTCGCAATTGTCAAATACCTACGTATTTCCGATTTATGATTATACTTCTCTTGGTCTATTGCCCAGTTTAAATTTTGCGAATGTCGATACGATAGCAACAAATATCACTGTGACCATTGGCGGGGTGCTCAAGGGAACGTACCCTATGGCTGCTGGTACAAGCATGGTAGTAACATATAGTGGCGTCATGGGAGGACCGGTGGTTATCAGCAGTAATAATGGAGCGAAGATCATTGCTTCCATGCAGCAATTGAGAAGAATCAACCTCACCGTAAATCAGTGGACTGGCATTATGCAACTCATGGGTGTGCGGCAGGCCAATCTTTCCGACACATATGTGTTTCCGATCTACAGCAATCTGGATCCCGCCACTAAATATGAAATCCTCCTGCTTGCAAATTTTGATACCATAGATACAAATGTAACGGTGAAAGTTGGTAATACCACCTATGGCCCATATAGTGTCCCACATGGTACATCCTATATTTTTAATCAAGCAGTGCAAGGAGGGCCGGTGGTGGTCAGTAGTAATAATGGGGCAGAGATCATTGCTTCTCTATATCAATTGAAGCGGGCCGTATCTACTACCCGATGGAATGATCAATCAGAGATGATGGGAATTCCATTGTCGCAATTGTCAAATACCTACGTGTTTCCGATTTATGATTACACGTCTCCGGGGCTTCTGCCTAGTTTGAATTTCGCTGTCCCGTAAAGTAATGGAATATATCAAAATGGAATATATCAACTGGAGATGGCTGAAAACCTTCTCCAGTTTCGATTTATATCTTACTTCTGTGTTCTTTCTGAACGCTCTGCTTTTCAATAGCTACACTATTGCATTAATAAAATATTGTATACGATAAATACTCATGCTGTATAATAAGAACTTGGAAAAATATAAGGGAATTGATATTTTTCAAGAGTCCAAACCAATACGTAGATTATATGAGCAATGAATACCATTACTTATAATTGATTTCTTCTGAATAATAATGAGTTATCATTGGATGAATATGAAAAAAGTATCGGAATTTGCACCGAAGCTCAAGTATGTGTTCGCAAGATTCTATCGAGCTTTCTTGTTCAAGAACAAACCGAAGATATTTTGCATTTCATTACAACGAACTGGTACTACTTCAACTGGACAATTCTTCAAGGATCATGGTTACCCGGTCGCCACTTATGGAGTTAGCCTAGCAAACGCTTGGACATCTCGTTATTGGATAGGTGATTATGAAAGCATCTTTCGATCATACGATTTTAGAGCGTCACTTGTTTTTGAAGATGACCCTTGGTGGCTCAATGATTTTTACAAAGTTCTCTACCATAGATTCCCCAATTCCAAATTCATACTTCTGGAAAGAGATGCTGATAAATGGTTTGATTCTATGGTTTCACACTCAAAGGGTAAAACGTTAGGGAATACACATATTCATTGTGCTCATTATCAGAGGTTGAAAGAATTCCATGACATGGCTGCTGCGGATAAAAACATATATACTGATGTTTTTTACAAAGCTCTGCCCTTGGGTGAAGCGCAACGGGAACACTATACAAGTTTCTATTCGATACGGAATAAAGAGGTTAATCTCTTTTTTCAGCACCATGACCCTTCTAGGTTGTTCAATGCAGATCTGGTGGATGAAGCTTTATGGAAAAAAATGGCCAACTTCTTCCATATCAATATAAATGAAGGATATAATGTTCATCTGAATAAATCCAAACCTTAAGTGTCATTCACGCTTCAGGTTTGGATTTCTATAAAAATGGACAAGGCTGTTTCTCAATCTAAACAGAATCTTATATATGATAACTATTGCCAAATCTTTTGAAGGGTTTATTTCCTTACCTAAAACAGATCTGAGCATCTAGGCGGTTTATAAATCGCGGAACTTGAAATTCCTGATTAAACCGCTAACTAGATAGAAGTTGTAACTGACACAGTAATGGAAACAAAGGCAATTACTAAGGCAATCTTGACGCGATGTTACTTGACAAAATCTAGAATAACATAAGGATTTTACTATGACCAATCAAGCTTACAAATTGGATTTCGCTAAAATCGGCGATGATGTTACCATTTGGGCTGAAGCGAAAGTCTTATTTCCAGAGGTTATTACTATCGGCAATGCAGTAATTATTGATGATTTTGTTTTCATCATGGGAGGAAAAAAAATAACAATAGGCAGTTTTGTCCATATCGCTTCTTTTGTTTCCATAACCGGAGGGGGGGAAATGGTAATAGATGACTTTGCCGGAATTTCTAGTGGGTGCAGGGTATTTACTGGTAATGATGATTACTTGGGCGGAAGCCTGACTGGGCCGACAATTCCTCCTCAATATCGATCTCCGCTTAGGTCTTACGTCTGCATAAAAAAACACGCCATCATTGGGGCCAATACCGTCATTTTACCAGGAGTAACAATAGGTGAGGGAGTGGCTGTTGGTGCAAATTCATTGGTGAAATCTGATCTTCAGCCTTGGACTATTTATGTGGGCTCTCCAGCTAAGGCTATTAGAAAACGCCCATCAGAACGTATTCTAGAATTAGAAGCACAGTTGCGTGCAGAATTATTCGATCATAATCATCGATACATTCCTAAAGAAAAACGTAATGCTAATTCCGCGATTTAAATTTCTGATGGTGATACCATGATCAAACAAAGGATTGATTAATGAGTAAGCAAAAGATCGAAGAACTTGCGATATTTGGGGCACCGAGCTTTTTTTCTGAAAATCTCTATGTTGGCCGGCCAAATATTGGGAACCGTGAATCGTTGCTATTTCGTATTAATGATATGCTTGACCGCCGTTGGTTGACTAATAATGGCCCGTTTGTGGAGGAATTGGAGAAGAAATTAGCCGCATTTTTGGGCGTTAGGCATTGCATTGCCATGTGTAATGCTACAGTTGCTTTGGAGGTCACCGCCCGTGCGTTGGGACTACATGGCGAAGTAATCATCCCTTCCTTTACTTTCGTAGCTACTGCACATGCCCTACAGTGGCAGGCGATCACTCCAGTCTTTTGTGATGTAGATCCCCTCACTCATAATATAGACCCGTCAAAAATTGAGAATTTGATTACACCACGCACAACTGGCATTTTGGGTGTACACGTTTGGGGGCGAGTCTGCGATATTGATGCTTTGAGGTCCATCGCTCAAAAACATCATCTCAAGTTAATGTTTGATGCTGCCCATGCTTTTGCCTGCTCACACCATGGGCAAATGATAGGTGGTTTTGGTAATGCTGAGGTTTTTAGTTTCCATGCTACAAAATTTTTTAACTCGTTTGAAGGTGGAGCTGTCACTACTAACGATGATACACTGGCTCAAAAGATACGCGAAATGCGAAATTTCGGCTTTGCCGGTCTAGATACCGTTATCAATGTTGGCACCAATGGAAAAATGAGCGAAGTTTCGGCGGCTATGGCTCTCACCTCGTTGGAGAGCTTAGATGAATTTATTGCGGTAAACAAAAAAAACTATCTAGAATATCAAAAGGGATTGTTAGGTATTCCTGGTATAAATATGATAGCATACGATTTCGCTGAAAAAAATAATTTCCAATATATAGTCATTGAAGTAGACGAAAATGTGACTAATAACATCAACCGTGATTTGCTAGTCAAGATTCTCCATGCAGAAAATGTACTTGCCAGACGATATTTCTACCCAGGCTGCCATCAAATGGAACCTTATCGGGCCTTATATCCACAGACCGATTTGTCGTTGTTTGAAACAGAGAAGCTTGTATTAAGAGTGATTCAATTACCTACTGGGACTAATGTTGGCAAACAAGAAATTGCTGATATTTGTGAACTCATTCGATTTATTGTGAATAACGGAAGAGAAATCTCAAAAAGATACAATAGACCTCTTGTATAAGTGTGGCCATAATAAGCACATGAACTACGAAACAATTGAACAACTAAAAGATAGTGATTTCAAACGACTAACAGATGTCCAGCGCGAACCCTTTCATCAGATGCTGGCCTTCATTGAGAAAGGATTGCGAGACTTCGGGTGACCACCAAAACTGGGTCGAACCGATTAGTTGTTGATGACCTTGATGTACCGGCAAGAATATCGAACAGAATTTCATATTGCCCAATCCTGTGGTGTCAGTGAAGCAACCATTTGCTGCATCATTCGAAAGGTAGAGGATGTCTTGGTGCGTTCAAAAAAGTTTCGTTTGCCCGGTAAAAAAGCATTTCCAAGCCAGTGACATAGTGTTCCAAGTAGTACTCGTAGATGTCAGTGAACAGCCAATTGAACGACCACTCCTGCCTTGGCGGGCAGTGTCAAGGAAAATAGCCAAAAACGGCATTACAGCGGCAAAAAGAAGTGTCACACTCAAAAAGCGTAGGTGATGACGGATTGAAAAAGCATCCAAACCATAGCCACCGCCTTTAGTTATGGAAGCAAATATAACTACCAATTGTTTCAAAGATAATCCTTGTGAGTTTTCTGAACACCTGCGCATTCTGGCTGATGCTGGCTATCAAGGATTGATGGAACTTCATGAGAATAAGCTGGATGCCCTTCAAGAAATCCAAATATCATGTTCTGACAAAACGAGAAAAAAGAGAGTAATCGGAGTTTGGCACGAAAACGGATTGTGACTGAACATATTTTCCGCAAGTTAAAAGTGTTTCGTTTCTTGAGCTAGAGGCGCCACGATCGTAGAAAAAGGTTTGCTCTACGCTTCAATCTGATTGCTGCTGTCTACAACCTTGAACTCGATTCAAACTGACTTTTGCGAGAGATCTAATAAACATAGAATATTCTCAGTGTTGCAATTATTTACAGGACGAACTAATGAATTCCGATCCAATAATTAGTGTGGTTATGATCACCTATAACCATGAAAAGTATATAGCCGAAGCGGTAAATAGCATTCTATCGCAAACATATTCGGATTTTGAATTAATCATCGTAGATGACGGTTCAAGTGATGGCACTGTGAAAATTGTTCAGGAATATGATGATTCGCGATTATTCCTTGTGGAGCAAGAAAACTCTGGTCCAAGTATTGCCTTAAATGTGGGCATTAATCGAAGCCGCGGACAATATATCGCCTTTATGAGCGGTGATGATGTGTCTCTTCCTAATCGATTGATGACGCAGATCGAGCAGATTGAACTACAGGAGGCAGATATGATATTTTGTCTCCCGCAAATAATTGGTCCGGATTCGAAGATTTTGAGCAACAAAGTATGTCCTGTTTTTTTTCATTACAATTTTAGAAGCACGGCGGAATTGTTTTATCAGTTATTTACATATGGTAATTTTTTATGTGCCCCAACTTGTTTTTGCCGTAAGTCAGCAATTGGAAAAATAGGTCAATTTAAACGAGGACTAATACAACTCCAGGATTTTGACTATTGGATAAGAGCGTGTAAGAAAAATCTTGTCATCAAATTGCAAAAGGAACCCGTGCTTCAATACCGCTTTTTGTTTGGTGTTAATCTATCTGGATATCATAACAAGAATCGAACATTGGCGGAGACAACATTGCTATACAGGGGTTTTCTTGACGATGCGCCCATCGAGCTTCTGCGTAATTCCTTTGGCGAAAAGATCACGATGGATGCGCTTGTTGATGATGCGGACATAGAGATTGATAAATCATTTTTGTTTTTGGAACATTCCAACCCGGCCATGAAAGCAATTGGGATTGAGAGACTTACGCTGCAATTCGAGGATGAAGAAATCTATAAAAGATTAACCGCTGAAAGGGATTTTAACACGTCAAGGCTTTTTCAACTTGCGAGATCTAACAATGGAGACACATATGGTTTTGCCCGCAAACTTAAAGCGGGATTAAGAGCTGTCCAAATTTTTTTACTGCGTTATACACCCTTGATGATTAGTGAAGGTCCGAGATGGACCAAGATGCAAATTGAACGGCATGTCCAGAATTATCTAAAGAGCGGGGAAAATAATCAGAGCATCATAACAACCTATGTTTATAAACGAATTTTCCCTGTTTTCATTTCAGCTTTTGATTTTCTCTTTAGAATTAAAAAAATAGTTCCCCAGCTAATTCGTATTATTTTTTCGAAGATTCTTAAAATAAAACTTCCTTCCCCTTTTTTTGAAGGAGAGTTTTTTTTGAGCAGAATGTATGATTACAGCAAACAGGCAAATTCCGTTGTGTATGAAGCCTCGCCAGAAAAGATTTACTTAAAAAGACCTACCATACTAGGAAAAATTACCGACGAGTTATTTGAGGGAGAGGCATATTCTCCACGCCCTTATGTTTCTACAATTGATCATGCAATCATAACCGGTGGATCAAATTTGGTTATATTAGAAGAGACAGGTGAGTTGCTCAGCGATGAAATGGTGGATTTCTCCACGAAAGACTTCGGTATAAAATCTCCATACATCAGTTATCGAAACAATAATAAGGTAATAGCAAGTTATAAAAAGAAACCCAACACTCAGATAAAGGAAGGCATTTTGCTTTCGTGTGACCACGATAATAATTACTTTCATTGGCTGGTGGAGTGCCTGCCAAAGCTTGTATTTATTGATGACTTTAAGCAATTCAAGGATACGCCTTTATTAATACCTGCGGGACTGCATGAGAACTTGATGACAGCGCTGACTCGGGTCAATATTAATAATCACCCAATTATCAGCCTTGACTGTGGTGTTGCCTACCATGTGGATCGGTTGATCTTTCCATCTGCTCTCTCGCGAGTCATAGATAGGTATAAGGGTCGACCTGTGTTTGATACAGACATCATCTTGTCTAATAAATGGATTTCAAGGGTTTCTAACCTATTAAAAAAGAAGAATAACCCAAAACCATGGCGTAAACTATATTTAACCCGTAGGAAAGGTCTGCGAGCCCTCGGAAACCAGGAGGAAATTGAGAGGATATTATCTGAGTATGACTTCGAGATTATTGATCTGGAATATGCATCACTCGATTTTCAGATCAAACTCTTTTCCCAGGCATCTATGGTCGTTGCGCCAACTGGAGCCACTCTTACGAATATGCTATTTTGCCAGCCTCGAACAAAAGTCATTATTTTCATGTCCAATCATGAGACTACAAACTATTATTTTTGGTCATACCTTGGTAATATTACTAACACCAACATAACAACTATTATCGGAGAACGACTTTTTAACTTGACCAGCTATCATTCCGTGCACGATGACTATATTATTGATCCAAATATCCTGGTTGAGGAGATTAATAAAATTGAACGACAATAGTACTATATTGTTGACTGTTATTATCTTTACTTATAATCACGAGGATTCTATTGCAAAGGCTATTGATAGTGTCTTGGAGCAAGAAACAGCATATTCTTATGAAATCTGGCTTTGTGATGATTGTTCCACCGATGGCACAACAGCAATCTGCGTCGATTACGCTAAAAGATTTCCCGATAAAATAAAATTGTTCACTCAGCCGGTAAACACGTATTTTAGTAAAATTGCTCACATTGAAATTGCTCTTAAAAAAGTTGATACAAAATACTTATCCATATTAGATGGGGATGATGGTTGGTGCGATAACAAAAAAATTCAAATTGCCCTTGATGTTTTGGAAAGTAATCCGCAATATATAACTTTTGCCCATGACACCATATTTAATGATGTTGTAAATCAAACTAAAAAATCCCTTGTGCATGAAATATATAAGATCGAAATTCAAAACCCCGTCACTTTTGAAAACGTATTATATTTACACACATCATCAAGAATTCATAGAAATGTTTTCAAGTTTTCTGGAGAACGCGATATTTATACGGATATTTTTCTGTTCTATATTTATTTAGATAAAGGGCCGTTGTATTACTACGATAAAATCATGTCGGTTTACAACATTACTGGCAAAGGTGCATGGTCCGGTATGTCGACAGAAGATGTGAATAAAGAAAATTCATTACTACAATATAAATTAAATATATTTTTTAATTATAAATATGATGCCTTTTTTACAAGTAGAATAGTGGAAACAAAAATATTAGTGTTACTCAAAAAAATAGGGGGTAGAAATCTGGGCTGGAAACTTTGGTTTTTTTTAAAAAAATACGGTTTCATCCGATAAATCCTTTATGGAGAAAGCATAATGTCAGACCAGAACAAACCATTTGTCCATGAAAAAGCAGAAGTGCAAACTCAAATTATTGGAGATGAAACAAAAATTTGGCAATACTCAATAATTTTGGCTGGGGCAAGAATAGGCTCCAACTGCAATATCAATGCGCATTGTTTTATCGAGAACGATGTGGTCATCGGAAACAATGTGACCATAAAATGCGGAGTATATTTATGGGACGGTATTGTAATAGAGGATAATGTGCAAATAGGCCCCGCCGCTGTTTTTACCAATGACAAATATCCACGCGCGAAGGATTATTCCTTTGAAGTAGGGAGAATAACGATAAAAAAAGGGGCCTCAATTGGAGCCAATGCTACTATTCTCGGTGGTATAACCATAGGAGAATACGCCATGATCGGAGCAGGCAGTGTTGTCACGAAAGATGTCCCGGCGGGTGAATTGTGGTATGGAAATCCTGCTAAATCGCGAGGCATAGCGCCCAAAATAAGTTCGAATTAAGACTCCATTTTGTATTTTACTTTTATTGCCCATGAGAACTTAGCCATGTCCATATTAAATTGCCATCAGATTGATTTTCCCAAGATCCACGATCCGCGTGGAAATTTAACCTTTATTGAAAGCAATCGGCATATTCCTTTTGAAATTAAACGAGTTTACTACTTGTATGATATTCCTGGCGGAGAAACCCGTGCTGGGCATGCTCACAAGGAATTACAGCAAGTACTTGTGGCTATCGCAGGCAGTTTTGATGTTTTGTTGGATGATGGAAGTGAGAAAAAAAGAGTTACCCTGAATCGTCCCTTTTTAGGTCTCTATATATATCCGCTCACCTGGCGAGTGCTTGAGAACTTCTCTTCTGGATCTGTATGTTTATCGATTGTCTCCGAATTTTACGAAGAAAGTGACTATTTTCGAAAGTATGATGAATTTTTACAAGCAGTACGAGATCACAATAAATGAACATTCCTTTTCTAGATCTTAAGTTCTCCTTATCAACGGCTGATAGGTGGTAAGTCCGGTTAGTTTAATTTGGTTCAAATTTGAATATCCTCCACAATCTCAAAGGACGCAACCCTCTCGCAGATGGGATGTAGGCATCTTTTTCTGCGCGCGAAAGCGCCAAAGGTATTTTCTCCATTGCTGATATTGATAGCTTGTACAGAATTAAGTTTATCTATGGGTGCTCACTTGAGTTGAGATGCGGCTGGCAAGTGGTAGGGATTTGTGTTTTTAGGTTAAAATAACAAATAAATAATCTGAAAACAATCCGTTTTCTAAAATAAAAGCTGACACTAATTTTGCTTATTTTTCCTCTTCATCTAACTTTAGTTCCTGTTATAAGGTATTCATGTTTTAATTTCCATTATGTAGCGCAAAAAATAGTTTTTTGATGAAATATGAGAAATCATGACTGAAGGCAACTCCAAATTTATTAAATCCTTCTCAATGATAGAAAGAAAAGCCGAAATTTTTCTCTCTCAAGTCATTGTCCCTTTATGGATTTTAACTTTTTATTTCTTTTCTCTCTCGAAAATTTTTCCTGCAGGGATAAATAATGTCTTTGTAACTCGAAGCGGGACATATACTCTTTGGGTAACTATTGTTCTGACTCTCATCTTTTCAGTCATGCTCGCAACGAAAAAAGGAAAAATCTTGTTCCTCGAAAATTCAAAAAAAGGAATTTTCCAAGGTCGCGTAGTCCTCTTGTTGCTTCCATTAACACCTGTTGCGCAATACATTCTAAGTAACCGCCGCCTTCTCTCTGTTTTGGAAGCCATCTATTTGTTTGCTGTTTTTGCGGTCATTGCAGCGCTTTTTGTTCTCGTTATTCCAAATCTTTTTAAGAGAATTGGCTCTAGTCAAATATTGGTTTTCTTAGGTTTGGCCCTTACTTTCTCGGTCATTAATATGGCATCAATAAGTTCGCAGTTTTCTTGGCATGAGAAGGGTAGCTTGAAAATCCAGCTTGTTATTTTTGTTGGTGTTTTTTTTATAAGTTGGCTTTGTTATTACTTTGAAAAACAAAACATTTTGTACAATATTATCGCAATTTTCTTCTTGTCCACTTGTGTTTCTCAATTGTTGAGGGTAAACAAATATTCCAATGAAAGCGGGTCCTACGAAACGGACAACAAGCTTCTAAATTTAGTTTATTTAAGTGAACCGCAGACTACTCCCAATATTTACATCCTCATATACGATGCGTATGTTGTAAATGAAACAATGCTTTCGTACGGAATTGATAATAGCGACCAGGAACGATATTTAGAAGAACTTGGTTTTAAGATTTATCGACAAAACTATTCACTTGCAAGCGATTCAATTGGTACCATGAGTCGAGTTCTTAATGCCTCAACTGAGTTTTATGGTGTCCGCCAAAAAGGTTGTGCTGGGGACGGACTAGCGCTTGACTTATTAAAAGAATATGGATACAAAACGTATGGTATATTCCCTGCTGGGTTTTGTTTTCGAGGCTACGGATCTGCTTACGATTATTCGGTCCCCAACGAAGAATCGCCCGCAAACTTACTTATTGCAGGTATTATGATGGGCGAGTTTAACTTTGATATTGGGTTTAGTAGGGTGAGTAATGAGTTGTTTAGTGAAGAAAAAGCCAAAGCTTTTACCGAAAGCACAAGTTATTCGAAATTTCTCTACGCACACTCCTTATTTCCAGGGCATAGCCAGAATTCCGGGCAATGTTTACCCGATAATCGTGATACGGAGATATTTGCTGAGCGATTGCAAGAGGCAAATCTAATGATGAAAGAGGATCTCAACCTGCTGCTTGAAAGCGACTCAAATGCTATCATAATTGTGGCTGGAGATCATGGACCATACCTGACGAAAAACTGCTATGGAACTGGGCCCGGTTGGGTAAAAGGTACCTCCTTCTCTCCTTACGACATCTCAGAGATCAACCGGCTTGATATTCAAGATAGATACGGAAGTTTTTTGGCTATCAGGTGGCCAACTCAAGATTTTGAAAAGTACGACGATATAACTGTATTACAAGATCTGTTTCCTGTGATTTTTGCTTACATGTTTCAAGACCTCGAATTGCTAGAAGCAAAGGTTGAACCAGTGACACTTGATAATTCTGTCATTAGTGAGGCAAAAGTCGTGGATGGAGTTATTGAAGGTGGAATTAACAGTGGAGAACCTCTCTTTGTTGGTGACCAATAAGCGAGCATATAAGAATAATTGTGGAAGGATCATTTAACATCCTAGGTGTAAAATACCGATGACGCAAGATGAATGCTTATCATTTCGCAGGAGCAATTAATAAATGAACATACCGTTTTTAGATTTGAAATCACCATACACTGAATTGAAGGATGAATTGGACTCGGCCTACCAGCGGGTAATGGAATCCGGTTGGTTCATTATGGGTGCAGAAGTTGAAGCGTTTGAGCATGAGTTTGCAGCTTATTGTGAAGTGAAACATTGTGTCGGAGTTGGGAACGGGCTGGAAGCTTTGCACTTGATCTTGCGCGCTTACGGAATAGGAGAAGGTCATGAGGTAATCGTTCCATCCAATACCTACATTGCTACTTGGCTGGCTGTTTCTTACGCTGGGGCAATTCCTGTGCCAGTGGAGCCATTAGCACATACTTATTACCTTGATCCTGAAAAAGTTGAAGCAGCTATTACACCTAGAACACGCGCGATATTACCGGTTCATTTATATGGTCTGCTGGCTGATATTGATCCACTCATAGCGCTTGCTGAAAAATATGATCTAAAAGTGATAGAGGATTCTGCTCAGGCGCAAGGTGCGCATTACAAGGGACGCATGAGCGGTAGCCTTGGACATGCAGCAGGCTTTAGTTTTTATCCAGGGAAAAATCTCGGAGCACTGGGCGATGCGGGGGCCGTAATAACCAATGATGACAAATTAGTTGAACAAGTTCGAATGTTGCGTAATTACGGCTCAAAAGTGAAATATTACAATGATATAAAAGGATACAATTCCCGTCTTGATGAAATGCAAGCTGCCTTCCTACGCGTTAAGTTAAAGCATCTTGATGAATGGAATATGCGCCGCACAAAAATTGCATCCACTTACTTGGATTCTCTAGGCCAATTGACTGATTTGATTTTGCCTTCCGTTCTTGATTCGACAGAACCTAGTTGGCATATTTTCCCTGTAAGGCATTCAAGGAGGGATGATCTCCAGAAATACTTAAAAAACAAGGGCGTGGATACACTAATTCACTACCCTGTTCCACCTCACCTTTCTGGGGCATATGCAGATTTAAATATGCCAAAAGGAACCTTTCCCATTGCTGAGAAGATTGCTTCATCAGAATTAAGTCTGCCCATGGGACCACATCTAACTTTAGATGAAGTAGGGTATATAACCAATGCAATTAGAGAATACATTGCTAAAATTTAGAAAGACTCTAAACCCCTGCTAATACTATAATTATTCTATTTCAGTGCTAATAATTTCAAGAGCTAACTGTATATGCCGATGATAAAAATATGAAACCCGTCCCATTTATTTCTCTATATTCGTTAACTGGAATAGTCATGAGTATTTGTCATACTGTTTAATTGCCCTTATAAAAAGCGGCGATGATAAGCGCTGAAAAGCTGAATGGAACGCCGAAACCGCCAGCCCCGCCCGTTGATATTGAGGCTGGCGGTTTTTTTATTAAAGTGTCTTCTCGAAGGTGTCCTGGCTTGTTCCGCCGGGCTGGTCGCTTGCCGTCACCGTGATCCGCACCAGTGTGCCTTCCGCCACGCTTTCACTGGCAGTGTAGGTCCACTGTCCTCCATTGGGTGGGGTTTCCACCGCTTCTCCGCGTTCGATCTCCTGCCCGTTTGAGTCGCTCACCACAACCTGCAGGCGCGCTACTTTAAAATCGTCATGGGCGCGGATGATAATTGTCTCTCCCGCTCCGCCGCCGTATTCTGAAAGATCTACTTCATCCAGCACCGGCGCATGGAAGAAATCCGCCACGGTCAGTGAGAACAGCGGCTTTTGTTTTGCCTTGGCAGCTTGTTCATAGGCAGCCTTCTTCTCCGGATCAGCCATCACCAGACGTCCATACAGCACAGCCTGCCGGAAACGTTCTTGATGCTCCAATTGTGCCTGCGTCGGTTCGATGCCCGAGCGGTCGGGGTTGCGCCCCACGATCACTTCATCGCCATAGTGTTTGAAGACCAGGTCGCCGATCTTCCCGCGGAACTTTTCCATGACTGGGTTTAATTTAACTTTTGCCATTCTATTTACTCCTTTTTTCTTCAAATGGATCGAAATCACGCTCCACAGGGAGCATGTCAACGGGCGGGGATATTCCTGCATGAGATGTGCATCACAAGCGCATCATAAGCACATCCTAAGCACCTGAGATGTAGGTATCTGGGTCGAGTTGACGGAACCGTTGCGATTGATAGTAGAAAATTTGTTCTAATTTGCCCGCCCTATTTTTACACTGATTTTCTGAAAAAATCAAGAGTGTCGAACATCCTTTTCAAGGTGGATAAATGTCTTGTCAAGGGCCTTCTGTGCAATGTCATGTCGCCGCTGGGTATAATAGCGCCATGTCCTCTGTTCCCCTCGTCTCTGTGATCCTCATCACCTGGAACAGCGCTGCTCATCTGCCCCATTGCCTTTCTGCCCTCTCGGCCCAAACCCTGCGGAATTTTGAAGTGATCGTCATCGACAACAAATCCGTGGATGGTTCACTGCTTCAGGTTGAAAAGGGCTGGACTGAGTTTCAATTAACCCTGCGGCGTCTGGATGCCAACCTTGGCTTTGCCGTCGCCAACAATCTGGGTGCGCATCTTGCCCGCGGAAAGTGGATTGCCCTGCTCAATGCAGACGCCTACCCCGAACCGGATTGGCTTAAGCAAGTAGTGCAAGCTGCGGAACAGAACCCCCAATACACCATGTTCTCCTCCCGCCAGATACAACATCACTCGCCGGGTCGGCTGGATGGAGCCGGGGATTCTTATCACATCAGCGGAATTGCTTGGCGGCGTTTCTATAATAGGTTGGCGGAAGATTATGGAAATCAAAGAGAAGAAGTATTTAGTGCATGTCCTGCGGCAGCCTTATACTCTCGAGAGCAATTTCTAAAAGCAGGGGGGTTCGATGAAGATTACTTCTCTTATTTTGAAGACGTGGACCTGGGGTTTCGGCTCCGTTTGGGTGGTGCAAAATGCCTCTATGTTCCGGGTGCAGTGGTCCGCCACGTAGGCAGCGCCAGTACAGGCAAACGCAGTGATTTTTCAGTTTATTACGGCTATCGAAATATGATCTGGACCTTTGTCAAAGATATGCCCTCTCCATATTTATGGATATTTTTACCGCTTCACATCATTACTCTGCTTTTCTTTTTCGTATACTTAACCGCCCGCGGGCAGGGGAGTGCTATTTCACGAGCGATCTTGCATGCCCTCCGCGGCATGCCCAAAATGATTCAAAAGAGAAGATCGATTCAGAACAATAAAAAAATAAGAACAGGAGAGTTATGGAAGGTCATGTCCACGGGGTTGCTGGAACCCTACCGCGAATTCATTCAGCGTAACAGGGTCAAATGATCTCCCGGCCGCTCATCTCGCTTTCGGTTATCAGCCATGGCAATGCCGCGCAGCTCTCTCGTTTACTTGCCAGCCTGCAGCAGCATGAAAAGGATACAAAGCGTTTTCAATTGATCGTTACCGATAATTTGAAGGATGACCTGCCCGATTTGGACCCGTCGCCCTGGGAATCCCTGCATCTGCTGAGAAACCCGCGTCAAATGGGTTTTGCTCAAAACCATAACCAGGCTTTTGAACGGGCGCAAGGCAAATACTATGCCATCCTCAATCCTGACCTGATGTTTGAACGCCCGGTCTTTGATGGATTAATAACCCGCATCCACAGCCGCCAGGCCGACTTGATTGCGCCCGTAATCGTTGACGAAAGCGGAGCGCCGCAAGACTCATTCCGCGCCCTGCCCGCCCCGTTTGAGATCATTCGACGGCGGCTGCCAGGCTATCAATTTAAACCCCCTCAGCCGGATGGCGATCAGATGATCCGCCCGGATTGGATGGCGGGCATGTTCTGGTTGATGGAATCGGATATCTATCGTCAATTGGGAGGCATGGATGAAAGATACCGCCTTTACTTCGAAGATGTGGAGTTTTGCACGCGCGCCCGTTTGCGAGGGCTGAAGCTTCTTGTGGATGCGCAATTCCAGGTTCGGCACGATGCGCAGCGCTCCAGCCGCACAAATCCATACTACCTTTTTTTGCACATTCAAAGCGCCCTGCGTTTCTTCACCTCTCCCACATACCGCCGGATCAAACAAAGGTGACGGATGATCTGCAAAAAGACCGCCCTTGGTATATAGGATGCCGCGGTCACAGATATATTTCGATGGTTTCTGATAAACTACCAGCACGCATTATGTTCAATTATCTCCCCCCTCTCGTCGTCAGCTTCCTTCTCAGCCTTGCTTTGGGACACCCTGCCATGTTGTTGGCACAACGCTTTAATTTGATGGATATTCCAGGTTCTGCTCCTCATAAGACTCATGACCGTCCTTCCCCTCTGGCAGGCGGGATTTTGCTGGTGGCAACCCTTATTGTTATGTTGCTTCCTTTCCGACGATATCTCAGAAGCGAATTCCTTGTGATTTTTGCCGCAGCGTCGGTGGTCTTTCTCTTTGGCATTTGGGATGACTATAAAGGCTTATCTGCCCGTCCAAAACTGCTTGGGCAATTAATTGCTGTAACGATCTTGGTTTTGTTTGGCGTTCAGGTCCGTTTTATGACGATCTTTTCTGATGCGGGGCAAATGCCTTTGTGGGCTGCTCAACTATTAAATATAGTCATTACTTTATTTTGGATGGTCGGAATTACCAATGCCATGAATATGATCGATAGCATGGATGGGATCGTTGCAGGTCTTGGTGTGATTGCCTTTGCTTTTTTTGGGGGGGCAGCCGCCCTTGCGAATCAAACTGCGCTGTCGGTCTGGTCGGCAGCTCTGCTTGGGATCAGTGCCGGGCTGTATTTTTGGAATAAGATCGCTTCCAAATTCTTTCTCGGTGATTCAGGGGCTCAGACAATTGGTTTTTTACTCGCTTCGTTTGGCATCATGTATAATCCTCTTAATCGCAGCCCTGAGTCTTCGTGGATTGTGCCAATTATGCTGTTGGGTGTCCCTATTTTCGATACCACACTTGTGGTCTTGTCCCGTTTCAGGAGAAGGCAGCCTGTAGGCAGCGGCAGGCGTGACCATACCTATCATCGCCTGATCGCTTTGGGTTTTTCACGGGGGTTCTCAGTGTTGATACCCCATGTGGCGGCTTTTGTTATCAGCTGCCTTGCATTCCTAACTCTCTACCTGCCTCCATTGATCGCCATTATATTTTTTGTTCTGGCAGTTATCTGTGGGGTCATTGCTTTGTTATGGCTGGAGGGCAAGCCGACTTTGGAAGACCAAATTGAAGGGAAAGATGGTGCGTAAGGTTTCTGCATATAGTAATTATTGGCGGCAGCCGCATGTGCGGCCGGTTGTATATTCGATTTTCCTGTCACTTGGGGCGTTATTTACTCTTTTCTCAATCCTTCAGTCAAAGTCAGAGTCGAAAAATGCATTTTTTCTGGGGTACTCCCTGGAAAAAATACTGCTTGGAGTTGGGATCCTCTTTCTTTTGCTGGTATTCATCGTGTTGACTGTGAAGCTAGTCCGTCAGCCTGAGTGGGCGCACCATGTGTGGGATGGTGTATTTAAGAACGAGAGGGCAATTGCAATAATTTTGTGGGCTGCGTTGACCGTTTTTTGTGTATGCTGGATCATCTTGTTCCTTCCCTTTTATCGGCTCGTGGGGAATTTGGCGGGATATGTCGCTCAGTTGAAAGCTGTCATTGTGTGGTTGGCAGTTGTCGGCGCAGTTACGATGCTGCTTGTCCTCTTTGAACGTGCAAAAGCATCCATTGGGTCAATCCTCGTACAGGACAGACCTGTGGTTTGGGCGGGCCTTGTCGTTCTATCCTTGTTTATGCTGGCAGGGGGGATCGTTGTTTTCACGGGGATTGGAGTTCAACATCCCGGGGATTATTGGTATGCTTCAGGCGTGCCTGTGCTGGGATTGCAGGTTCTTTTTGCGCTTGCGGCTGGGACATTGCTATTATGGGCGGAGTCCAATTGGAGGGAAAACACTCCGCGCTTTCTGGATCTGCTGATCTGTTTGGGGTTGTGGCTTGTCGCCTCCTGGCTGTGGGCGCGTGAGCCCCTTCGTCCGAATTTTTTCATGCCCGACACCCTGGATAATATCATGTATCCATACTCTGATAGTGCCACGTTTGATATCGGCAGCCAGTTCGCACTGATAGGGCAGGGTATTTTCAATGGACAGTATTTTGACCGCGCGCTTTACATTGCATTATTAACCTATTTGCATATGTGGTTTGGGCAGAACTTCGACCTGATGATGACTGCACAGGCGGTTATTTTTGCCGTATTTCCAGTGATTATCTATCTGTTAGGCAGGGAGTTACATAGCCGGGTATTGGGCATGTCTGCGGCAATATTGATTTTGTTGCGCGGTTTGAATTCATTGATCGCCTCCAAGTGGATTGACCTGGCCAGTCCTAAAATGATTTTGACGGACTTTGCCACTGCAATTGGAATTTCAGTTCTTTTGCTTTTGGCTTTGAAGTGGTTTAGAGAACCTTCAAAGCGCCATCTGGCGGTGTGGGTCGGTGGCGTGCTCGGCTTGACGCTCATGTTGCGGACACACGTTCTTCTACTGCTCCCAGTATTGATTTTTTATTTCTGGCTCAGGCTGCGCCCGCACTGGAAGTACGCGGCAGCTGGTTCACTCGTGCTGATTTTGGGGATGCTGGTTTCCACAACTCCATGGGACCTGCGGAATCGTCAAAATGGCACCCCCATGTTTTACATGTACTATTCCCGTATTCAGGAGGTTTTGCGCGCTCGCTACGGAATACAGGAGGATACATTTGCTCCTGAGATCCCCATATCCATTGCCGCGGCTCAAAACCACCGCATGCGAGTTGAGCAAAATCCCCCTTTGCGGCAGCTCGCTGACGTGTCAGCGGCGGCAGGGTATTGCGATTCTCAATTGTGCAGGATCATTAATCACTTTTTTCATAATTTTATAACTTCATTGCTTTTTCTACCTGCTTCTTTTACCTTGGATGATCTTTGGAATACCATAAAACTAAGTACACCTTATTGGAAGAATAGCTGGCAGGGTGGGGGACTTGATTTAACAGCAGGCATTTTATTGATAATTAACATGGCGTTGATCTCGCTCGGATTTGGGGCAATGTGGGTGCGGAATCGGATTGCATCCTTGTTGCCCGTAAGCATATTCCTGGTGTATATTTTTTCAAACGCACTGGCATTGACATCTGGCGGACGTTATATCGTTCCGGTAGATTGGATTATTTGTATTTATTACATGGCAGGTCTGCTGCAATTGCTTATTTGGGGATTGCGGTTTGCGGGGATGGCATTCTTTACTGAAAAACTGCTGTTTGAAGTGGAAATGAAACCTCCAGGCACTCAACCCTGGGTGGGTTTAACTGGAATGGTTCCCGCTTTTGTAATGGTGTTTCTGATCGGTGCATTGATTCCCTTTGCAGAAATGCCTTTTGAAAGACGATATCAGTCAGGCTCAGCGGATGAGGCGCTTACCATGCTGGAACAAGAAGGGATGTTGGATCAATCCGGTTTCAGTAGAAGCGATCTTGATTTGTTTTTGTCTGACCCGCAGGCAGATTTACTTGTGGGCAGATTACTGTACCCGCGTTATTACCCTGCGGGTGAAGGGGAGATGGACAGGCATCATCCGTATCTTCGGCTTGATTATTCGCGCAATGTCTTTATTGTCATTGGTCCACTGGGGAGTGGAAGGCAAAATGTGATTATCGCCGGCGATCGATCCGAGTTTCTTACTCATGCGGCAGATGTGGTGGTTATTGGCTGCAGGAACAAATTGCACATGGATGGATTGATTGTCTTTGAACTGTCCGATCCCGGTCATGTGTATATGCGTTCGCCTCAGCATGAATTAAAGTGTCCGCTGCAAGACCCGTCAACGCAATGATTTTTATAAACAAGAAAGAGGAGAGAACTGAGTTCTCTCCTCTTTTTTGTTTATGTTGCCATTAACTCATCGTACTTCCTGCGGATTTCGCGGATATCTTCCCACATCAGGGATTTGGGCGAGCCGGGTTCACGGGATTGATTCCGCAGCAGGTAGGATGGATGAAAGATCGGCATGACCCAATGACCGTCAAGCTGTGTCCATTGTCCGCGCAGGGAGGTGATGCCCGTCTTTTTGAGAATGGATTGGCAGGCAACATTCCCTGTCAGCAGAATCACGAGCGGGTTGATCAAGCGGATGATCTCAAATACGAATGGACGGTAATACTCTATCTCCTGGTCGTTGGGTTTACGAAACGATTTTCCGTCATCACCGGGCGGCATGCGGAACACCGAGTTGGTGATATACACATCCTTCTCAGGGTCGAAATTCCCCGCCTGTAAAATTTTATCGAGGAGTTGGCCTGCAGGTCCCACGAAGGGTTTGCCTTTGATATTTTCCTGGGGTCCCGGCGCTTCTCCGATGATCAGCAATTTCGCAGTGGGGTTCCCGCGGCTGATGACGACATTTGTACCCGCATTCGCAAGCGGATCATCCTTCATTCCCTTGAGCGCGCTGAGCACGTCATCAAGCGTGGAGAATTGGTTTGATGTGCTAAACAAATCTGACTGGACCATGATTGACATCCTTCTTCGCGGAATGACTAGATCGCTGGCATTTTACCGCCAACTTTGAACCCGTATAAAGAGTGAGAATAAGGCATATTGCAACTGGAGACGATAGACTAAACTATCTGCTTAGAACATTGATCGACAATAACTGGGGGAAATTCTTTACTATTTACCATTACATTTGTCTTAATTTCAGTTTCACTAGTTGACTTTTGCCTTTCAATATTGTAAGGTATTATGTATATGTCTACAAAAAAGCTAATTTATGGATGTATTATCCACTAATTTGCATAGACAAGCTTAGCTCCGGGAGGAACAGCATGAACGATAGGGCTTTTAGGAAATATAGTCTTGGTGCAAAGTTTTCATTTATTATACTGATACTCTTTACGCTTTTTTCTTTAACGGGGACTTACTTTGTTGGTGCGGCGCCGGCGGGCACCGCATTACAGTTTAATGGGACAAACCAGTATGCAACATTTGGAAATACTGCATATACCCCAAATGGTACTCTTACTGCAGCTCCTACATGGAATACGCAGGCTAACTCTCAATTGGGCAGGTCATCATTAACTTTTAATGGAACCACTCAATATGTGACGTTTGGTGCTGCTCCTGAACTAGGGGCTGCGGACTTTACCCTCGAAACCTGGTTTTATTGGCAGGGCGGGGGAACAACAGGAACTACTGGTACTGGTGGTTTGACAGCTGCTTATCCCTTAATCTCGAAGGGACGCAATCAGGCCGATGGCTCTAATCTTGATGCAAATTACTACCTTGGAATTCAAGGCGGTAGACTCGCTGCGGATTTTGAAGATATGGCCGGAGGGGCGAACCACCCTATCATAGGGACAACTGTTATCACTACAAATACCTGGCATCATGCCGCAGTGACGTATGACAGCGCCAGCTCAGTCTGGACGTTGTATCTGGATGGCATTGCCGATGGTACTTTGGATTTAGGTACCAATATCCTCCCTCGTTCAGATAGCATACAGCATGCTGCAATTGGTTCGGCCCTAACATCCACCGGAGCGGCGGCAGGATTTTTTCAAGGGAGGTTGGATGAAGCGCGAATATGGAATACGGTTCGTACGCAGGCTGAAATTCAAGCAAGCATGAATTCCGAAATACTGACCCCCACGGCCGGTTTGATCGGTCGTTGGGGTCTTAATGATGGGGCAGGCACCACGGCAAGCAACCTCAATCGTTTGGGCCTAACCACATTCACTGTTGAGGCATGGGTTCAACGCGCTGCGGGCGGGGCAACCATGACCAGCGGCAACCTGGGTTTTGATAATGCTGGTGGCCGTCCATTTATCTACCCTGTGCTCACAAGAGGTATGGGAGAGGGAGAAACCCCTGCCAATATCAATACAAATTATTTGTTGGGTATTACAGCCAATGGCTTTGTCGGTGCCGATTTTGAAGATACTGCCGGCGGGGTCAACCACCCAGCATGGGGAACAACAAATATTCCAATCGGCGAATGGCATCACATTGCGGCAACATACGATGGTAGCTGTTGGAGTCTTTATCTGGATGGCAACCTCGAGACTTTGAACGGCCTTGCAGTTGCCTGCCCTAATGTAACCCCAGAGTCTACCAGCTATCAATATGCAGGTGTTGCGGCAGGGCTTAGTTCTACAGGTACGCCCAGCACTGGTTACTTCTCTGGAATAATTGACGAAGCACGTGTTTGGAATCGTGCCCTGACCCCGGCAGAGATTTCGGCAAATAGATTTGTTGAACTTGCCAGTGGAAGCGGTTTGATTGGTCGCTGGGGGATGAATGAAGGTTCGGGTGTGGTAATTAACGATTCCGCAACGCCTACAACTGAAAACGGAAATCTGGTAAACGGACCGACATGGGTAACTGGTTTTCCGGACGACACCCCTCCTGCAGCACCTTCCGGTCTTCTGATCAGTTCATATAGCCGCAATATCAATTTGACATGGTCGGCAAATTCTGAATCTGATTTGGCTGGATATAACTTATATAGAAGCACAACTGCTGGCGGCCCTTATACAAAACAAAATGTTGCGCTGCTCACAACCACTTCTTATTTAGACACCGGCCTGACCAATGGCACAACCTATTATTATGTAGTCCGAGCAGTTGACACGTCCAATAACGAGTCGACCTTGTCTGTTGAGGTAAATGCAACCCCGTCTCTGGCACAGGGTGCTGCCTTGGAATTTAATGGGAGCAGTCAATACGTTACATTTGGGACCGGTAATGTTCTTGCTTCGCCTGTATATACAGTGGAAACATGGTTCAAACGCACTGGGGCGGGTGTTGGTGTAACTACCGGTGGCGGCGGGATTGCATCTGCAATTCCCTTAATTTCAAAAGGGACCTCGGAATCTGAAACTGCAGCGGCAGATATCAATTATTTCCTCGGTATCAATGCAGCTTCCGGCGTGTTGGTGGCGGATTTTGAAGAGGGTGCGGGTGGAACTTCTCCCAGCTTGAATCATCCAATCTCTGGAACAACAGTGATCGCAAACGATACCTGGTATCACGCTGCAATGACTTATGACGGGACTACATTGCGTATTTATCTCAACGGTGTGTTGGAAAACTCATTGACGGTGGGGCAACCTGCTGCATCTGCAACCACTTCTCCAACTGCGTTTGGAACTTCCATCCGCTCGAATGGCACCACCATTCAAGGATATTTTTCGGGAGTACTGGATGAGCCCCGTATTTGGACTCGCGCATTGTCTCCTGCAGAAATCCAGACGAATATAAATTCACAACTGACAAGCGGAACCAATCTGCTTGCCCGTTGGGGTATGAACGAAGGTTTTGGCACAACGGTCGCAAGCTCCCTGGGTACCTTCAATGGGGTATTAACGAATGGCCCGCTTTGGGTTCCTGGTGCGCCGTTCAATATTGTTGTCGATCCACCCGCAGCGCCAAGCGGACTGAATGCCAATGCTTCTTCCGGCACCAATATCAACCTGACTTGGACAGATAATTCAAATACAGAATCCACCTTTGAGATCGAACGTGGAAATAACTTGGCCGGGCCGTTCAGCCCGTTAACCAGTGTTGGCGTCAACAGTACTAATACTGCGGACTCAGGCTTGACGCCGTTCACACAGTATTGTTATCGAGTGCGCGCTGTAAATCCAAGCGGACCGTCCACATACAGCAATGTATCGTGCGCAACCACCCCTGCGGAAGGCGGAGAGGCTTTGAAATTAGGCAATGCCAATGCATACGTGGTCTTCCCGTCATCAGCCAGTTTGAATACTTCCACGTACACTATTGAAACCTGGTTCCGACGTGATGGAACAGGAGTTGCCGATTCCACCGGCACAAATGGCACCTTTATAGAACCTCTGATCGCCAAAGGCACTGCGGAAGATGAATTTGCCAACATGGATATTAACTATATTCTGGGTATCAACCCGGCTGGCAATCTTATCTGTGCAGATTTTGAAGAAGCACAAACTGGCACAAATCCGAGCCTGAATCATCCGGTCTGTGGAACGACTGCGATCCAGAATGGGGTCTGGTATCACGCGGCTGCGACATACGATGGAACAACCTGGCGTTTGTATTTGAATGGAATGCCCGAAGCATCCCTGACCGTAAACCAGCCAGCTAACAATGTAAATATTTCTCCAGTCTCTTTGGGAACATCAATAGAATCGAACGGCACCACTGCACAGGGCTTTTTCAACGGCACGATGGAAGAAGCCCGCATTTGGAATTATGCACGTACTCCAGCGGAGATTCTTTCAACTATTAATTCGCAAGTTACCACGGCTCAGTCCGGGCTGATCGCTCGTTGGGGTATGAATCAAAACACAGGCACAGCCGTCAATGGTTCTGCAGGAACGACAGTAAATGGGGTGATCACAGGCACAGGATGGAGTTGGGTTACGCCGGGTGCTCCGTTTAACATAGATTTCAGTGTACCGGCGGCTCCCAGTGGATTAAATGCCACCGCCTCCTTCGCCAACCAAATTGATCTAAGCTGGACCGATAACTCTGCCAATGAAGTTGGTTTTGAGATCGAACGCGGCAATAATATTGCCGGGCCATTCACATATCTATCCACTGCCAGTGTGAATGCTTCTTCCTATACCGATGGTACGGTGAATGCCCTAACCCAGTATTGTTACCGTGTACGCGCCGTCAATGCAGGCGGACAATCAACCTATAGCAATGTTTCATGCGCCACGACATTGGTTGAGAGCGGCGCAGCCCTGCAATTAGGCGGCACGAATGCTTATGCAAAATTCACAAACTCGGCCAGCCTGAATTCTGCTACTTTCACCGTTGAGACATGGTTCCGCCGCGATGGAGCTGGGATTGGTACAGACACTGGAACGGGCGGCATTGCCTCTGCGATCCCATTGGTCACCAAGGGTACTTCGGAAGCTGAAAATGCCAACGCAGACATTAACTACTTCCTTGCCATTAATTCAGCCACAAACACCTTGTGCGCCGACTTTGAAGAAGCTGCATCGGGCGCTGCGCCAAGCCAAAATCACCCGGTCTGCGGTACAACCCCGATTGTAAATGGAACATGGTATCACGCCGCGGCAACCTACGATGGTACCACCTGGCGGTTATATCTCAATGGTTTGCCTGAAGCCTCCCTGGTTGTAGGCCAGCCTGCAAATGCCGTTGGCATTTCTCCTGTGGCTTTGGGCACTTCCATCGAGTCCAATGGAAACACAACGGGCGGATATTTCAACGGGTCCCTTGATGAAGTGCGTATCTGGAATTACCCCCGTACTCCAGCTGAAATTCAAAGCACTGTCAATTCACAGATCGCGGCAGCACAGACTGGCTTGATCGCACGCTGGAGCCTGAACGAAGACTCCGGGACGGTTGTTCACGGATCGGCCGGCACAACTGTAACAGGCACAGTGATTGGTACTGGATATAGCTGGATCAATCCCGGCGCTCCATTTGACATTGTGCTCACAGCACCTGCGGCTCCCTCTTTATTGAATGCAGTATCTACATCAGCGTATCAGGTAAATCTCACGTGGACAGATAACTCCACGAACGAGACCAACTTCGAGATTGAGAAGGGAAGCGCTCTTGCGGGCCCGTTCACTCCGCTCAACACCGTCGGTGTGAATGTCACAGCTTTTTCCGACACGAACGTCTTCCCAACCACCGAGTATTGTTATCGAGTGCGTGCGATCAATCTGGTTGGACCCTCTGCATATAGCAACGTCTCATGCGTTACCACACTCACGGAAAATGCCAGCGCATTGGATTTTGGAACAACAAATGCATACGCCACTTTTGGGGATGCCAACGCTCTGGACTTGACTCAATTTACTCTGGAAGGCTGGTTCCGTCGAGATGGCGCCGGGGTATCGAATACAACCGGTACAGGCGGTATTGCCAATGCCATTCCATTGATTTCCAATGGATCTCCTGAGGCGGAAACGACCAATGCAGATATGAACTACCTGCTCTGCATAAATGATGCTACCGATACCCTCTGTGCCGATTTCGAAGAAGGCGCCACAGGTGCAACGCCCGGGTTAAATCACCCGATCTCCGGGGTCACTCCCATTGCCAATGGAAGCTGGTATCACGCTGCGGTGACTTATGATGGAACCACATGGCGTCTCTACCTGAACGGTGTTTTGGAAAACCAGGCTGTGGTGAATCAGCCGGTGAACGCTGCAAATATCTCTGCCACTTCGCTGGCCACCATGTTAACGACAACCAATACGGCGAACGGTTTCTTCAATGGCGTTTTGGATGAGGTGCGTATTTGGAATTATTCCAGAACCGAATCAGAGATCCGTTCAACGATCAACACTGAGATCACCTCGCCGCAAACCGGCTTGGTGGCACGCTGGGGATTAAATGAAGGCAGCGGAAATGTGGTTGGCGCAACGGCTGGAACAACGATCAATGGAACTGTGACAGGTGCTGGATATAGTTGGATTACCCCCGGTGCGCCGTTCAATGTCACATTCAATGCGCCTCCCAACGCGCCGATACTTGTTACTCCACCTGACAACAGCACCAACGTCCCGACATCTCCCACCTTATCTGTGGATGTTTCTGATCCGGATGGCGGTAATTTAACCGTGCAATTTTACGGAAGACCGGTCAACACAGCAACAGGTCCCGACTTCTCTATTATTGCAATTCCGGATACCCAGTTCTACACCAGCTCAATGAATGGCGGGTCTCCCGCAATTATGGCTTCACAGACCGATTGGATCGTAAATAATATTGCTGCCAATAACATAAAGTTTGTAACGCATCTCGGTGACTGTACTCAAAATGGTAATGTGCCCGCCGAATGGTTGAATGCTGACCTGGCTTTCCAAACGATTGAAGACGTACTTGCAACAGGTTTGCCTTATGGAATGCCCTATGGCATCGCTCCTGGAAACCACGATCAAAGCCCAATCGGCGATCCTGCCGGTACGGCGGCGTACAACGCTACTTTTGGAACACCCCGCTTCCTTGGCCGTGACTATTACGGTGGTCATTATGGCTCTGATAACGATAATCACTATGAATTGTTCAGCGCCAGCGGTATTGACTTTATCGTAGTACACCTCGAATATGATACATCCGCCAATCCGGCCGTATTGGCTTGGGCCGATAATTTGCTGCAAACCTACAGTACCCGCCGCGCGATTATCGTCACCCATTGGCTTATTAATGCCGGCTTCAATGCCTCTTTCAGCGCTCAAGGACAGGCAATATACGATACATTGAAAGATAACCCCAATCTGTTCCTTATGTTGGGCGGGCACGTCAGCCCTCCGGAAGGTCAGCGTTCGGATACATTCAATGGCAACACCGTGTACAGCCTCATGTCTGATTATCAGGGACGCGCCGCGGGCGGTAATGGATGGCTGCGTATTATTACCATCTCGCCTTCCAACAATAATATTCAAATAAGGACCTATTCACCCTGGCTGAATCAATATGAAACCGATGCAGACAGCCAGTTCACCCTGCCTGTCAACCTGACTAATTCCTTCCAGTTGATCGGCACCGACACCGTTCCTTCAGGTGGTACAGCCAGTGTTACCTGGCCCGGCTTGAATAACGACACAGAATATGAATGGTATGCGGTGGCAAGTGATGGGGCGGCCTCCACCACCAGCTCAACCTGGAGTTTCACTACTGAGCCGCCCGCGAATGTTCCTCCTACCATCACAGGACAAAATCCACTGGCGACCAATGAAGATACCTCCTTGGACATTACGCTGGCCGATTTGACCGTCACCGATCCTGATAACACCTACCCGAACGGCTTCTCGCTTGCTGTTCAGACTGGAACGAACTACACAGTTGCCGGGTCAACCATCACGCCTGCCTTGAACTTCAATGGCCCGCTGACCGTACCCGTGATAGTGAATGATGGGACGGATAACAGCAATGTCTTCAACCTGACTGTGACGGTGAATCCGGTGAACGATGTGCCTACTACAACCGGAATCACGAACGTGACTGTCGCTGAAGATGCGCCTAATACAACGATCGATCTCTGGCCCTCCTTTGCAGACGTGGAAACACCTGACAATCTTCTAACATACACAGTTTCAACAAATACCAATCCAACCCTGTTCACTTCTGTGACGGTGACTGCCGGGCAGAATCTTGTTCTGGATTATGCACCAAATATGTTTGGCAGCGCCCAGGTTACGGTCCGTGCAACTGATGCGGGTGTTCCATCCCAGTTTATTGAAACGACATTCACGGTCACTGTAACACCAGTAAATGATGCGCCAACGACTACCGGCATCGCAAACCTGACTGTCAATGAAGATGCGCCGGACTCCATCATTGACCTGTGGCCTTCCTTCGCCGACATTGAAAACGCCGATAATTTGCTGGTCTATTCCGTCACGACAAACACGAACCCGGCACTTTTCACCTCGGTAACTGTCAACGGTGGGCAGAACCTTGTACTGGATTATGCGCCGAACCTCAATGGCTTCAGTCAGATCACGGTTCGAGCGACAGACTTGAATGCTGCATTCGTCGAGACCACCTTTACCGTCACCGTAACTCCTGTAAACGATGCTCCTGTTTGTACGAATGTGTTGGCGGCAACCTCTGAAGACACTGTTGTGCAGAATGCACCGTCCTGTCTCGATGTAGATGGAGATTTGTTGACATATAGCATTGTCGCTCAGCCGCTGAATGGAACCGCCTCTGTTGTGGCAGATAATTTGGTGTATGCCCCGGACGCTAATTACAATGGTCTGGACTCCTACACCTACAGAGCCAATGACGGTACCGTTAATAGCAATACTGCGACAGTAAATGTCACTGTGGCGGCAATGAATGATGAACCGGTTGCGAACCCGCAAATACTGACCACAGCGGAGGATACGGCTCTCAACCTTACGTTAACTGGATCTGATCTTGAAAATGATCCCTTAACCTTTGCCGTGTTCACGCCGCCCGCTAACGGCAACTTGAGCGGCACAGCGCCGAACCTCATCTATACCCCAAACACTAATTACAACGGACCAGACTCCTTCACATTCCGCGTAAATGATGGAACTGTCAACAGTTTGATTGCCACGATCTCAATCACGGTCACACCGGTTAATGATGTTCCAGTATCTGTTGGTGAATCCTATACAACTGCGGAAGATACGGCTTTGAATATTGCCGCTCCGGGCGTTTTGGAGAACGATACGGACTTGGATACCGACCCGCTTACTGCGGTTTTGGTTACCGGTCCTTCCAACGGTACACTAACCCTAAACTCGAATGGCTCGTTTGCCTACACCCCAAATTCCTTCTACAACGGACCAGACTCGTTTACCTATAGAGCCAATGATGGAATTGCTAATGGCAATATTGCGACAGTAAATATCAATGTTTCATCCGTCAACAATGCGCCAGTTTGTGAGGATGTTGTCCTGGCTACCAACGAGGATATTACCGGACAAACAGCCCCATCCTGTCTCGATGCAGATGGCAATACGATGACCTACTCTATAGTCGCTCAGCCCACGAATGGAAGCGCCTCGATCCTCGCGGGACAACTGGTCTATGTTCCAAACGGAAATTTCAACGGGATAGATTCCTTCACCTACCGTGCCACTGATGGGGTACTCGACAGCAACATCTCAACGGTGGCGGTAACAGTTGTCGCTGTGAATGATGCGCCCGTTGCAACTCCGCAAGGTGTGACAACTGCAGAAGACGTACCCGTCAACATCACCTTGAGCGGTTCGGATATTGAAGGCAATCCATTGACCTTTGCCATTAGCGTGCCTCCCACGAACGGAACGTTAAGTGGTACGGCTCCCAACATCACGTATATCCCCAATGCCAATTTCAACGGCGCAGACTCATTCTCTTTCACTGCCAATGACGCCCTCTTGAATAGCCTGCCTGCAACAGTCACAATCAATGTGACTGCGGTCAATGACGCGCCTGTTGCAACTCCGCAGGTCTTAACCGCCGCGGAAGATACGGCATTGGCAATCACTTTGGCTGGCAGTGATGTGGATGCCGACCCTCTGACCTTCAGTATTGTTACATCGCCTGCAAATGGAACGTTGAGCGGCACGGCTCCCAACCTTATTTACACGCCGAATGCCAATTACAGCGGCCCAGACGCGTTTACATTCCTGGTCAATGACGGTACAGCAGACAGTGCGCTTGCCACGGTTTCGATCACCGTTGCAGCCGCTAATGATGCGCCAGCCTTCACGAGTACATCAGTGACCTCTGCTACAGAGGACAATCCCTATCTTTATAACATCACTACCTTTGATGTAGACCCGGGAGACATCCTCACGATTACATCTCCAACCTTGCCCGGCTGGCTGACACTGACAGACAATGGAGATGGAACTGCTACACTCAGTGGGACTCCTCTGAATGCCAATGTCGGAGTCAATAATGTTACGTTGCGTGTCAGTGATGGCGCTGTAAATGTTGACCAGGTCTTTACCATTACAGTCGCAAATACAAACGACGCTCCCACGGACATTGCGCTTTCAAACAATACAATGGACGAAGGTCAGCCCGTGGGTTCGCTGGTTGGAACCCTTTCCACTACAGACCAGGATGCAGGCGATACCTTTACATATTCCTTCTGCGCTGCGCCAGATAATGCTTCCTTCATAATTGTTGGAAATGCTCTTCAGACAGATGTTGTTCTTGATGCGGATGTTCAAACGATCTTTGTCGTCTGTATTCATAGCGAGGACGCGGCTGGTCTCTTCTTCGAAGAGCAATTTACGATCACGCTCACCAACGTAAATGAAGCGCCGTTGATCAACTTACAATCGACTGCAAAGAATGTGGATGAAAGCGCCCCGCTCTTCTTCAATCCGATCAACGCATCTGCCATTTCGGTTAGCGACCCCGATGCCGGGGCAGCAAATCTTCAAGTGACTTTGGGCGTGTCGCAAGGTACCCTTACCCTTGGCTCCACAACTGGCCTTGTGATCACACCTCCCGCGGACGGTTCTGGCGACAGCAATATCACCTTCACTGGCTCGATCGCCAGTATCAATGCCGCGTTGAATAATATGCGGTATAACCCAATTGCTGGCTACAACGGCAGTGATCAACTCCAGATCAGTGTTGACGATCTGGGCAACACTGGGTCGGGCGGAGCGAAGACGGCGAATGCCGCCATGGATCTTTCGATCCTTGCCATACCTCCGAAGATTGTTGCGAATGGTATTAATTCCATGGCGGACACTGGAGATGGTATTCTCAGTGAAAGCGAGATCGTTTCGGTGGGTATCACCCAATTCATTGTCACCTTCGACCAGGATGTATCCGACCCGGCGGGTGATACAGATCCTGCTGACGTTACAAACCCTGCCAATTACATGCTGGTCCACGATAATGGCAATGATTTCCAGACTATAAGTTGTTCCACAGGCGTAAGCACGCAGGATGTGTCCATCAACATTAACTCGGTTACCTATCAAAACAATTTTGGGAACGGTCCCTATGTCGCCACGCTCAATGTTAATGATGGATTGCCCCTCGCCTTTGGAAACTACCGCCTCTTCATCTGCGGCACCACTTCCATTACCGATCTTTATGGGCTCGAACTTGCGGGGGACGGAACAAATGCAGGTACTGATATGATCCGCACCTTTACCGTGGTGAATGGAATTATTGGCGGCGGTGGCAGCGGTGTTTCCACCAATGAAAATGTGACAACTCGGCTTACAGGGGTGTTGATCCCAGTGACTGGGTTTACACCCAATGCCGTCTCTGTCCTTCCTGTTCAATCGGAAGAGGATGCCTATTCTGCTGTGAATGACCTGCGCCTTGAGATTCCCAGCCTGAGCTATAACCAGCCGATTGTCGGTATTCAGTTCAAGAACAAAACTTGGGATGTGAAATGGCTGGAAAACCAAATCGGCTATTTGGAAGGTTCAGCTTATCCCACCTGGATGGGGAACTCGGTAATGACTGGTCATGCGACTGACGCGAATGGAAACGTCACTTCCTTCGGGTATATCCGTGAGCTAAAAGTCGGAGATAAGATCAAGATCCATTCGAATGGAATGGTCTTTGTCTATCAGGTAAAGGAGAATCGTTTGATCCTGCCTTCGAGCATCAAGACGCTTTTCAAGCATGAGGATTATTCATGGATAACCCTGGTCACCTGTGAGAACTTCAATGCAGACTTTGGAAAATTCATCTCCCGCCGTATGGTCCGTGCTGTACTGATTAGTGTCATTCCTGAGAAGTAATTGATGATTTGAAAAAAACAAGCCCGATGGATATCGGGCTTGTTTTTTTTTAGGGGCTATAAAATAGACTAAAGATTAGTCTGTTAAGAGGCTCTGAACTTCTTCAGGCAGGGGATTCAAGTTCGCAAACACTTCCCAAGTCTCCACATGCTCTACGGATTCGCCCGGGTTTAGCTTGACCAGCGGCGATAGGCTTTCCAATTCCACAAATTCGTTATTGCAGAAGAGTTCTGCGTTGCTGTTGTTATCCGGGTAGGTTGAGTTTGTCAGCGCGCTGAATGTCTTTTTGAAAAGAACACCGTCCATCCAGTACGCCAGCCAGCCATGCGGATTGAAGTAGCCGATCTTGAAGGGCGGCAAAAGGGCATCAGCGTGGAAAATGATAAAGTCATCTCGCAGGTTGAGGCGCGGATCATTGATGCGGGTGTATGGCCAGAGCGAAAACTGTCGGTTGGATAAAAGCCCCGCCGCGTCCACATTTCCAACGGCTTGGGGGAGAATCGCCGTTCCTCCCAAACGGAATTGAGTGATCGCCCATGGGGCCAGTTCCACTGCCCATAATCCATCGTTGATGAGGGTGTGGGTCAGCGTGACAAATGGCTTATCAGCGGCGATACGGAGCTCAATGCGCTTACGAATCCCAGTCCCTGCTTCCGTCTGCATTTCGAGGATGACACCATCCGATAAATCCGTTATTGTTACCTCACCTGTATCAGGCACGTATGTACGCGGCATCGCTTCAGGAGAATGCCATAGACGATGCCCGCCGCGAAAATAAAAATCACCCCACGGAGTGGGAACAGGTGCCAGATGGCTTAGATTTGCCAGCAGGTTGGTTTTGCCTGAAGGAGTCAGCCCGGAGATGCGCAGGGAGTCAGTCAGGTATTCGATTTCAAGAAAATCATTTTTCAATACACGTTTATTCATCAGGACCTACCAATAGTTGTGGACAAGATTGCGGATATGCTCATCGTAAATCATGCGGACCTGTTCCATCGCCTCGGGACTCAGGGATGGCAGGTCTGCCGCTTTGACATTGTCCTCCGCTTGAGCAGGATTCTTTGCGCCGGGAATCGTGCATGTCACAGCATCGAACATCAGAATCCAGCGCAAGGCAAACTGCGGCATCGTCCAGCCAGCAGGGACGAGCGCGCGAAGTTCTTCAACAGCCTTTAGGCCCGTTTCATAATCCACGCCTGAGAAGGTTTCGCCGCGGTCGAAAGATTCACCGTGGCGATTGAAAGCGCGATGGTCATCCGCTTCAAAACTTGATTTGGAAGTTAACTTGCCAGTCAACATTCCGCTGGCAAGCGGCACACGCGCCAGAATGCCAACCTTGCGGCGCATGGCTTGGTTGAAAAATAACTCGGCTGGCCGCTGGCGGAAGATATTGAAAATGATCTGCACGGTCTGCACATTTGGATATTCAATGGCTTTGAGAGCTTCTTCCACTTTTTCGACACTTACGCCGTAATGGCGCAATTTTCCATGTTGAACAAGATCATCCAACGCGCCAAAGGTTTCAGGCATGTAAAAGACTTCGGTGGGTGGGCAGTGTAGCTGTAAAAGGTCGATGGCTTCGGTATTGAGATTTTTCAGACTCCGCTCGACGAATGCCGTGAGATTTACGCGGCTGTACCCGCCTGCTATGTGCGGGTACAGCCTCCGCCCAGCCTTGGTTGCCACGTAGATGGTTTCGCTGCGCTCCTTGCGGAGTTGCGCCACCAAGCGTTCCGAGCGGCCATCGCCGTAGACATCGGCGGTGTCGATGAAGTTAACGCCCAGGTCAATGGAACGGTGCAATGCTGCCAAAGAGTCCTTGTCGTCCACATTACCCCAAGAGCCCCCGATTGCCCATGCCCCAAAAGAAACAGTTGAGACTTTCCACCCTGTACGTCCAAGTTCGCGATATTGCATGATGTATTTCCTTTATTTCAAAACAAACCCTAAAGGTCGAAAAGACCTTTAGGGTTTGTGAGTTTACAGACCCTTGTTCAAATGATAGTACAGGTCATTCCAGCGCAGTTTTTCGCGGAATTCCTGGACACGGGTATTCTCGTCAATGACCAAAAATTCGATACCTGCCATGTCTGCGAAGTCTTGCAGATGCTCTGTATTGATTGAGTAGCTGAAACTGGTGTGATGCGCTCCGCCTGCGTAGATCCATGCAGCGGCGGCAACTGAAAGATTGGGGCGCGGCAGCCACAGGGCGCGTGCCACAGGCAGTTTGGGGAGCGGGGCGTCGTTCGGGACGACATCCACGACATTGGCGACCATGCGGAAGCGGTCACCCATGTGGACGATGCTTGCGCCGACAGCGGGTCCCGTCTGTGAGTCAAATACCAATCGGACAGGATCAGCTTTCCCGCCGATCCCGAGCGGATGAATTTCCAGTTTCGGCTTGCCAGATGCAATGGTTTCGCAAATCTCCAGCATGTGCGCGCCGAGGTTCTTGTCGCCGTTGGCGCTGAAGTGGTAGGTGTAATCTTCCATGAAACTGACACCGCCCTCCAAGCCCGCATTCATGACCTTCATGGCGCGCACAAGCGCGGAGGTCTTCCAATCGCCTTCGGCGCCGAAGCCATAGCCATCGCGCATCAAACGCTGGACAGCGAGACCCGGCAATTGGGTCAGTCCGTGCAGATCTTCAAATGTGGTGGTAAAGGCTTTGAAGTTGCCAGCGCTGAGGAAGGCGCGCATGCCGAGTTCGATGCGCGCTCCATCCCGCAGGGATGTATGTTTTGCGCCGCCGGGCTTGAGTTCTGCGACAACATCATATTCATCGAGATAGGTTTTGACTAATCCATCAATCTCTGCATCGGTGGCTTCATTGACGTACTTGACCAGATCGCCAACGCCGTAGCCGTTCACGGAATAGCCAAGCTGAATTTGCGCCTCCACCTTGTCACCTTCCGTGACGGCAACTTCGCGCATGTTATCGCCGAAGCGAGCGACCTTCGCGCCCTGCCAGTCTGCCCATGCGGATGCGGCTCGCGCCCACACACCGAGTTGGGATTGCACAGCATCATCCTGCCAGTAGCCCACCACCACTTTGCGTTCGATGCGCAGGCGGCTGCCGATGAAACCGAATTCACGGTCACCATGCGCGGATTGATTAAGGTTCATGAAGTCCATGTCAATGGTTGACCAGGGAATTTCACGGTTGAACTGCGTGTGCAAATGCGCAAACGGTTTCTTGAGCAGGGTCAAACCGGCGATCCACATCTTGGCGGGGGAGAAGGTATGCATCCATGCGATCAGACCGATGCAATTCTTGGACGAGTTGGCTTCCAGGCACAACTCGCGAATTGCGTCGGGCGTGGTGAGCACAGGCTTGAAGACTACCTTCACGGGGATGTGCTTTGAAGCATCGAACGCCGCTGCGATCTCACGTGAATGTACCGCGACTTCTTCCAATGTTTTGGGGCCGTATAAATGCTGGCTTCCTGTTACGAACCAAATTTCATTTTGTTTCAGGTCGATCATGATTGCGTCTCCTTATGATTTGGTACGTCATTGCGAAAGCACTCTTGTTGCAATCCCTGACATTATGCCGAGATTGCTTCGTCGCTCCGCGGTTTGCAATGACGGATGATTACTTCTGTCCATAATAGGCGTTTGCGCCGTGTTTCCTCAGATAATGTTTATCCAACAGTTCCTGTTGCATGGGCGGGATGTTGGGATTGAGCATCAAAGTGTGCAGGTTCATGAACGCGACTTCTTCCATTACCACCGCATTGTGAACAGCATCCATCGCATCCTTGCCCCATGCAAATGGACCATGACTGTAGACCACCACACCAGGAACAGCATCGGGATTTTTATCTTTAAATGTCTCTATGATGACGGTCCCCGTCTCTTTCTCGTACTCGTCCTGAATCTCTTCGACAGTCATTTTTCTTGTGCAGGGAATCTCGCCGTAGAAGTAATCACCATGCGTGGTGCCGAGCGCCGCAATGCCGCGACCCGCCTGCGCAAAACTCGTTGCCCAACGACTGTGAGTGTGGACGATGCCGCCGATATTGGGGAAGGCTTTGTACAGTTCCAGATGCGTAGGCGTGTCGGATGAAGGTTTGAGTTCGCCGTCCACGACCTTGCCTGTTTCCAATTCCACCACCACCATATCTTTCGCTTTCATCGTCTCATAGGCAACTCCAGAGGGTTTGATCACGACCAAGCCCCTCTCGCGGTCAATGCCAGAGACGTTGCCCCATGTGAAGGTGACGAGTCCATGTTTTGGGAGCAGCAGGTTTGCTTGAAATACTTGTTCTTTGAGTTTCTTGAGCATGATTTCTCCACATGTCATTGCGAGAAGCGAACGATAGTGAGCGACGAAGCAATCTCATGGCAAAGTTGAAGATTGCTTCGGGCAAAGAGCAAGAGCGCCCTCGCAATGACATAAATTTATTACTTCAACCCTTCCACCGCCGCGCGTTCAATGCCAAGACCTGCTTTGTAGCGTTCCATGAAAGCCGCAAAGCCAGAGACATCCTTCGCATCAGGTGCAATCGTAGAGCTTTTTTCGTTGGCGAACACTTTGCCGTTCAAATAATCTTCGAGTGTTTCATTTCCAGTTTTATTGAGCACATAGGCTGCGAGCAGAGCCATGCCCCATGCGCCGCCTTCGCCTGCGGTTTCCATCACCGAGACGGAGGTGTTCATCGCTGCCGCCATGATCTTTTGCCCAACCCCTTCTGTTTTGAAGAACCCGCCATGACCCAGCAATTGGTCAAGTTTTACGTTTTCCTGAGAGAGAATATCCATGCCGATCTTCAACGTGCCCACCGACGAGAACAAGTGTGTACGCATAAAGTTTGGCAGGGTAAAACGGCTTTCAGGGGTGCGGATAAATAACGGGCGTCCCTCGGTCAAATCTGTGATGGATTCGCCTGAGAGATAGTTGTAGGCAAGCAAACCACCGCCATCGGCATCACCCGCGAGCGCCATTTTGTAAAGCATCTCAAACAACTTCGATTGGCTGATTTCCACGCCGAGCGCCTTTGTGAATTCGCCGAAGAGTCCCACCCACGCGTTCAAATCTGATGTGCAGTTGTTGGCATGGACCATTGCCACAGGTTTGCCAGTAGGCGTCGTCACCATGTCGATTTCGGGATAGAGTTTGGACAACGCCTTCTCCAACACGATCATGGCGAAGACGGACGTCCCAGCCGAGACATTACCCGTTCGCTCTGCCACGCTGTTGGTTGCCACCATGCCCGTGCCTGCATCTCCCTCAGGCGGACAGAGCGGAATGCTAGCCTTGAGTCCTCCGCTTGGGTCGAGCAGCTTCGCGCCTTCTTCGGTTAGCGTGCCAGCGGATTCACCGGCAACGAAAACTTTGGGCAAAATATCTTCGAGCTTCCACGAGATGTTTTCGGCTTTGAGCAGGTCATTGAATTGACCGAGCATTTTTTTGTCGTAGTCATTGATCTTGCTGTCAATGGGGAACATGCCCGAGGCTTCGCCAACTCCCAGCACCTTTTGGCCCGTCAACTTCCAGTGGACATAGCCCGCCAGTGTGGTTTGGTGGCTGATGTCTTTGACATGCGCTTCTTTATTCAAGATGGCTTGATACAGGTGTGCAATACTCCAGCGTTGGGGAATGTTGAATTGGAAGAGGTTGGTGAGTTTTTCGGCGGCTTGTCCCGTCATGGTGTTGCGCCAGGTGCGGAAGGGGACAAGTAAATTGTCGTTCTTGTCAAATGCCAGATAGCCATGCATCATGGCGCTGAATCCCATCACGCCGACGGTCTTGAGCGTGACGCCGTATTTTTCAGAGACATCTTTGCTGAGGTTCTGATAACTCTCCTGCAAGCCTTTCCAAACATTGTCCAAACTATATGTCCAGATGCCGTTTTCATATTGGTTTTCCCATTCAAAACTTCCTGACGCAATCGGCGCATGATCTTCGCCGATCAACACTGCCTTGATGCGGGTGGAACCAAGCTCGATGCCAAGTACGGTCTTGCCGCTTTCGATTGATTTTTTAATTTCATTTTTATCCATATATGTCTCCTCATGTCACCCTGAGCGGCAGCGAAGGGTCTCTACGATTATCTAAGAGATTCTCACCGCACTGCGCGCGGCGCATGTGTCGCTATTGCTCAGAATGACAAATTATCCTGGGTACCAAACCTTGCGTGGATCGTCTTCCGCCCGCACATAATCGAATGCGGCGTCGACCATCTTTTTCAAGTCGTATTCAGGTCGCCAGCCGAGTAAAAACCTTGCTTTTGTGTTGTCGAGCCACGTGGAGTGGAATTCGGTTTTGATCCCCACGGTGGGGAAGCCGCGAGTTGAATTCAAATACTTACCCATCTCGCCGTAGTCCACAGGTTCGTCCATGCAGATGTTGAAGAGTTGCTGGCGGGCTTTGGGGTGGTCGATGGCAGCCAGGATTGCACTTACCAAATCGTCAACGTGGACAAAGTTTCGTTTAACGGGAACAGCTTCCAGATTAAGCATGATCGGGATGGTCTGCGTCCGCACGTATTCATCTGCAGTTTTCTCATCCATAAAATCACGCCAACGCGGACCGCCGAAGACATCCTCTCCGAACGAGAGTTGATATTTGAAATCATCCTTCTCCATGATCCACGGCGCGCGCAGACAACATCCATTCAAGTTGTATTGGATGTAGTATTGCTCAAGCATGACTTCTTCGAGAACTTTGGAGAGTGCGTAACAACCCTGATACGCGGAATGTTTTTGCGTTTCAGTGACGGGGATGGGATGCGGATAAACGAAGTGCCCGATGCCCGCATCGCCGCCGACCATGATGAACTGCTTGAAAGTCTTGCTGGTACGGCAGGCTTCAAGCAGCCAGAAGAGACCTTTGACCGCCACGTCCATAATTTGCTCAGGCGTCTCTTTGACGGTTGCAAGATGCAGCACATGCGTCACGCCATCCATCGCTTTTTCGACAAGGTCGCGATGTTCGATGGAGCCGTGGATGTTTTGGATTCGTGGATGAGGGGGAAGTTCGCGGTTGTGGCACAAGGCGCGAACCGTGAACGAATTGAATTTGGAATCTGCCAGCATGCGATTGATAAAGGTCTGTCCCACCTTGCCTGTTGCGCCTGTTACAAGAACGATCTCAGAGTTAGGCATCTTTTATTCCTGACATTTCGTCCATTGCCCATTGTTTTTGCTGGATGCGATGGCGCTGAAGACAAATTTCAAAGTCATCAAGCCGTCGAACGAGTTCGGGAAATACATTGCTAAGGGATCGGGAGTCTTCCCTGACCTCCTGGCGGCAATCGCTTCTGCTGCATCAGAATAGATATTTGCAAAGCCTTCATGAAATCCTTCGGGATGTCCTGCCACGATGCGGGATGAATGTTTTGACAAGGGCAATGTGCCAGGTCCATTGGGGGTTCTGTTTTGTGACGGCGCACCCAGCGGCTTGAAGGTCAACGCCTGCGGGAATTCCTGCATCCATTCCAGCGAGCCTTTCGTGCCGCTCACGCGAATCCGCAGACAATTTTCCACGCCCGCAGCAGCTTGTGTTACCCAATAACTTCCGCGCGCGCCGTTATCGAAGCGTAATAACGCGCCGCCATAATCGTGTACCGCCCTGTTCGGCACGATGTTGCCAATCTCCGCGGCAACCTCTGCAATTTCAAGTCCAGTAACGAAGCGCACCAGATTATGCGCGTGCGAACCGATATCGCCCATTACGAGGGATGGACCTCCGCGAACGGGATCGAATCTCCACGACTCGGACGGATCAGGCTTGCTTTCATCTGCTTTGCCGCCTTGAACATATTCCACCTGAATGAGTCGAATCGTGCCAAGCTGCCCATCTGCGACCATTGCTTTCGCCTGCCGCACCATCGGATAGCCCGTGTAGTTGTGAGTGAGGCAGAAGACCAGATCCGTCTCCAGCACTTTTTTATGCAGGGTCTCTGCTTCTTCGAGCGTATTGGTCATTGGCTTGTCACAGATGACGTCAAAGCCGCGTTCCAACGCCCACATGGCATAATCAAAGTGGCTGTCATTTGGAGTCATGATGGCGATCACATCCGCGCCGTCTTTGCGTGCGGCTTCACCATCCAGCATTTCTTTGACGCTTGCGTAAAGGCGATTGGGATCCAGCCCCAGTTCCAGCGCATCTTTTTTTGATTTTTCAAGATTGGAAGAGAATATTCCAGTCACGATTTCGTAACGGTCATCGAGCCGCGCCGCCTGTCGGTGCATTGCACCGATGAAGGATCCAGACCCGCCGCCGATAACAGCCAATCGCAGTCTGCGCCCCAACATGTCAATCACTGGATTCAAAGACATCTTATTTCTCCTTTGCTAAAAATGTGCGGATCGATTCAACAACCAATTTGTGGTCTTCTTCCTGCGGCAAGCCAGAGACGGTAATCGTCCCTACCATGCCTGTGCCTTTGACGAAAATGGGGAAGCAGCCCCCATGCGCGGCAAATTCACTTTCAGGGATGAGATAACTTTCTTCGATACTCCTGCCTTTGCTCTTTAGCAATTGCCCCATGTAGAAAGAACTGTGGCCAAAGCGATTCACCAAACGGACTTTTCGTTTGACCCACTCGTCATTGTCCGCGGCAGTGCCGCGCATGCTGGCATGAAACAGTTGATGTGCTCCGCGTTGAATATCAATCGTGACGGGGATGTTCTCACGCATCGCATGCTCCGCCATCTGACTGCCGATCTGCCAGGCTGTGGCTTCATTGAAATTTGTGAACTGAAGTTCCTGTTCTTCCTGTAGCAATTCCACTAGGATGTCATCCATGTGCTTTGTCCTTTGGCAATACAACACTTACGAAAACTCAATTCGCTTTAGTCAATACACAAATATATTATTTTGTGAAAATTTACTACTTAATGATGAAGACTTTCGCCAAAAAGGAAAGCAGTTGAGTGAACTGCTTTCCTTTGATGTGTTTGCTTTACTTATGCGCTCTTGTTCTTATTGTAGACGTCAAATAAAACCGCAAGCAACAACACGATACCTTTGACAACCTTCTGCCAATCGATTCCAACGCCCATGATGGACATGCCGTTGTTCAAAACGCCGATGAGAAAAGCGCCTACCACTGCGCCGATAACTTTACCGACCCCCCCGGTAGGCGATGCGCCCCCGATGAAACAGGCGGCAATTACGTCTAGCTCCATACCATCCCCGGCATTGGGCGTGGAGCTATTTAAGCGGGCCGCAACGATCAAACCTGCCAAGGCGGCGAGAACACCCATGTTGACAAACGTATAAAATAACAAGCGTGTCGTATTGACACCTGAGAGCATGGCAGCCTTTACATTACCGCCCATTGCATAAATACGGCGACCTATTACTGTCTGGCTGGTCATAAAAGCATAAGCCGCGATCAGCACAAAAAGGAGGACGAGCACATTTGGAAGACCCTTATAGGAAGCCATCAAATAGCATAAGCCCATGACCGCCCCAGTAATGGCAATATTTTTGACAACAAAAAAATAGAAAGGTGTTACCTCAAATCCATATTTTTGCTGATTTTTTCTTGTCCGCAGATCCAGCCATATTAATAAAACTGAAAGTATCACCCCGATCAGGATGGTTGTAATATGGAGTCCTTCGCTGTTAAAAATATCTGGAATAAATCCGGAGCTGATATTTTGAAATCCTCTCGGAAAAGGTCCTACTGACTCTCCCTGAAGCAAAGCGATTGTCAATCCTCGAAATATCAAAAAGCCTGCTAACGTAACAATGAAGGCTGGGATTTTTAAGTACGCAACCCAATAGCCTTGAAAGGCGCCAATTGCCGCGCCGAGCAGCAGGGAAATCGCAACAACTAAAACCCAATTAACATCGTATCTTACTATCAGCACGCCAGCAAGCGCGCCAACAACGGCGACAACAGACCCCACGGATAAGTCGATCCAGCCAGAAACAATAATTAACAGCATACCCAGGGCCATGGTGATGACATAACTGTTCTGCAGAACAAGGTTGGTTATATTCACGGGCTTAAATAGCACGCCCTTGGTCTGAACCTGGAAGAACACCATGACCGCAATTAGCGCGATCAACATGCCATATTCGCGAACATTATTCTTGAAAAGAGTTGTCAGGGTTTTCATTGTGCCATTACCTCTTGTTGTGTCATAATGTACTTCATTACTTTTTCTTGAGATGCTTCGCTGGCCGGCATTTCGCCGACGACTTTACCGTCGCGCATTACATAAACACGATCACAAACCCCCAAAATCTCCGGCAATTCTGATGAAATCAGGATGATCCCTTTTCCTTCACTAGCCAGACGATTAATGATGGTGTAAATCTCATATTTCGCTCCAACATCAATACCGCGTGTGGGCTCGTCAAGAATCAGGATTTCCGGACTTGCAAACAGCCATTTACTGAGCACAACTTTTTGTTGATTGCCGCCGGAAAGATTAAGAGCCAATTGCTGAATACTGGAACACTTAATATTAAGTTTATCCCGATATTCACCGGTAACCCTCATTTCTTGAGGCTCATTGATCACTTGACGGGTGGAAATTTCTTCAAGATTCGCCAAAGTGATGTTATTTTTGACCTCCTGGATCAGGATCAGCCCATACGCTTTGCGGTCTTCCGTTGCGTAAGCGATTCCGTTGGAAATAGCTTTATCGATGGTGCTGATGTCTATTTCCTTCCCGTGTTTATAAGCTTTGCCGCTGATACGTGTGCCATATGCGCGGCCAAAAATACTCATCGCCAGTTCAGTTCTCCCAGCTCCCATTAACCCAGAAATTCCAACAACTTCGCCCTTGCGGACGGAAATATTTACATTAGTACTTACTTTTCGATCTTCGTGAATCGGGTGATATACGTTCCAATCACGCACTTCGAAAACAACATCCCCAATATTCCTTTCACGCGGCGGGAAGCGGTGTGTCATATCGCGACCTACCATGCCGCGAATAATACGGTCTTCTGTAATATTATCTTTCTTGCAATCCAAGGTCTCAATTGTGGAGCCGTCGCGAAGGATCGTGATGGAATCAGCCACTTTGTTGACCTCGCTTAATTTATGAGAAATTAAAATTGAGGAAATCCCATGCTCTTTGAGCTGAAGCAATAAACCAAGCAGTTTCTCGCTGTCACTTTCATTTAATGATGCTGTAGGTTCGTCCAAAATAAGAAGCTTAACTTCTTTTGCTAGTGCTTTGGCAATTTCAACCAATTGTTGTTTGCCCACACCCATATTTGTAATTAATGTAGTGGGCGGCTCGTGCAAACCCACTCTCTCCAGCAATTCTGCGGTTTTGGAAATGGATTCGTTCCAATCAATTACACCGTTTTTAGCGCGCTCATTACCGAGAAACAGGTTTTCAGCGATGGAAAGAAAAGGAATCAATGCAAGTTCCTGATGGATGATGACAAGTCCAACTTTTTCAGATTCGGTGATGTCTCGAAACCGACATTCCTTGCCTTGAAAATAGATTTCCCCTTCATATGTGCCGTATGGATATATGCCACTTAACACATTCATCAGGGTCGATTTTCCCGCTCCGTTTTCTCCCACCAGAGCATGGATCTCTCCCTGCGTCACGCTAAAACTCACATTATTAAGCGCTTTTACGCCGGGAAAAGTTTTTGTGATGTTGCGCATTTCCAAAATGACGTCAGACATATTATTCTCGTCCTTGTTTTGTATGGGGTGATAAATGGCAAACTCGTTGACCTTATTTTAACTTAAATTCTTATAGACTGAAATAAATATCGAACTATTTAGTTGTAAAGCAAGATGGTGCGTGAGAATATTTCTACTCTCACGCACCACGGAAAAACCACTTACTTCAGATCTTCAGCCTTGATGTAGCCGCTGTCTACCAGTTCTTTCTGATAGTTGTTGATATCAATGCTGATGGGTACCAACAAGTAGGAAGGTACAACCTTGACGAGGTTGTCATAGGTCGTGGTGTCGTTGATCTCAACCGTTTCGCCCTTCAGAGCCTGGTCAGCCATCTTGGCAGCCTGCTTGGCAAGAACGCGGGTGTCCTTGAACACGGTATAGGTTTGTTCGCCGGCGATGATCGACTTGACGGAGGCAACTTCTGCATCCTGGCCGGTTACAACAGGGCACGGCAGTTCAGGTGTGCAGTAACCAACGCCCTTGAGAGAGGAGAGGATACCGATGCTAAGACCATCGTAGGGGGAGAGAACCGCATCCACACGTTTGTCGGTGTAGTACGCGCTCAAAAGATTGTCCATGCGAGCCTGGGCAGTCGCAGCGAGCCAGCGCAGAGTACCGACTTTGTCCATGCCCATTTGACCACTTTGGATGACGATCGTGCCGTCGTCGATGAAGGGTTGGATGACGGACATGGCGCCATCATAGAAGTAGAAAGCGTTCGTGTCGTCGGGGGAGCCGCCGAAGAGTTCGACGTTGAAGGGACCAACGCCAGCGGGGGCTTTTTCGCCGGGTTTCAGGCCAAGGCCTTCGAGGAGCTGAGTGCCCTGGATGACGCCGACGCCGAAGTTATCGAAAGTGGCATAGTAATCGACATTCGCCGTCTTGGTGATCAGGCGGTCGTAGGAAATTACGATGGCGCCGCTATCATGAGCCTTCTGGAGAACATCAGAGAGGGTTGTGCCATCGATGGCTGCAATCACAAGAACCTTGGCGCCCTTGGTGACCATGTTTTCGATCTGGGCAAGCTGGTTGGGGATGTCATTGTCAGCAAATTGCAGGTCAGTTTCGTACCCCATGGCCTCGAATTCTTTGACCATGCTCTCGCCGTCAGAGATCCAGCGAGTTGAACTCTTGGTGGGCATGGAAATACCAACCAGTTTCTTTTCAGACGCAGCAGAGCCAGCGCCACAAGCCGAGAGTACAAGGCTGGCCAGCATCACTACTGCCAAAAGTTTATAAAGCAAGTTCTTGGACATTTCTTCTCCTTGATTAATAGGTGACTGTTTATTGGCGTACTGATTTAGAAAAGACAAAAATCGTTGCCAAAAAATACACGATTATCTTTTCTCGGAGCGTGCACATCAAACGCCAATCGACCTATGTGCACTTCCTTCTTGCCAAACCCTTTCACTTCCCTTTTGCCTCACCTCCTTGCTTTTTAGTTTCTTCACGATATCGAATGAAAGAACGGGATGAAAAAACTCAAACCCGCTTCGTACTTTCACGAACAATCAGGGTGGGTTGTATGAACCTTGATTGTGCAATGACAGATTGATTCCCCTGCCGCGCCTGAATCATTTCCACTATGCTTTGCACGGCTTGTTCTCCAAGCATTTGGAGATCTTGAGAGATGGTTGTCAGGGCGGGGTAAAAATATGCCGATTCAGGAATATTGTCAAAACCAATAACAGCTAATTGATCAGGGATCGATATGTTCCGTCGGTGGGCCTCACGCAAAACACCCAAAGCCATTTGATCGTTGGCGACAAAAACCGCATCCATTTGTGGGAACGCTTCAAGCAGCTGAATGAATGCCTGATCTCCGCTGGCCGATGACCAATTTCCCTCGGTGCAGTGCTGATCTGAAGCATCCATAGCCATCTTGAGCAGTGTTTCGCGCCAGCCGCGCTTGCGCTCATCAGCTTCCCACCATGCCAATGGGCCTGAAATATGCCCTATATTTTTTCGTCCGCAGTCCAGCAGATGCTGTACAGCCAACACACCGCCTTGATAATTATCTGTTGCAACACTGGAGATGCCGCTGCGCGGTTCCATTGCAAGGAATAGAACCGGTACAGGGATTTTTCCAAGGCGCTCGTCAAGCCAGTTATGATTTTCTCCGATCTCCGGAGCAACCCATAATATTCCATCCACCTGACGGGCCAAGAGTGAGTCGATTACATCATCTATTCTATTTGTATCGAAATTATCGATTTCTTTCATCAAAAGCATGTAACCGAGTTCATCCGCTTTATCGGCAATGCCGTTGAGAGTTCGAGACGGTCCAATATATTTGAGACCAAATGTGACGACCCCCAGGGTATAACTGCGTTGTTGACTTAGACTGCGTGCAAGGGTGCTGGGGCGGTAGTTCAATTCCTCAACCACAGCTTCCACACGCTGACGGGTCTCTTCTGAAACGTACGAAAACTTATTCATCACACGCGAAACGGTTTGGGTGGATACCCCGGCTGCCTGCGCTACATCCTTAATCGTGATGCGCTTTCTTCTTTCAGAAGGGATCAAGGTATTATCCTTTTGGGTAATGTTATCGATAACATGTTATCGATAACATAATAACAAAAATGTTAACCAAAGTCAAGTGGAAGTTAATCCTTTTTCCCCCCGCAAAACAGAAAAGCGTCCCTCTAGCAAATTCTCGGCAGCATCTCGCCAGCTAGCATATCCACGATGCGGGTACTACCCAACGCGGTCTTGAGCAAAACCCGTCCGCGAGGCTCAGCAGTGACTTCACCGATGATGACCGCGCCTTCGCCGTATTTTGTGGCATGCATGGCAGCCAACACTTTCTCCGCATCTTCGCGGGCAACCATCATCACCAACTTGCCTTCGTTGGCAATGTATAACGGGTCGAATCCAAGCATCTCGCAAGCCGCAGCAACTTCCGGGTGGACGGGAAGCGTTTCTTCGTTCAGCAGAATCCCCATGTTGGATTGAGTCGCGATTTCGTTGAGCGTGGTTGCCAATCCGCCGCGTGTGGGATCGCGCAGCACATGCACATTGCTGCTTGCATCCAAAATGGCATCGATCAAATGATTGAGCGGAGCGACGTCACTTTGCAGGCTGGATTGGAATCCCAACTCGCCGCGCGCGGCCAAAACTGCAATGCCGTGATCACCGATCGAACCAGACAGGATAACTGCATCGCCATCTTTGGCATTCGCGCCGCTGATGGAAACTCCCTCGCGTACCACGCCGACACCAGCTGTGGTGATGTACAGCCCGTCCGCTTTTCCTTTTTGCACAACCTTGGTATCGCCCGCCACGATCTGCACACCCGCTTCATCTGCCGCGGACTTCATCGAAGCTACCACCTGCCTGAGCGTTTCCATCGGCAGACCTTCTTCAAGGATAAACCCCGCAGTCAAATACAACGGCTTCGCGCCCAGCATCGCCACGTCATTGACCGTGCCGCAGACTGCCAGTTTGCCAATATCTCCACCGGGGAAGAACAGCGGATAGACCACATGCGCATCTGTGCTGATGGCGAGATTTGCATGCAAGTTTGACTCAACCCGCGCCGCATCATCGCCCGCACGCAAAGCAGGATTGTCAAATGCAGACATGAACGCCTTTTGGATCAACTGTTGACTCATCCGTCCGCCCGCGCCATGCCCCATCACGATCTGCTCGTTATGAGTCAATGATGGAGCACATACCGCGCCTTCGATGTTGATCGTTTCGTCAGTCATAAAAAAACCTCATTCAAGGAAAGTAGTGAGTGAACTTTTTCCACTTCCTACTTTCTACTCGCTATTTATCTTCCATACTTGTAATATGCCGCGCAAGCCCCTTCGGACGAGACCATTGTCGCGCCGAGCGGATTTTCTGTCGTGCATTCCCTGCCAAACGCGGGACAATCGTGCGGCTTCTTCAATCCCTGCAGGATTTGGCCTGCAATGCAAAGCGGAGATTCCTTCGTGTGGATGTCGCCGACGTTGAAACGCTTCTCAGCGTTGAATTCGTCGAACTCAGGCCGCAGACACCAGCCGCTCATCGGAATTTCGCCAATGCCGCGCCATTTGCGGTCACATTCCATGAACACTTTGTGGATGGCATCCTGTGCGGGTTTCAGACCTTCAAAGGTCACCGCGCGGGAATACGCATTTCCAATTTCAACTTTACCCGCTTCGAGCAATTGGACAGTTGTCAAAATCCCCTGCACGATGTCGAGCGGCTCAAAGCCAGTCACCACCATCGGGATCTTGAACTCTTCCAGCAGCGGCGGGTATTCGTGATAGCCCATCACTGCATTGACGTGCCCCGCAAGCAAAAATCCCTGCACGCGGTTGTGCGGCGAACCCAAAATTGCCTTCATGGCAGGCGGAACGCGCACATGTGACACCAGCACGGAGTAATTCTTCAATCCGAGCCGTTGCGCCTGCAAGACGCTCATTACATTCGGCGGGGCGGTAGTTTCAAACCCGATCGCAAAAAACACAACCTGCTTATCGGGATTTTTCTCAGCCAATGCCACAGCATCCAGCGGAGAATAGACCACGCGCACATCCCCACCCTGTGCTTTCACAGAAAACAGGTCACGCCCAGAACCGGGCACGCGCAGCATATCGCCATACGAGCAGAAGATCACATTCGGCTGCGATGCAATTTCCAACGCCTTGTCGATCAACTCCAGCGGAGTCACACACACCGGGCAACCGGGACCATGTACCAGTTCGATTTGAGGCGGAAGCAACTGGTCAATGCCATGACGCACGATCGCATGAGTCTGCCCGCCGCAAATTTCCATTAACGTCCACGGACGGGTTACGGTGCGCCGAATTTCTTCGATCACATTTTTTACCAGCGCCGCATCGCGGTATTCGGTCACGTACTTCATTAGGTTAGCTCGGGTCCCAACTCTTCTTCAATCGCCCCGATCTGCCGCAGCAGTTCAAGAGTTTCCAATGCTTCCGATTCGCTCAACAGGCTGATCGCAAACCCTACATGGATGATGCAATACTCGCCAACTTTTGCTTCGGGCACATAGTCCAAACAGGCTTCACGGAAGATCCCGCCGAAATCCACTTTCGCCATATGCAGTCCGTCTTTTTTGTACGTCTCAACAATTTTTCCAGGCACGCCTAAACACATTTCAACCTCTCAATCTAGTTGCCGCAATCGCGGCCTGTCCTAACGAGAGTCCGCCGTCGTTTGTCGGAACCTCTCGATGTATGTATACTTCGAATCCATCTTTTCTTAATAGTGATAATGTTCGTCCTAATAGTGTGATATTCTGCCAGACTCCGCCAGACAAAACAACGGGCCGAATCCCCGTTTCCGCGCTGATTTTCGCAACCATCTCCCGCACCGCTTCTGCCAGCCCATTGTGAAAGCGCGCCGAAATTTTTTGAATGGAGATTCCCGTTGCTGCGTCTTTTACCAACGCCTCAACAACGCCTCGGACTCCGACCAAGCCTGATGCAACGCCAAAGGAATACATCCCCGCCTCAGCAGGATCTGCCAACGCCTCGAACTCAATGGCTGCCTGACCTTCATAATTAACTTTTTGCCGAACACCCGCCAAAGCTGCCGCCGCATCGAACAACCGTCCCATCGACGAAGTCATGGGCGTGTTGATTCTTCTCTCCAACTGCGCTTGCAAAACAACGAGGTCTTTCGCGTTGAATTCAGCAACAGAATCAAGCCGCGTATCCCACTCCAAACCGAGGCTCCACAACAAAGCCAGCGCCGTGCGTGCAGGTTTCCGAATTGCCGCGTCCCCGCCCGGCAAAGGGAAATATTCCAAATGAGACGCGCGTTGAAACGATTTGTAATCCCCAACCAAAAATTCCCCGCCCCAAATTGCACCGTCTTCTCCATAGCCTGTCCCATCGAACGACACGCCGATGACGGGTTCATTCAGTCCATGCTCGGCCATGCAGGCGGCAATGTGCGCATGGTGATGCTGAATATCGAAGAGTGGAAGATTTTCGCGCTCGGCTCGTTCATTCGCGTAGATAGATGCCAGATAATTTGGGTGCATGTCACATGCAATTGCTTCAGGCTTCACGCGGAACAAACGCTCGAAATGCTCCACGCCTTGCTCAAACGATCTCAACGTTTCGTAATTTTCCATATCCCCAATGTGGTGGCTCAGAAACGCATAATTCCCATTCGTGATGCAAAACGTATTCTTCAACTCAGAGCCCGTCGCGAGCAATTGCGGAACATCAAAAGGCAGTTTGACGGGAAAAGGCGAATAACCACGTGAGCGGCGAATGGGATAAATGGTTTTCTGGTGGTCGTCCGCCGTATCGAGACCACTGTGATGGGTGAACACTCTTGCCACCGAATCATCGCAGCGGATATGAATATCACGATCATGCATCAGAAACGCATCAGCGAGTTTGGATAATCGCTTTCGTGCTTCATCGTTGTCTGTGGCAATGGGTTCTTCGGAGAGATTGCCGCTGGTGAGAACCAAAGGAGGAAGGATGGGTAATGAATGATGAATGGAATCTGCAAAAAGAAGGTGGTGCAAAGGAGTGTATGGAAGCATTACACCGAGCCAACCCTGCTTGGGTGAAACTTCTTCCACGATGGTTGATTCGGGCCTTTTCTTCAGGAGAACGATAGGCCGTGCTGTAGACTGCAATAGCTCACGCTCTGCGTCGTTGAGGAAGCAATGCTGCTCAATCGTTTCGATGTCAGGCATCATCAATGCGAAGGGCTTGTCCACGCGCAATTTGCGGGTGCGGAGTTCGGTGACTGCTTTTTCATTTGTTGCGTCGCAAGCGAGATGAAATCCGCCAAGACCTTTTATTGCAACGATATTTCCTTTTGTCAGTAAATTGCGTATTTCAAGAATTGCTTCATCGCCATCTTTCTTTTCCTTTTCATCTTTTGTTTCCAGCCAAATCTGCGGCCCACACACAGGACATGCCACGGGTTGCGCATGGAACCTGCGATTTGTTGGGTCGGTGTATTCGCGCTCGCAATCTGGGCAGAGCGGAAAGCCCGCCATGGTGGTCTTCGGTCTGTCGTAGGGGATGTCTTTGATGATGGTGAAGCGCGGTCCGCAGTTGGTGCAGTTGATGAAGGGATAGTGATAGCGACGGTCAGACGGGTCGAAGAGTTCGCGCAGGCAGTCGGGGCAAATGGAAACGTCCGGTGAGATGGGCTGGAATGCGCCGTCCACGGATTCAGAGTGGCGAATGTCGAAGGAACTGAATCCGTTGGCAGGGCGGAAAGAGGCGGAGAATTCGTCTATGCGGGAGAGGGTTGGGGCTTCGTCCTGTAATTTTTGGATGAAGATGTCGAGGATGTCTTTTTCCCCATCCACTTCTACTTCAACACCTGCGGATGTGTTCTTGACCCAGCCTTTGAGACCGAGGCGCGTGGCAAGGTTATAAACAAAGGGTCGGAAACCGACCCCTTGTACGATGCCTGTGATGTGAATTCGAACACCAGTTTCAGGTTCCAAGTTTCAGGTTCCAAGTTTTAGGCGTGTGAGGCGTGTTGCATTAGCCAGCTAATCCATGCATCAAGACCTTCGCCTGTGCGGCAGGAAAGCGGGAATGTGGTAACGCCAGGGTTGAGCACCTGCACGCCGCGTTCGAAATAATCCATACGGAACTCGACGTAGGGGAGGAGGTCGATTTTATTGATGACGAGCGCGTCCACGCCGCGATAGGTGCCTGGATATTTATAGGGTTTGTCATCGCCTTCGGGAATGGAAGCGACGAGCACGGTCTTGTGCGTGCCGAGTTTGAAGTTGGCAGGGCAGACGAGGTTGCCGACATTTTCGACGATGAGCAGGTCAAATTGAGTCAGGTCAAGTTGTTCGAGTGCGCCGCGCAGCATGACCGCGTCGAGATGACAGTCGCCGCCTGTGTTGATCTGAATGGCGGCATTCGCGCCTGCGGCGGCGGCTCGGTCTGCGTCGATGGATGTGGCGATGTCACCGTCAATGGTGGCGACACGCAGTTTGTCTTTGAGCAAAGGCAATGTCTTCTCGATGAGCGAGGTCTTGCCTGCGCCAGGGGATGCCATGATGTTGATGGAAAAGACGCCAGCGGAATCGATGCGCGTGCGGTTTTCTTGCGCTAAACGGTCATTGGCATTGAGGATGTTTTCGACAATTGGGATATTTTGAGGCATTTTGATTTCCGATTTTTGTTTGATTATTCCACATCGATGGATTCAAGTGCAAATTCCTCACCAGCGATAACCTTTGCCCCTACTCCGCCGCATTGCGGGCAGACTAATTCTCTGTCAGTGGGGTGGTATTTGTGGAAACAAGTCATACATTGCAATTCGGCGGGGATGCGGCGGAAGTGGAGCGTGGCTTTTTCTGCGATGGTGTCCTTGGCGATGATCTCCCAGTAGAACTGGATGGAGTCATCCACCATGCTGGCGAGTTCGCCCATGACGATGTGCAGGTCAGTAATGCGTTTGGCACCTGCTTTTTCAGCGTGGCCGAGTGCGATTTTTAGGAGGGATTCGGTTATGGGAAGTTCGTGCATTGGCTATTCCGATTTCTATTATCTTTAAAGTTTTAATCACAGCAACAAAATCATATCAGTGTTTTAAGTATATGTGAGGTGCAAAATGTCCCGAGTTAGATCGCCTACTTGCTAATTAAAAAATCACCCCGGGGACGATTGCCGTTTGAGCAACTGTCCCCGGGGCATTGTGCGAAATTAGCTACTTTTCAGGGATAACGCTGACAAGCACGGCGCGGACGAGCCGGCGGGAGGTGAACTTCCTGAGTTCACTGTTCCAGTTTTCACAGGTAACGAGAGTGACCCAGTCATATTCTTCGTGCTTGAAGAGCGCGGAGAGGCTGGCCGGGGAGATCAGTCGGTTCTGCTGAACCTGGTAGATGTATATCTGCCCATTGGCGTGAATCCTGAATTTGTCACCAATTTTCAAATCCTTGATGTAAGCAAAGGAAGTGAGGTTGCCGTTCGGGTCGGTGGCGTGGCCAGTCAGAATGGTGTTGCCCGCCCAAGTGGGGTAGGCGGAACCTTCAAGATAGCCGATCTTGCTTTCCAGCCAGGTGACGTCCCAGCCGTTGTTGTACTTGATGCCCACGATCGGTTGGTTGATGCTCAGGGAGGGGATCTCCAGGCGGAGATTCTCTTTGGTTTCGTAGAGCAGATTCCCAGTTTGAGCAGGAAGCGGGGTAATCTCGCCGGGAGCAAAGCCTGTGACCGGGATCATGACACCCGAAGCAGGGAGCTCGAATCCCGTGTTCGCTGCGCCGCCGCTGCCTCCTCCGCCAATTCCATTCGGGATTGTGAAGGTGCGGACCATATCAGTCCCTGCAGTGTTTCCATCACCTGCAAGCTCAAGGCCATAGAGATCTGTGATGGAGGTGGTACCGCAAATGAAGAGGCGATAGTTGCCATAGGCGAGAGGTAAGCCATCATTTACGTTGACAGTGGCAATGAAAGGACCCGCGCCGCCATTATTACTGTAGGTTACGAAGTTGATGGTAATGGCAATATCCTGTGAGCTTACACCACCGGCGCAACTGACAGTTTGAAAATCATCAGCGTTGTCATGAACCAGCATAAAGTTGGCCGGGTTGGTGACATCGTCCAGCGCGGTGTTGCCGGCTGGGTCATTAAGATCCTGGTCGAAGGTGACGATGAATTGCGTGACGCTGGCTGTGACCACTTCAGCTTCTGCAAGGATGCCGTCCCCGGTGTCTGCAACAGTGTTGATTCCATTCGTGACAACTTTAGGCGGCATGGGCAAAATTGAAAGATCCATGCTGGCGGAATCTGTCAGGTTGCCGCCTGAACCGTTGTTGCCGAGATCGTCAACGTCAATTTGCAGAGTGTCGCCGCCATTGAATCCCGCTGGTGGATCGTAGCGCATGCCGTTGAGCGCGGCGTTGATGTCACTCAGCGCGCCGCTGAAGGTCATTGTGTTATCGGTTGTTCCGTCGCCTGTGCTGAAGATCAACCCACTGGTGGTGCTGAGGGTGAGCCTGCCTTGTATAACGGTGAGGGTGGTTTGGACAGCATCCGTGCCGGCATCGGGGTCGCTGAGTGTGATACGGGATGCATTGGCAGTGTTGAAGAAGAGCGGAGAGCTTTCGTCCACATTCTTCGAATTAGATTGGAGCGTAATAACCGGCGCATCATTGACATTCGAGATGGTGATGATGAATTGTTCTTCCATGAATAAACCGCCCGCATCTTCACTGTGAATGCAGATGGTGAGGGTGCCCTGGATGTCGGCATCCAGAACTGCGGCTGTTTCGAGAGTATCGCCATTCAATTGGAATGATGCATCGTCGGGCCCGCCGCAGAAGGAGTAGGTGAAAGTATCGCCGCTGTCTGGATCGGTTGTGGATAGAGTCCCGACAACGGTGCCGGCAGGCAGGCCTTCGTTCACGATGCTGTTCGAAAGAGCAATGTCTGTGGGAATGTCGTTGACGTTCGCAACAACGATAGTGAAAGGCTGCTCGACATTTACAGTACCATCTGTGACTCGCAAGGTGACGTTATGGTTGCCGATATGTGCATTGGTGGGCGTGCCGCTAAGGGTGGCAGTTCCGTTACCATTATCCACGAGGGACAACCATGCAGGCAGTGTGGGAGCGGTAATGGTGAGCGTGTCACCCAGGTCTGGATCTGAGGCGGTGATATTGTAGGAGTAAAGGACATCTTCCGTGGCACTCGTAACTGCTGTGCTGGTGAAGGCAGGAGCGTCATTGACATTGGCAACTGTAACAACAAATATCTGATCTGCGCTGGCAGTACCGTCGCTGACTCGCAATGTGACGTTGTGATTGCCGACGTTTGCATTGGTCGGTGTGCCAGAGAGCGTGGCTGTTCCATTTCCATTATCCACAAGGGATAGCCAGGCAGGTAAGGTTGGGGCAGTGATGATAAGGCTGTCACCAACGTCAGGATCATTGGTTGTAATGTCATAGGTGTACAGCGCGGCTTCGGTAGCGGAGGTCACGGCTGTGCTGGTAAAGGCAGGAGCATCGTTGACATTGGCTACTGCAATCGTGAAGTTTTGCTGAACAGAGACCGTTCCGTCACTGACTTGCAGTACCACAGGGTTGTTTCCGGCGTTTGCATTAAGTGGAACGCCGCTGAGTGTGGCTGTGCCATTGCCGTTATCTACCAAAGAGAGCCAGGAGGGCAGGGTCGGTGCGGTGATGGCGAGAACAGTTCCCAGGTCCGGATCTGAAGCGATGATGTTGTAAGTGTAGAGGATGTCCTCGGTGGCGGCGGTCACCGCTGTGCTGGTGAAGGCAGGGGCGTCATTGACATTGGCAACGGTTATGACAAAGTTCTGATCGACATTCAAAATGCCGTCGCTGACTCGCAAAGTGACGTTGTTCGCCCCGACATTGGCATTGCTGGGTGTCCCAAAGAGTGTGGCTGTTCCATCACCGTTGTCAACGAGGGAGAGCCATGCAGGCAATGTTGGAGCAGTGATCGTGAGTACGGAACCCAGATCAGGGTCGCTGGTTGTAATGTTGTAAATATAGGACAGATCTTCGGTGGCTGCGGTGATGCCTGCACTGGTGAAGAAAGGCGCGTCATTCGTGTTGCCTACATCGATCGCGAAAACCTGATTGACATTCGCAATACCATCACTGACATTCAGGGTGACGTTATGTATGCCCACGTTCGCATTGACTGGCGTTCCGCTGAGTGTGGCTGTGCCGTTGCCGTTGTCAGTAAAGGTCAACCAGGCGGGGAGAGTCGGCGCGGTGATGGTTAGAACAGCTCCCAGGTCCGGATCGGAGGCGGTGATGTTATAGATGTAGAGGGCGTCTTCCGCTGCTGTTGTGATCGGGGTGCTGGTAAAGATGGGCGCATCGTTCGTGTTAGTCACCGTGATCGTGAATATCTGATCCACATCCGTGACGCCATCATTGACGCGCAAGGTGACATTATGAATGCCGACATGTGCGTTCAATGGTGTGCCGCTGAGGGAGGCGGTGCCATTGCCGTTATCCACGAGCGATAGCCAGACAGGCAGGGTGGGAGCAGTAATGATGAGCGTATCGCCGTCTGGGTCACTGGTTGTAATGTTGTATGTGTATGCGCTGTCCTCGGCCGCATTGGTGATCGGCGTGCTTGTGAAGGCTGGCGGGTCGTTGATGGGATTCACCGTGACTGTGAATGTAGTTTCAACGAACAAGGTGCCGGTATCTGTGGCGCGGATGGTGATTTGCGCTGAGCCGTTTGCATTCGGTGCGTAGTCCAGCACCAAATTCTGGTTGCCAGTGACGCTCAACGAAGTAAATAGTGCGGCATTCGTATTGCCGGTTATCGAGTACGTGAGCGCGGAGTCTGCATCTTCCACATCTGCAAAAGAGGTCCACAGGTCAATTGTGGTGTTCGGCGCATCTTCATCTACAGTGACATTGGCAATGCCAGAGGTGACGGGTGTATCGTTGACAGGATTCACTGTGACTGTGAAAGTCGTTTCAATGAACAAGCCACTCGCATCCGTGGCGCGGACCGTGAGCTGGGCACTGCCAAATTGATTGGGTGCATAGTCCAGAACAAGGTTCTGCCCGCCTGCAACGCTGACAGATGTGAACAGTGCGGGATTCGTATTCCCTGTGATGGTGTAGGTCATCTGCGCATCTGTGTTTTCCACATCCGCAAAGGACGGCCACAGGTCTATTGTCGTGTCCGCGGCATCTTCGTTAACTGTTACATTCGCTATGCCTGTGGTGGTGGGCGCATCATTGATTTCAGTGATATTGACCGTGAAGACGGTTTCAATGAACAGGCCGCCTGTGTCGGTAGCCCGAACTGTAATTTGGGCACTGCCGCTGGCGTCTGGCGCAAAATCAAGGACGAGGTTTTGGCCTGCATTTATGTTGTGCGAGGTGAACAAAGCAGGGTTGGTATTGTTCGCGACGGTGTAGACCAAGGCGCTGTCAGCGTCTTCGATGTCTGCAAAGGAAGGCCATAAGTCAATTGTGGTGTTTGCCGCGTCTTCATCCACAGTGACGTTGGAAATGCCAGTTGTGGTAGGCGCATCATTGACCGGATTAACTGTCACAGTGAACGTGGTTTCAACAAACAGGCCGCCCGAGTCAGTTGCGCGGACGGTAATGTCTGCAGTGCCCGCCTGGTTTTCAGCGTAATCGAGAACCAGGTTTTGATTGGCGAGGATATCCACCGACGTGAAGAGCGCCGCGTTGGTGTTGGTTTGGATGGCGTAGGTCAAAGCGCTGTCAGGCTCATCCAAGTCTGAGAAGGAAGTCCACAAGTCAAGGGTCGAGTTTGAAGCGTCTTCATCCACAGCGACGTTTGCAATACCGCTGGTTGTCGGTGCATGGTTGACGATTTGCAGATAGGTCAATTCCACGCTTTCGATTGTAGGCGTGATGTTCACATCCGCCGTGCCGAGCGTAACACGGTATTGGGCGTATTGTCCGTTGGGGCTGGCGATCACACCGCTGGTGGCTTGCCATGCAGACCAGGTTCCATCAGGCGTGGGAGTGTTGCCTGTGCGTGTTTCAAATGCAGCGTTCGTGCCGGCAGGGATGGAGCTGACCGAGATGAGATCGAGCCAATCCACAACCGAGCCTGCATCGAAGATGCGCGACTCGAAGGCACAGGGGGTGCCATACGGAGTCAAACGCATCCAGTCGACAATGGCTGCCGTGCCGCCTGCGTCGTAGTCGCTGATGGCGGGACGCATATCTGCCAGCGCGACGTTGTGCTGGGCGTAGAAAATGCCGTCAATATAAAAGGAAACAGTGGTGCCCGTCCAATCAATGCGATAACGATGCGGCGTGCCGATCCATGTTCCGGGGATGGGCGTGTTTTGCCCATCGCTGGTCCGTGCATAGAACTGGTTGGTTGTATTATTTGTACTAAAGATCGCCCAGCTTCCGCCAAAGTCTGGCGCGCCGATCAATCCCACGTGCTGGAACTGGCTGGCTGTAAATGTGGCTACAAATTCGAAGCTTCTGCCAGGAGTAAAAGTTGTTGTCGAATAATATGCAGCAGCGCCATCGACCACAACTTGGCCGCCGCCTACAGTGGATGTTCCGCCCGTCCAAGGCGCGCTTACCCAGCCTGCCGGGAGACTGGCTCCGCTAAACTCCGTGCCAACGGTTGGGTTGAGGATTAACTCTCCGTTGGTCGTTTCTGTGATGTAGCAGGCGTTCGTACCGGACCCGAAATCTGATCCTGTTGTATCGAGCAATCCATCCGCTTTGGTGATAAAACTCCAATCCGAATCAGCGCCGAGCGGATTGCCAGCCAAATCAGCGACTGCACTTTCCACATGGACAGCATATTGCGTCCCCAGCGCAAGGTTGCTGTTCGGGTTGAGCGTGGCAGTTACGCCGGAATAGCTGAGAGTAAACGGCACTGGAGTATTGGGACCATCCAGGGTTAATGAGAAGTTGGCAGGGATGATGGTGGCCGGATCCATGGGTTCGCTGAATGTAACCGTGATATTGCCGGTCTCATCCACATCCACTGCGTTCGGCGCAGGGACGCGGCCGATAATGGTTGGCGATGTGACATCCGCACCAATGGAATATGTGATTGAAACGTCTTCCAAGACCGGCGTGAATGTATTATTCGATGCGGCCAGTACAACCTGATATTGGATGTAGCGTGAATTACCGCTTAATGCCGATCCGGATGTTGGCACTGACTGGAAGGAAGTCCACGTGCCGTCCGGAGTGGGCGTGTTGCCGATGCGGTAAGAGAATGCAAAAGATGTACCTGCGGGTGTTTGACCCGTCCATGCCATGGTTTCCCAGTTGACAGGCTGGCCTGCGTCAAAGACGCGCGAAGTGAAGGTACAAGGCGAAATATACGGGCTGACGTGCATCCAATCCACCGTGAGGGCGGGGTTATTGAAGTCGTAGTCACTGGCAGCGGCGCGCATTTGGGTGTTGATGGTCACAGTGCGGCTGAGAACATTCACTCCATCAATATAGAAGTTGACGCTGTTTGCGTTCCAGTCGATGCGATAGTGATGTGGACTGCCAATGTATTGAGCGCCCAGTGCAATTTTGTCTTCACCGACGTTGAACGGTCCGCCGGCATTCGCCAGAATACGGGCATAAAGCTGTGAACCGTCATTGCTTGTGGAGAACATGATCCAGGGCGAATTGTTGAAAGTCGGGTCGCCGCCGCCGAAGCCAACATGCTGGAACGACTGGCCGGTAAATGTCGCTACGAATTCCAATGATGTTCCGGGGTTAAGCAGTGTATCGTTTCTGGCAGAAACACCGTTCAAGGTCAGCAAACCTCCGCTGACAGAAGGAGTTCCGCCCGTCCAGGCATTGCTGGACCAACCTGAAGGCAAAACGAAACCGTCAAACTCAGCGGCAATGGTAGGCGGCAAAATCAATTCGCCGTTGCCGGTCTGAGTGGGATAGGCACAGCTTAAGTCTCCGCTGCTGAAATCACCGAGGATGGTATCTCCGAGTGTTCCGGACGGTGTGGTGAAATTCAGAGTCGCTGGCGGGACTGGAGATGTTGACGAGTTTGCGCTCGCATCCGCAGAGGTGACGCGGAAGTAATGCGTGGTGTTCGGGATAAGGCCCGTCAACGTGATGGAGTGTGTCGTGGTAAGAACTGCATCAGTGGAATTGAGATTCAAAGCAGCAGAATCAGTTCCAAAGTCCACGCGTGAATCGGAGGCTTCGTCCGTCGTCCAAGTGATGGTGACTGTCCCATCGCCATTGACGGTGGAAACGATATTTGAAATGACGGGCGCAGTTGTATCAAGTGAATAGACAGCCTGATAATCCCCACCGGGGGCAAGGAAGTTGGCGTATTCGATCCCTTTGATGGTTTCAGTAGTGTACGTTACCGGGCTACCGTTACGCGTAATGCTTTGAAGGGGCCCCGCGTTGGATTGCGTGGGCAGCATGGCGTACAGCCCATTTGCTCCGCCGCCAACCGAAACATGGAAGTCAAGAGCGTTTCCATTCCAGGTGATTCCGCTGAAGGCGGAGAGGTTGCGGCCATCCAGCCAGGTCAATAATTGTTTGGCCGAGATGACAGGCACACTGCGTGCCTGAGCAGATGCGACCATCGCCAGTGCGGCAGTGTTGGCGCTGGGGCCGCCATCGGTGTGCATATTGGAAGTGAAAGCGCCATAATAACCGGGTGCGCCAATCGCATTGTCGAGGAGTACATCAATGTTGTATGGGAATGTCTGTCCTGATTCGTCTGTAAATTGAGTGGTCGCCTGATAGACATCGATCAGCGTGCCATCAAGATCAGCGAATCGCATGGGCATGCCCGAGCCAGTGAACAAGCCGGGACGGTCCTGAATCCAACTGGCAGGCCAGTAATAGTAGTTGGTATCTAGGCGCATACCGTTATCCAGTTGGACTTTCGGTTGAGTAGACCAGTCACTGAAGGCAATGCAATGTGTGCGCTGGGTGGTTTGCGGGTTTATGCTTGGGAACTGTGCAAGCAGTGCAGGGATCTGGGTGGCGTAATCGTTCGCAAGGGAGGCCGGTGTAAAGTTGGCACAGCCTGTATTGATATGAACCGCGAACTCGTATCCCTGCGCCTGATAGGCTGCCAGTTGTGCGTTTGTGATGGGCGCATTGGTATACAAATATGTGCTGCTGCGCACACACTCCCAATCGTTTACATTGCAGCCAACCGGGCTGAGGGAATTGTAAGCGTTGAGACGATTAACAAGGTCGCCACCGCCGTGTTCATCGTGGGTCATAACGAAGACCGCTTTTTCGCCGCGCGGGAAATACCAGAAACGCGGCAGGGGATTATTGTCCGCATTCATGGAAAAGATCATGTTGGCAAGCAGGCGTTGCTGTTCATCCGCCTGTGGGATTTGAACTTTATTAAAGTCCACCCAATCTGGATAGAACAAGTTATCCGAGCGGATTGGCCCGGCTTGTCCGTCACGGCTCTGACCTGCCCAGGCAGGATTGCCCTGACGGGTATACACAACCGAACGCGCCAGGTCGTACGTGAAAGCTGCTGCCTGCCCACCGTTTGATCCCACGCTGACAATTGTTACTGCGGGGTTTGTGGTGGCAGTGGTCGCGTTGGAATACAGCGTCGCAATGGATGTTGCTCCGCTCAAGGTATAACGATCGGCAGTGCCGTGGAATTGAATGGTCTGATTGACAATGCCTGTTCCCGGCGCAGAAGCTGTGTTGACCAGTATATATCCTTCGCTTAATGTTGTGCCAGCGGGGGTTATCCCAAGGAGGGAGGCAAGCTGCGGGTCGGGTTTCATCGCGATCAAATTACCGCCGTTATTGACCCAATTTGTGATCAGGCCAACTTCTGTCGGTGTCAACGTTATTTCGCCAAGAATGACGACCTGATAATTGTTGAGCAACGCGCCGGTGAGGTTGGAAATATCCGTGGCTGTGAATTCGTTCAAGCCTTCGGCGCGCAGGATTTCAGCGTAATAGCGGCTGAATGGATTGGCTGCGCTGGACAGAACGAGAATGGGTCCACCAGGACCTTCGTTGGGCGGGGGACCCTGGGTGGAGAATGTCCATGTGTAATTGGAGGCGAGCGGGTTACCTGCGATATCCGTTACACCGGATGCTCCGCCGATCACTCGGGCGGTGTATGTTGCTGAAAGGGTCAATGCTGAGGAAGGATTAAGAGTCACTGTCCGCGTGCCGGCGTTATAAGAAACAGTGGCAGGCACCAGGTTGTTGGAAGCGTCGCGCAGTTCAACGGTGGAATTTGTGATGGTGAGCACATCCATGCCCTCGCTGAAAGTGGCAGTTATGCTTGTCCCGGTGCCGACGTTTGTGACGCCATTCAATGGGGCGACAGTTGTGATCGTTGGCGCGGTATTGTCAATTGGGGTATCGGGCGCGAAAAGTACATCCACCCAATAGTTGCTCGCCTGAAATGAACTTTGCGGGAAGGCGCTGCTTCCATAGTTATACACACCGTTTGGCCCATCTGGGTCTGCATTTGACAATGCACGCAATGGCGCATTGTAAACCTCGGATGTGAAATAATTATTTGCAGCGGCGTAGTTGCCGGATTGAGTGAAATAAGAGCCGATGTAGGTTGTATTTGCATCGATATGGACGGGCGTGTCAAATAGAATTTCCTGCCAGCCGACATCTGCGGAGTTATTGGTGTAGTTTTTTGCTCCTAATTGTGTTCCGTTCGATGCCCATAGATGCCCAATGAATGGACCCGTGTTCGCTGCGCCTTTATAGAATGTGATGCCGATGATCGAACCGGGGACGTCAGACTTAAATTTAAAACCAGCTTCAATGGCTGTCGGGTCATTTACAGATGCATTGCCTGTAATCGTTCCCTGCTCCCAGACGCTGTAAATTTGCGGCGTAGAGTCGAAGATAACATCCACCCAATAATTGCTGCTTTGATATGTTTGGGCCGGGAAGGAGCTTGGGCCATAGTTATACACGCCATTTGGGCCATCTTCGCCATTGGCTAAGGCGCGTAATGGCGCGCTGTTGAATCCGGTGACAAGGTAATTAACATCGGAAGAATATCCACCATTAGCCGAATGATAGGAGGCAACATAGGTTGTGTTTGCAGTGATTTGAACAGGCGTGCTGAAATAAACTTCCTGCCAGCCGGATGCGGTTTCACTGGTGAAGACCGCTTCGGCTAATTGCGTTCCATCAGAAGCCCAAAGATGCCCGGTATGCGTGCCAGTGTTGGCGGTATCTTTGTAGAAGCGCAAGCCGGTGATGTAACCGGCTTCAGAAGATTCGAATTTGACACCTACTTCAATAGGCTGTCCATCATTCTCATATAGGTTGGCAGGGGTGAATGTATCATTCCAAATCGAGCAGGGACAAACGCGTTCAATTACATTCAAAGTGATGCTTGCGGAAGGTGCGCCAATGTTGCCGCTATCGTCAATGGCACGGCTGAGAATTGTGGCAGTTGTGTTGGGTGTGCCGGGAATCCAGTTGTAACTCCACGCTGTGCGCCCTGTTGCCATTTTCCACGTTGCGCCATTGTCAAGCGAGACCTCAACTGCCGCAACTACACCGCCGGTATCTGAAGCGGTGCCAGATATAGTGAGAGCACTTCCACTAGGCGCATTAGCGCCGGTGATGGGAGAAACGATGGCTGCTGTTGGGGGGGTAAAATCTGTCGAAGCCGTAGCAGTTGTCAGGTTGTTTTGAAGCGAGCCGGGTTGTACTCCCATGTCTGCAAAAAGGTTAACTGTCGCTTGTTGCATACTTGGGTCTTCTGTGCTTGTGCCGCGGTCATGGTTGCCGTCAAGCCCCCACACCCATTGAACGGTTCCAGCTCCCAAGACTAGTGCGCCGCTTGGCGCGCGATACATGGAGAGGTGGTGCGTTTGACCATTGGAGTTGGTGGTCGAAAGCCAGAAACGCCCATCCGGATAATTATCTTCGTATAGTGGTTGTTCATGGTCCCACTCGTATCCAAGCGTGTTGCTTTCGAGGTTGGCAATTGTCGCCGGGGAAAGAGATGCGATTGGCGTGTTGCGCCAGAAGCGCAGCGGACCAAAATCATCGGGCACCTGAATTGTTGCTGTGTTCCCCATCCAACTTATCGTACCCATCAGGGAATTTTCAGGATTACAACCATCGTGTCCTGCAACACTGCATCCATCGCGCCACAAACCCGTCCATGTATTTGGGTCGGGATCGCAGTTGTTGTTTCCTTGGCAGGAATAATGTTCACTGCCTGCAAGCGAGCCTTCCTTGTAAGAGACCAATGTGCGGAAAGACGTATTCGTTCCGTCGATGCTGTTTTCCCAGCGTGTCTTCCAGTAGACTGAGTTTCCACTAAAGAATGCCAGATGCACACCCGCGTCGCGCGCTGCTTCCACTGCTGCACGCTGTTCGGCGGACCAATATTCATCATGCCCAACGGATAGAAATATGTTGTGCTCTAGAATCTCAGAACTAAAGCGATGTGAATCAACGTCTGTAAAATAACTGACGTCATATCCGTTGCGCTCCAGCCAGCGGATCATCGGATACTCGGAGTTGAACCAAAAATCTTCGGTTGAGTTCGAGCGAGTGAGGAAGGGGCGATTGTAGCTGACTTTGTGTGCATGGTTTGGAGCGGCATATAAACTATACCCACCGTATCCATTGTATGCCTGCCAGGTGGTATCAGAAGTTTGGAACAACAAATCTGAATTGCCGTCATCATCACGGACGATAAAAGTAATATGGCTTGCGCCCGGTGTTGCATCGTCACGAACCAGTTTGGCAATATAAATACCTGAGGTGGCGGTTCCAGGTACCACCCACGAAGCGGATTCCGCCCAATTGCCGCAATCTACAAGATTGATATTATCTGTTCCATTGAATAAACAGGCTGGCTGTATTTGCGGCAAAACCGCAGATGGGGCAATTGTAGCGATCTTGCGCGCGCCATTTCCCGCATAATATCCCATGCGATAAATATCAATGTGATATGCGCTTGCGTTTGTGTCAATCTTAAAGCGCACCGTGGCGCCCTGATTAACGCTGATGTCGGTGGCAAAGCCTTGAATGTTCGCGTCGCCTGCGCCGCTTACATCCCACTCACTGGGCGGGTTGCCCGGCAGGCAGTTCTCCGCCACGATCTCGTTTGGCGGAGTAACACAATCGGCATCGAGAGCGGGCTGCGGAGGTGCAGATGAGTTCTCAATGCCGATTGAATTGTTTTCTGACGAGCTGATTCGCTGGCTCTCCCGGGCGTATGCCACTTGGCCTGGAGAGCCAATTGCCCCGGCAACGACCATAAATAACAAGATTAGTGTAATTAGTTTGTGAAGTACTGATTGTGTAGTGGAAGCCGATAGATTTTTCATGTTTCCTTCCCAATTCCGACAGATCTAATCTGATTTAGAAATGGATATAAAAATACGTTTTTAAATAAAAGCAAAAAAATAGCGTTCAAGCTAACAATTCTGTAAGGTGCCTAGGTTATTTTAATGGGTTTTGAGCCCATGTCAACATGTAATTTAGAGGAAAATAATCACCCTTTTATAGTGACATTATCTGGTGACTTGTGTGTGGCGGGGGAATTTCAGGGGCTGATTGGTTAGCTAGAAAAGGCAAGCAGCCCTATTGAAGGGCACTCGCTTCTATTTTATGTTCTTTTGAAGGTTTTCTACAGAGCAGGTGTTTTAGCGATTGGAATTATCTTTGCATTTGCAGCCATAGATAGGAATATGGCTGAAGCGTCAGATTCTCGGCGATGATGTATTTTTGTTGCGCGAACAGGTCCAGATAATTTTGTTGAAATTTCTTTGGAAGCATCATCGATTCGGCAGATCCGCTCAGGTTGTTGAGGATTAGCATGGTGTCTTCTTCGTGTTGGCGGATATAGGCTGCTACTGCGGGATTGCCTGTTTCGATCCATTCCATCTGACTGCTTCCAAAGGCGGCGTGTTTTTTGCGGATGGCGATCATTCGCTTTATGGAGTTGAACAATGAATCAGGATCATCGATCTGGCTGGCAACATTGATATTTTGATACCCCAGTTTTCCTTTGACAAGTTCCGAATATGGCTCGTTGATGGAAAACCCCGCATTTGGAGAGTCGTCCCATTGCATGGGCGTGCGGACGCCGTTGCGATCGGGTAGATCAAGGTTGTCGCCCATACCGATCTCGTCGCCGTAATAGATGATTGGGGAGCCCGGCAGGGTGAACAGCAGTGAATTGGCAAGTTCAATTTTGCGACGATCATTATCGAGCAGGGGAGCGAGGCGGCGGCGTATGCCAAGGTTTAGTTTCATGCGCGGTTCGTAGGCGTACTGTTCCCACATCCACTGGCGTTCTTCGGGTGTGACCATTTCCAGGGTGAGTTCATCATGGTTGCGGAGGAAGGTGCACCATTGGCAGTTCTCAGGGATGGGCGGTGTGCGCCGCATAATTTCCGCCATATCTTCAAAGCGCCCCTTTTTGAGAGCCATGTAAATGCGCGGCATGATCGGGAAGTGGAATCCCATGTGGAATTCATCGCCGTCTCCGAAGTATGGACGAACATCCTCGGGCCATTGATTCGCTTCGCAAAGCAGGATGCGCCCAGGATAGTGCTCATCCATAAATGAACGCAATTTTTTCAGGTAGATATGGGTTTCTGGCAGGTTTTCACAGTTGGTGCCTTCACGCTCAAACAGGTAGGGAACTGCATCAGCACGGAAGCCATCAATTCCCAGGTCCAGCCAGAAGCGTGCGACATTGAGCATTTCCTCCTGCACTTTGGGATTATCAAAATTCAAATCAGGCTGGCTGGCATAAAAACGATGCCAGTAGTATTGTCCCGTCTTTTCATCCCATGTCCAGTTGGATATTTCGGTATCCAAAAAGATGATGCGCGCATCCTTATACTTTTGGTTTGTATCGCTCCAGACATAGTAATCGCGATAGGGTGAATTGCGATCGGAGCGGGATGCCTGGAACCAGGGATGGGCATCCGATGTATGATTCAGCACAAGGTCCATGACGATGCGGATGCTTCGCTGATGGGCGGCTTCGATCAACTCCTTTAGATCATCCAGCGAGCCATAGGTTTTATCCACATTGTAATAATCAGCAATATCGTAGCCGTCATCCTTCAACGGCGAAGGATAGATGGGCATGATCCAAATGCAATCTACGCCGAGCGTTTGCAGGTATTCCAGCTTTTCAGTAAGCCCGCGCAAATCGCCGCGGCCGTCACCGTTGCTGTCTTTAAAAGCACGCACAGAAATTTCATAAAATACGGCGTTCTTGTACCAGAGAGTTGTATCCATCATAAGATTTTATTTGACCGAGTTTCCAGTATTTTCCTGAATCGCAAGTTCGATGAAGACCGCTGCGCTCCACCCGAAAATTGGTGCGGCGGATTTGGGCGGTTCTCCCGTTTGAGAGTTGTAGTATTCGCGGATGCCCGGCTGATTTGCGATCAGGTTTAATGTTTTTTCGCGCAGTTCGTTTGCAAGCTGATATTCGCCAATGGTTTGCAACGCTTCGACAAAAAAATAATTGATGTTGGCCCAGATGGGACCGCGCCACATTTTGTCGGGGCTGTAGGCTGGGTCGTTGTACGCGACAGTAGGGATGCCAAACCTGCCCAGGAATTCAGACGGGTCTTGCAAGTGGGCGAGCAATTGTTTTGTGATTTCTTTCGGAAGTTGACCGGTCCACAACGGATAGAGGTTGAAAGGCGTTGTGACAGGGATGGGCTTTTCGTTGTGTAGAGCCTGGAAGATTCCTGCTTCTTCATCCCAAAGATGTTCGATCATGCGCTTTGTAAGTGCCTCAGCTTTTTGTTTCCATTGTCTTGCCTCATCGGTTTTTCCGATGATTGCGGCGATTTCTGCCAGCGAATTCATTTGAATCACCAGGTAGGTGTTGATGTCCGGCGATTCAACAGGCATGCCATGATCCCAAAGTGGGCTGTTATCCAATCCCGATGAATAAGGATGCGTGTATTGCACAATTCCATCTTTGTCGTCATCATTATGGTCGAACCACCAGGCATTCCACCGTACGAGCGGTTCATAGATTTCCTGCAAGAAATCCGCGTTGGGGTCTGATGTATGAATTTTCAAGGCTGCCCATGCCATAATGGGAGGTTTCGTAACGCGTGCGTGGATTGGATGATTGATTTCTGATACGACGCCTTCATCGAAAATTGCATCGGGAAGCATCCCATCCGTCAGTTGATTTGCAAGCATCACGCGGATTTGATCGCGCGCAAGCTGCGGATCAATGTGGCGGAAAGCAATAGCATGCAGGGCGCTATCCCATAGCCAGGCGCCAACATAAAACGCCTTGGTCGGCATCATGGCTTCGTATTTGACATAGCCCGATGGACTGACAAGATTATTTGCCATAACCCACAACGCATACGCGTATTTTTCGCGTCTTGACTCGCTGACAACCGGTGCGCGCTCGAACCAGTTGTCCCAACGGATTTGAGCAGCCTTGTGCACGCTGGAGAATGGCAGTGATGGGGGAGCACCATCATCACCAATGTGAAGAGTGATCGAGCTGTCTTCCTCTGCTCGAACGATGAATGTGATCATGTGACCATCTTCATCTACGCGGGTCTGGTGGGTGACCACGGTGCCATTGCTCACGCTGTATGCCGCTTCACGGACATGCCGCAATTCTCCGCCGGTCTCTGTCTTGAGCCAGTGAATTGGCCGTATTCGAAAACGCATCCCGACAGTTTTATGGTCTGGGAGACCAATTGCCAGCGTAGTTTCATCTTGAAAGACCAGGCGGAATTCTCCGGCGCTGGTTTGAAGCGTCAACATTTCAGGTGATGTGGATGTCTTAAATTCGAGCAGGTTCGCGTGTTCGTCCACAAAAGACAGGTCATCGATGAACGGCGGGCGATGCAGATAACTTTCGATGCCCGGTTCCACTTTGATAAGCCGCTCTGCGAGTTTTATGTATAAAGTTGATTTATCGCGATGTTGATAAACCAGCAGGCGCGAACCTCGATCACTGAAAGGGACGTTTTTAATGTCGATCTGGTCTTGCAGGAGTTTTCGTAATGAAATATCCAATTATCCTTTGACCGCGCCTGCCATCATGCCGCGTACGAAGTAACGCTGGAAGGCGAAGAATACAATCATCGGCAGCAGCATGGAAAGGAACGCGGAGGCAGTCAGCAAGTGCCAGCCAGCACCGAGGGATGTCACCATGTTGCTAATTTGATAGGTCATAACCGGGGTGGTGCCGCCCAAAAATACCAGGGCAACCAGCAGGTCATTCCAAACCCATAGGAATTGGAAAATTCCAAGCGAAGCTATGGCTGGCATGGCCAGCGGAATGACCAACTTCGTAAATGCAGTCCAGTGAGAGGCGCCGTCGAGATACGCAGCTTCAAAAAGATCGCTGGGCAGGGAGCCAAGGAAGTTGCGCATTAAATAAATCGCATACGGCATACCAAAACCGGTGTGAAAGAGCCAGACTCCCAGGAATGTGCCGTTCAATCCCATCTGGGCATACAACCGTGAGATTGGAACCAATGTCATCTGGAGGGGGACAACTTGAAGTCCGACAAGGATGGCAAATAAAATAAAGCGTCCTTTGAAATGCATCCAGGCAAAGGCATACCCGGCGAATGCGGCAAACAGGATCGGAAGAATCGTTGCGGGTATCGTGATGAAAAGGCTGTTTAGAAAAGCGCGTCCCATGCCGCGTGGATTTAACAAATCGCTGGCATCGCATTTGAGATCCAGAGATTGCGCGTTTTCGCTGCAATCCTGCAGATAGCTGTTTCTGCCGCGATAGCCGACCAACGCGTCTACATAGTTGCTGGTTGTAAAGCGAGAAGAGACCTCTCCCGAAGAGGCGCCTCGCAGGTAGGATGCAATGTCCGCAGCTTCTTGTGAAGTGGGAAGCGGGATATCGCCCATGTGAGGCTTGCCATCAATGTCTTTGCGCAGAAGCGCCAGTAATTGCAGTGAACGCGGGTATTTGGCGGTCAACTCCGGGTTGGATAAATCCGCTTGTGGGATGGTTTTTCCATCTGCTCCATGGCAGGCGGCACATGATTGAATATAGGGGGCGTTTGCTTCCTGGGAGGAGAATACTGTCCACCATCCCGTTGTGTTTACATCCTGTACCGGGCGAATGGAGGTGATCAATAGGCCAAATGTTGGAACGACCCAGATGAGGATCGTAAATATGACAATGAAGTGGGTCGGAATTCTGCCCAAGACACGGTTGATCTTGTCGCGTTTCATCGCATCGCCTCCTGTGCCAGAAATCTTTTGATGTTGTAGTAAATAAAGGGAATGATGGCGATCACAAGAATAACCGCCACAGCGGTACCACGGCCCATGTTGAAGTTTTTATACATTTCGGTGTACATACGGTTGGCGATCACATTTGTGCCGAAATTACCGCCGGTCATTACATAAACGATATCAAATAATTTCAGAACGTTGATGACCATGGTTGTGATCACCACTAAAATTGTCGGCATGATGATCGGGACCATGATTTTCCAGAATGCGGTCCATTCAGTGGCGCCATCCACGCGTGCCGCTTCAAGGATTTCGTCGGGCACGGATTTTAATGCGGCGGAAAGGATCGTCATGCAGAACCCGGTCCACATCCAAATACCCACAACGATTAACATCAAGGTGTTGACGCCCGGTGTGGACAGCCACGAAACGGGTTTGCCCCCGAGACTGGTAATGATCGAATTCAACAGGCCGATCTGAACTTGCTGTGTACCGTAGTCGTAGACGAATTTCCAGATGATCCCAGCTCCGACGAACGAAACAGCCATGGGCATGAAAATGATCGCCTTTGCCAGGGCTTCATATTTCACCCGATCTGCCAGCACCGCGAACGCGAGTCCAATTGATACGGTTCCTGTCGTCATCAGGAATATCCATTTGATATTATTTCCAAAGGATGACTTCCAGAATGTTTCCCAAAAGGACTTAAATGAGGTGAAGTCGAATTCAGATGTTAACGCGTAACGATAGTTTTCAAAGACGCCCCAACAGGCTTTGCCGGCTGCGCAGGTTGTCGCCGCAGATGCGGTACCATCCCCGTTCTTAAAGCTGAGAGCGACTGTATTTATCATTGGATAAACAATAAAGAAAGACATGACCAATAGCGCGGGCAATAAATATAGCCAGGGTGCGATAAGACCCTGCTTCATGATCTTGGGGATGTTTTGGGACGCCATAGGGGGTACCTCCTAAAAAGATTGGGGATGCTTCAAGGCATCCCCAATCCATATGACGATAGTACTTACTTTAATGCTTCAGCTTGCACAGCAGCCGCATCGCTCAATGCTTTATCCAGATCGCCGCCGTTCAAATACTCTACGATGGCTTTCCATTCGGCGTTTCCGAAGCCGCCGGGAATGGTGTCGCCAATATCGGGAGTGAAGCCTTTTGTTTCGGCGAGAGCCTGCCCAAGTTTTTGTAATGCAGGATCAACGTAGTTGCCGTTTGCGCCTTTGTTGGGTGATAAACCGAACGTTGCTTTTGCCCAATTGGCTCCTCCCTCTGTTGAGGAAAGATAAGCCACCAGTGCTTTTACAGCTGGTTTGTCGCTAAAGGCCATCATCCAGTCCGCACCGCCTTGCAAACCTTGAGCTCCAGGGACGATAAAGAAATCGTAATCAGTACCCTGCTTGAGGTCGGGGAACTGAGCCGCGATATTTCCGCCGGCAAAACCTGACTGCTTGACCATCATGGCTTCTGCTGGATCAGAGAAGGGCTTGAAGATCGCATCGCCGAAGCTGGTTGAGAGGGTGCCTTCGGCGCCGCCAACAGCATATTTCGGATCTGTTGCCCATTTTCCATAGGTTTCATAAGCAAGCTTTACGCCCGGATCATTGTAGGGGATGCTGCCATCCAAAATACCCATTACATAGTCTGGGCCCTGTTGCACAAGCAGAATATCCTGAATGAAGTCCGATGCGGTCCAACCTGTTGCATCACCTGACTCAATTCCCATACTCCAGGGAACGTTTCCGTCGGCAGCCATCTTTTCCACAAGTGCATCCAATTCATCCCATGTTGCAGGGACCGTGTATCCCAAGGCTTCGAAGTTTGCCGGGCTGTACCAGATGATCGTCTTTACATCGGCTTTGATGGGCAAGCCAAGCCATTTGCCGTCAATGGTGCCGGGGGTGATGAAAAATTCCGCATAATTAGCGCGGTTTGCGCCCAGATCATCCATGCTAATCAGTTTATCCTGATACTGCACCAGTTGAGCCACATTCCAGAATGCAATATCAGGCGGGGTGCCGGCCTGGACGCGGGTATCCAATAACGCCTGATCACGAGTGGATTCTGGCTTCAGTACGATGCCGCAGGCATCTACAAATGGTTGCAGCACCTGGTTCAAGTTCGTCTCTTCCACGCCTGACCATTGGTAAAGCATGCTAATTTCATCGCCAGGTTGAGCCCCCATACACATTTCGGATTGCGCAGCAGGAGCCTCGGTCATGGCGGGGGCCGCACTACCACAGGCAGTTAACAACATGGCGGTTACAACGAACAAGGCAAAGGTTTGCCAAAAGAACTTTTTCATTCTTCTCTCCTTAATATTTCAGTACTTCATTATTATTGGTTGATATGTTGAATGGGGGATGAATCAATGCTGCCACACACCTCCTTTATACTGAATAATGGACTAGGCGGAACAGAATGAAAGACTTTTTCATGAAAGCACTTTCATGAAGAAAGTATAGCATATCTTTCTTGAAAGTCAATAAGTTTATTAAAATTGATTTTTTACTTTATGCGATTTTAAGTGGTCAGACGTTCGATCAACTTTAAAGGAAGGTTGATATGTTGAAGCGGGCGCTCAGACTCACCGATGCGGGACAGCAGGATCTCGGCAGCCAGCCTTCCCGATTCATCCAAGTGCTGGCGGATGGTTGTTAAATCCACATGTTCTGCCACATCAATGTCATCAAAACCGACCAGAGCCAGATCGTCCGGTATTCTTTTACCCATTTCCCTTGCAACTTTCATGACACTCATAGCCTGCATATCTGATGCTGCAAAAATTGCAGCAGGCGGTTTGGAAAGGCCGATTAATTCACGGGCAGCCTGGCGTGTCTCCATGGCTGTGTAAGGGGCGGAACGGATATAGGTTTTTGCCAATGAAAAGCCGGCATCCTGTAGCGCCTGCTTGTATCCCGTCAGACGGGATTTAATGGGATGAATTGCAAATCGTTCGGGGGGCTCAATATCCCCTAGAAATGCAAAACTTCTGTACCCTTTTTTGATGAGATGCTCCGCAACCAGACGTCCGCCGTTCATATCGTCGATCAAGATGCTGTTCAATTGCGGGTGGGAGTATTCGATCAACACAGTTTCCATGCCGCTTTTGGATAATCGCAGGGCATCCTGGTCTCCCATGGAGAGTGACATGATGATCAACCCATCGATATTCCTCATTAGAGGAATGGAGGAGATATATCCCTGAAGATGGTCCATCGAGTCTACAGGGTAGATTACTAATTCATAATTGGCTTTCGATAGTGCAGACGCAACTCCCCGAAGCCTCTGGACAAATGAAGGAGCGGTAAAGAACGGCGTCAACACACCAATGCGGTCGGTATTCTGCAAGGCGCGGGCGCGGGCGTCTGCACGCGGAATGAATCCCAATTGGTCAATTGCATCCATCACGCGCTTGTGAGTTTCAGGATTGACCTTGTCCGGATCATTCAGTACGCGTGAAATAGTTGAAATACTTACACCGGATTTTTTTGCTACATCGTAGATCGTTGGAGACTTCTTTTGAGCAGTCATTGTTGAAAGTGCTTTCAGTTTAGCATATCGGCTTGCGAAGCGTCAATGTGAGATTTGAAGAGTCTCACCCTACTGTCCACTTGACCAGTAAAAACTCCCCCGTTGGCAGGGGAGTTTTTACTTTCACGAACTTATGATGTGAAGGAAAAGGAGACTTCAATATGAATACGATTATCAGCATATCTGCATTCGCCATCTTGACCATTCTGTGGCTCGGATTTGGTTATGCCCTGGCTTTCAATCAAGCCGTCCTAGATACGGTCTGGCAATTCTTTCGCGGGATGCCGTTCGCGGTTCAAATAATCGTTGGATTTCTCATCCTCCCCATAGTCTTGGGATTATGGATCTGGGAATCTTCCTGGCCCCTTTGGCTTCGCCTGATTCTCGTACTCGGGCTTGGATTCGCTACGATTTACACCTTCTTCCCGAAACAAACATAGAGCTTAAGGAATTGCAATGAAAATCATTCTTAATATTCTGGTCACCATTCTTGTAATTCTATTTTGCTTGACGGTGGTTTTATTGCCATTGACAACCTCTGTCCCCGCATGGGTCTGGATAGTACTTGCTCTTGCTGATATCGTGCTGGTCATTGCTCTGTTTCGAATTACTCCTGTTGGACGCGGCATCACTATTTCGCTTTCTGGCATGATCCTTGTTTCGATCCTCGCAATCATCACTTCACAGATCTTTGCCGCTACACCTCCCATCACGGATGGTAATGGCGAACCGCTCCCCAATTCCATCGCCACACTCGAAAAGGTGACTCTGAATGAAAGCGAGCAGTGGATCACCATCCGTGGGCAGGATGTAGACAAGCCGATTCTGTTGAATCTCGGCATGGGCGGTCCCGGCGGAGGTGGATTCGCCACTCGGTCCCTTTTTGAGTCGTTGGAAAAAGATTTCGTAGTGGTAAGTTGGGATGAACCCGGTACGGGCAAATCCTATAACGCGGTCCCTTTCTCTGAATTGAACAAACAACGTTTTGTCGAAGATGCCCATGCGCTGACATTGTATCTGCGCGAACGATTCCATCAGGAAAAGATCTATGTCTATGGCGTTTCGTGGACAAGCATTCTGGGCGTTTGGCTGGTTCAGGAATACCCGGAGCTATATTATGCCTACATCGGCAACGGGCAGATGGTCAACATCATCCGGGATGATGTCATGGGCTATGAGTTGGCGCTCAGCTACTCGGTCGAAAGAGGCGATGCGAAAATGGTGGAAACCCTCCAGCGTAATGGTCCGCCTCCTTATACGGGCGAAAATATGTTGGATAAGTATGTCACCTATTTGGATGTGCTGAACGATTATATGCACTCTCCTCACTATACAGTCATCGTTCCAATCGTCCCTTTTATTGCACCGGAGTATGGGCTGGTGGACAAGATCAACCACACACGTGGACTGATCCGATCTTTTGAAGTGGTGTATCCGCAATTGCAGGATGTTGACTTCACGACACAAGCCGCAAAGCTGGATGTGCCCGTCTACATTTTTGCGGGGCGTAATGATGTGAATGCGATGTCTTCGTTGGTGGAAGAGTATTTCAACATTCTTGAAGCGCCGCACAAGGAATTGATCTGGTTGAACGGCGGACATGGACTGGATGGAAGTAATCTCGGGCAGTTCGTGGACGTGATGGTCAATCAGGTGCTTGCAGAGACCTATCCAAACAAATGAATTACAAGGAGAAAAACCTTTCGGTAAAAAGCCGGTGTACACAAGGCATCTTGCAGAGGACGATGATTGATTGACCTGTCCATTTGGATAGTGAAAACTCCCCTCCTGGCGGGGGAGTTTTTATTTCACCAAAATTATCATGCTGGAAGAAAGGAAACTAAACAATGAAAACAATCGCACAACCAGCAGTCATTACCCCAACCATCATCGGACTTGCCTTGTTATTCGCCGCAGTGACATTCATCGGCGTGACAAGTAAAAAGGTCCCCCTGCTCTCCAACATCCGCGTGGACATCGTCCTGCTCGTCATCATTGGCATGACCATCTGCTCGCAGGGCGGCATCGGACGCGTCGCTGCAACGGGACAGTGGACACATACGCTCTCGATCATTGGCTACCTCCTTGGCGGACTCATCCTACTCATCGCGCTGGCGGTCTTCGTCGGCTGGAAACTTCCGTTCATTGCGAACGACCAGCAAGCTTTATTCGCCATCGCAATTCTCGCAAGTCTCAAAGTAGTGAATGCGGTGACACACTATCTACTGGCACGCGGCTGATTGATTGTCTGTCCACTTGCCCACTATCCATCTGGACAGTCCCAAACTCCCCCAGTGACGGGGGAGTTTTTTATTCCATTTGGCTATGATCGATCATGAAAGGAAATGTTCCCATGAAAAAGTTTTTCTTATTTCTCTCACTCTTCATCATCGTCACTTTAGCGTGTGACGTGTTGGTGAATATCGCACCCACCAACACGGTTCCCACTATAACTGAAACTCCTGTTTTGATTGAGCCTCCCACAACCACACCTGAAGTTTTCATTTCGTTGACACAGGCGATCCCCGCGACAGCTATTGTCCTGCCATCCCCTGAGACAAAGACATCCGTCACTTTTGGACGCTTAAGCCTCGATATTCCATTGAGCGTTGCAAGTGGCGCCAGCGGACAGGAATATCCACGCAACGACTCGGAAGATTCCGCCTACTGGGACAAGACCCCAGGTCATTTGCTAGTCTCGTTGAATGACTACTACATCCTGCAAGGAAAATTCCACCAGCCTCAAATTTATGTTTACCCGGCATTAGATTATGCAACACTGTTTCCTGGTGCATTTGAAAGCATGCATCGCTTGCGAAATGTTATGAGCGCTGTCGTGCCGATGACTCTCGATCAACTCCCTGCGGTTCCATTCTTCAATGCCGCGCAGGTCTTTGCCTCGAACATCCAAGCGATCTCCTTCCAGAATGGGAGCGGCATCCGCTTCCTGACAGAGTATGCCCAATATGCTGCGCCCGTGAACAACCATGAACTGATCTATCACTTTCAGGGTTTTACCGATGACGGTGAGTATTACATCGTTGCCATCCTCCCGGTCACTGTCCCTGTGTTGGCAGAAACCAGTGACGCTGGCGCGCCTCTTCCTCCGGGAGGGATTCCCTATCCGTTTATGGCTGACCCCAATGCCGATATGCAAGCCTACTACGCTTCAATCACTGACCTTTTGAATGCTACCTCGCCCGAAGCATTCACTCCCTCGATCAGCCAATTGGACGCGTTGATCCAGTCCATGTGGATTGCTCCGTAAACCACCTATCCATTCGGATAGCTCCAAACTCCCCCCGCGGCGGGGGAGTTTTTCCTTCCCTTTCGATATCATGCATTTGAAAATATAAATCGTAGGAGTCACACATGAATCTCAAAACCTGGGCATCCCGTCATCCAATTCTCACTTACCTCATTCTGACGATGATCTGGTCGTTTGGCATCTGGTCGTTTTTGTTCCTGTACATTAAGCCCGGTGGATTGTTGAAATCGCCTCCGCCAATTTCATTCCTGTTTGTTGTGCTGGGCGGGTTTGGACCTTCGCTTGGCGGTCTGCTCACTACATGGCTAATCTACGGACGCGAGGGACTGCAAGCCCTGTGGGACAGGATCCGCATCGGACGTGTGGGAGGCTGGTGGCTTGCTCTTTTGGTTATCCCTGCGGTGACAGCGTTGACTCCGCTCTTTCGCTGGCTGACAGGCTACCCCGTTGATATTGAAGCGATGGTGAACCTGCTTGGTCCCGGCATTGCCTTGGGACTCGTCGCTGGGTTGATGGAAGAATTCGGCTGGCGCGGTTTTCTTCTCCCGCATCTACTTAAACGTCACTCCCCATTTGTTGCCACTCTGCTGTTGGGTCTGATCTGGGGTGGTTTGTGGCACGGCTATGCAGATTACTTTGGGCTGGGCGGCAGAGGCTGGGTCTCCCTGGCGTTGATTACCTTGCTTGGTCCTGTCCTATTGACCGCATGGTCATTTATCATCACTTGGGTGTATGAACGAACACAGGGCAGTTTGCTGATTGCCTATCTCATGCACGCCAGCCTTTCGTCCAGCGCGTTGATCTTCGGGCAAACGTATACAACCACCGCTGAAGAAATTACGTGGACGGCGATCAGCACCGGGCTTGCCATCTTCGCGGCGGTTTTCATCTGGCTATTCGCCCGCCGCCGTGGCTCACAGACATCTTAAGAACTTCAGTGCTTTGCGAAAACAAAAGTCCGGGCTTTCGAATAAGTCAAAGGACAACAAGATGACATCATTCAATCCACTTTCCATTTTCACGGACTCGTGCCGAGTCACACGCGTGCAAATTTCGCAACGTGTGGGCGGAGAAGTTCAACTGAACGAAATAAGTCCATGCAAAGCAAATTGATCCTTTTCGAAGGCATTGCTCGATTAAGCGATTCAGAATATCAAGACTTGCTTGCACGTCATTCAGAGTTGACTGAAATCGTTCAAGAACATGCATCCATTCGCGGCGACGACTATTTATTGAAGTATCGAAAACTTCAAAATTTATATCTGGAAAAGATGAAGCAATCTCTGATCGATGAGCTGTCCCGTTTCGATGTCTATGATGGCTTGCCAATGGATGAATACTGCCGCCTCGCACTTGACCGTTGGCAGGATTTTTGCGAATCGGCGAAAGACTCAGGTGAAGTCACCTTGATGGAGTGTTGCTATCTGCAAAACCCGCTTACGGTCATGCTTGCCCGTCACGATGCTGACCAACAAATCGCACGTCAACATATCGAAAAACTGACCGCTGTTATCTACGAATTGAATCCGCTGGTGATCTATCTACAGCCGCGTGACGTGACTGCGGCACTGCAACACGTCCGCTCAGAGAGACCAAAAGAGTGGGTGGAATTCGTCACCTGGTATCTGACTGGGCAGGAGTATGGCAAGGCTCATCACTTGAGTGGATATGAAGGCGTCATTCAGTTCTATGAAATGCGTCAAAAGTTGGAGACAGAAGTTCTTCATGGTTTGCCAATTCAGCAACTGGTGGTCAAACATTCAGGGGGCGACTGGGAAAGATGTGCTCTGGAGATTGTCAACTTTATCAAGCCGTTCTTTTTGTGTTGAGGAAACTATCCATTTGGACAGTGACAAACTCCCCCAGCGGCGGGGGAGTTTTGGTTTCAGTCACAGTAAGATGAAGACAATAAAAAAGGAGAAAAACATGTCCATCAAATCCATTCTCAAAATCATTCTTCAGGGGCTTGGCGCAATGCTGGCGTTTGTGTTTAGTCTGGTCGTCGCCAATATGCTTTCTCCGCTTTCATCAGAGATCATGGCGGCAGGCGCTTCTGCCACAGGCTTTCTTTCTGCTGGGATGGCGTTTCTTTTCAATGCCGCTGTCAATGCTGTGATCCTTGTCTGGGCAGCGCGTTGTTCCAGTTTACGCGGGCTGAGAATGGCCGGGCAGTTATTCGTTCTGTCATTTGGCGCACAGGTTTTCATGACCCAGATCGAGACAGGTTATTTCCTATCCGCCTTCCCTCTTCTGAACGGTAATTTCCAACTATATAATCTGATCTGGCGCGGCTTCCTTACATCCCTTTTCTTTTCGGCGCTCGTGACATGGATATGCGCGGGTTTTTCAAAGGACGCCCGACCTCAAGAAATGTTTTCAGTGACTGCAAACAATGCAGTCAAGCAAGGTTCCTGGCTGCCTGTTGTGTATATTTCTCTCTACATGCTGTTCGGCTACTTTGTGGCTTGGCAAGTGAAAGAATTGCGGCTGTTCTATGGTGGACCCGTTGAATTGAACGGCTTTTTTGAGCAATGGGGGATTACGGCGATGGCAAAACCTGAATTCCCAGTCTTTCAATATTTCCGCGGGATTCTCTGGATGTTGTGCCTGGTTCCGTTGTTCATGGGATTCTCTGGCAAACGCCTTGAGCTGATTGCACTCTCCACTCTCGCGCTTGCCCTTTTGCCGACCGCCCAACTGGCATTTGCCAATCCTCTTATGCCCGCCGCTGTCAGCCTGGGTCATTTTTGGGAAGTTTCCATCTCGACAGGAATTTTCGGGGCGCTATGTGCCTGGTTTGTTCCCGTCGAAATCAACCCCACCTAACCCCTGTCCACTCGGACAGTCCCAAACTCCCCCAGCGGCGGGGGAGTTTTTGATTGAGCAGACATATTATTGAATTGGAAGGAATTCAAAAGGAGAATCGAAATGGACAAAAAATTTGGCTACTATGTTTTTGGAGGGGCTTTGATTGGAGCCTTCTTCGGATTGATATGGTCAGCGGGTAACAATTTACTGGCAGGGCTGGGTGTCGGCGCGCTCATAGGTGCTTTTATCGGATGGTTCGCCGCCGCGGCAATGCTTCAGCAAAACAAAAAATAACGAGAGCACACATGACCAAAGAACAAAAGACCAACAATCTTATTCTGTTCATCATGGCGCTGGGCGCGGTCATCTTCCACATCGCCCTGAATGGACAGTATGGTTTTCATCGCGACGAACTTGATTTCATCATGAACGCTCGCCAACTCGATTGGGGCTACGTCTCGTATCCGCCGATCACGCCGTTCTTCGCGCGCATCGGACTCGAAATATTCGGCGAATCCCTGCGCGGACTTCGTGTTCTGCCTGCCATCGCACAGGGCATCGTCATGATCCTTGCCGCATGGATGACGCGTGATATGGGCGGCAAACGCAATGCGCAAATTCTTACTGCATTCGCCGTGTTCATTGTGCCGATTTCGATGTTTGGTGGCACCGTCATCATGTACTTCGCCTTCGATTATCTGTGGTGGGTCGTGGTTGCGTTCTTCATGGTGCGCCTGCTTGCCACCGACGACCCGCGTTACTGGCTTGGCATCGGCGCGGGCATCGGTCTCGGCATGATGACCAAATACACGATGGCATTTTTTGTCGCGGGTTTGGTTATTGCAGTGCTTGTCACGCCTGTGCGAAAATATCTGCGCTCGAAGTGGTTATATCTCGGCGCGGCGTTGGCGCTGCTGATCTTCCTCCCCAATCTCATCTGGCAGATGCAGCATGACTTCATTGCCTTTGATTATCTCTCCTCCATTCACGCGCGGGATGTGGATTGGGGACGGGCGGACGAATTCCTGCCCGAACAACTTTACCTTACGACCAATCCTCTTTCCCTGCCCTTGTGGACGGTCGGACTCAGCCTGTGCCTGTTCTCTGCTTCGATGAAGCGTTTCCGCACTTTGGGCTGGATGTTCCTCGTCACGTCCGTATTGTTCTTTATCAACAAGGGGCGCGGCTATTACACGGGACCATCTTATGTGATGCTGCTGGCGGCGGGATGTGTCTGGTTCGAAGGATTGTTCGAGAGGCTTGGTGGAAAAAAGCGTCAGCTTGGATACGGCGTGTTGTGGACGACGCAGGTGATCGGGAGTCTGATCGGAGTCATCCTGATGAAACCAATCGCGCCGATCAATACTCCGCTGTGGGATTTCTCCATCGGCATCACAGACGATTTGTTTACTGAAATGGTCGGTTGGCAGGATATGACCGCGCAGGTCGCGGAGATATATCAATCCATCCCTGACAATGAAAAAGCGCGCACTGTGATTTTGGCTGGCAATTATGGTGAGATCGGCGCATTGGATTTGTATGGGGATGAATATGGCTTGCCGCGCATCATTAGCGGTGGAAATAGCTACTGGTATCGCGGCTATGGCGACCCCGAACCTGAGACTGTGATCGTGGTTGGTTTTGAAAGAGGATATGCGGAGCAATTCTTCAAGTCGTGCCAGTTTAGCGGCACGGTAAAAAATTCTTATAACGTGAAGAACGAAGAGACAACCTTCCATACTGGTTTATACGTCTGCCGTGAACCGCGCCGTCCGTGGGGCGAGATGTGGCAGGAAATGCAGTGGTATCAATGAAGCAAACGAAAAGCAAGCTTATTAGCGAGTTGACCAACTACGTCAACCTTGAACGATTGACCTTTCTCGTGGATGGTGTGTTTGCCATCACGATAACTTTGCTCGTGTTGGAACTTCGCCTCCCTGAATCAAATAACGCCAACCTCGCGGAAAACCTGCTCGCCATGCTGCCGCGTCTCTATATTTACTTCATCGCTTTTTATTCCATCGCCAATCACTGGGTCGTTCATCAACGCATGTTCCGCCATATCACCAATGTGGATACGACCATGCTTTGGCTCACGATTCTGGGATTACTCTTCATCACGTTGATCCCTGCCGCTACAGCCATTATCGGTCGTTTCCCTGGTGAGAAACTGGCTGTCGCCTGTTTTTCAGCCAATAGTTTCTTTCAGGCATTGAGTAACTGGGGCTTCTGGGCTTACGTTGTAAAGAAACACAAACTATACGCTGCGCAATCTGATCCGCGTTTACTGGCGATCACTTCACAAGTCTGGCTTATTATCAGCGCAGGGTGGTTCCTATCGATCTTTCTCGGTTATGTAAATGTGTATGTCGCCTATGCTTCATGGATCCTTCTGCCAAATCTGGTTGGCATATGGGGTAGCCGAAGACGAAGGCAATTAATTTGAATTTAAAAATGTTGAGGAAGGTTTTGGGGTGTTGTAAATAAAACAGGAGTGGACTCAGTGTTCGCTCCTGTTTGTTAAGCAGAATCAGTTGTCGGTTAAGAAAGAAGCGTTGTCCTGAGCTTGTCGAAGGGCAGGGTTATATCATCAAGTAAACCAGCACGGTTGTTACATCCAACAAGGCGTGGACGATGACGAAGTAAGGCAAAAGAGATGGGCGGAGTTTGATGACTAGTCCTGTGAAGAGGGCGAAGGGTAGGAACATGCCGAAGCGCCAGAGGAAGTAGCCGCCGTCGAGGATGGTGGGCAGAAACATGTGTTGGGCGGCGAGGAAGAAGGAGGCGATAAGCCAGGCGAGCCAGCCGTTGATCTGTTCGGAGAGACGTGGCATGGCATAGGCGAAGTAGGTGGGGAGTTCGGCGAAGGCGATGGTGAGTGGGAATAGGAAACTCAAGACGAATGCCCAGGTTGGGATGGGTCGGAAGAGTATGTTCGTGGCGATCATGGCATCGCCGAAGATGGCTTTGGCGAGGGGTTCACGCGGCGCTCCGACGATGGGCATGGCAATGATGCTGAGACCGATGAACCAGAGCAGATCTTTCTTCCATTCGGTGCGTGAGAATTTGAAGATGTCGATGAAACGTTTGCCTTCGGCATTGTATAAGCGGATGAGCAAATAGATGGAGACGAAGTTGGCAAGCGAGACCATGATCGTCCACCAGCGGGCGGATTCGTCCCAGGCGGAAGGTGTGCCTGTAACAATGAGGGTCAGGGCGATCAGGGCTTGAAAGAGGAGGAACAAGACGGAGCGCGAGATAAGCATGAGCCAGGGACGGGAGATTGCTTTTGAATCTGTAACTGGCATGGATTTGGGTTGGGCAGTGGTTTGCATCTGATTTGTCTTTCCAGGATGATCGTACATTCATTGAAAAAAGACTCCCCTGTCGCTGGGGGAGTCTTTACTGCCATTTGGATAGGTGGTTCAGGAGGGGTTATCTTGTGGCTTCAAAGCATCCCGCTTCAAGAAGATGACTAATGCCACCAGCACCATTGCCCATGAGCCAATGAGTCCAGCCGCCGAAGGTCCGAGCAATGTGTTGGGAGTGCCCTGTGTAAAGAACACAAAGATGCCAGCGATGCCATTGAACGCGCCATGACCGATGACTGCGGGCCAGACACTTCCGCCGCGCAGGGCTGCCCAGCCAAGGAACGTGCCAAGGATGAACATGATCCATACCGTCATAAGGATGCCTGCCCACGGCGCACCAGGGTAATTCATGCCGTAGTTGTGTCCCATGGCGATGAGTGGAGCGTGCCACAGACCCCAGACGAGTCCCATCATAAGCATTGCTTTCCTTCCGCCGAGCGGCATCAACTTGGGTTGAAGATACGCACGCCAACCGAACTCCTCTCCCAGGATAGGTATGGCGTTCAAGATGGGAGCGATGAAGACCGCTGTCAGTGTTTGCGAAAGGATAATTATCCACGGATCAATCGCAGGCGGAGTCTGACCCGTCGCTGCGGCGGATTGTTCCATCAACTTTGTTACTGCTGAAAATGTGGGATCATAATACTGTGGGAATAACAGGAAGAAGAGTCCCATACCCAAAAAGGTAAAAATGGCAGGAGCGATCCAGCAGATCAGCCAGTACAGCCAGCTTTTCTTGAAGTTGGGTTGCAGATAAAGTCCCTGCCAGCCTTCACGGGTGATGAGACGGGTGAGGATGTGGGCAAGCGCAGGTGCAAGCATGTATCCGCCGCCCAATGCGATGAGAGTAACTGGGGTCGGTGTGAGCCCGCCTGTGAGATAAAGCGCCAACGCCACAAGCCAGGCGATCCCAAAAGCGAATGCGATGTATATCCAAACACGCTTCCAATCTACAACATGGTTTTCCATTTTTGTACTCCTTTTTCCTCTTTTCGAATGGGCCGCCTTGTTAGTGTACATTTGCCTGAAGACATATGTACCTGCCAAACGTCAGGGATTTACCCTGTCCGAGTGGATGGGTACACTTTACCGCAAAGTATTAGAATTTGCATGGCAGGTTGAAAATTGCTCCGATATTGGAGGCGATTCGTATCTTTAACTTATTTATTCTTTAATTTGCATGATCAAGCCGCAAGAATTGGAACTCCCGTTTTTATAAAATCACTATTCATTTGTCCACTCATTAAAAACGCCGCCAACCTCATAAAAGGTTGGCGGCGATGCCATAATATCCAGGCTATTTAACTCTTAATAGTTAGTTCAAACCTGAAGGCTCAACTCCAAGTTGACCAAGGATCGCGGTCAGATCAGCGCCATAGGTCGGCTCCACTGCCCATAAAGTGATCTTGTCCTTCTTGATGGTTATTCTTGTTTTTGCCATTTTGGCAGAAACAGGCTTATTTGTGGCAGGCGTCATGCCCATTTTCATGTTCACCAGGTTGAGCGCTCCTGTTTGGGTGCCGCTCAGTTGTGTGGTGAATCTCACAATATCGCCGTCCGTGCCGATCATTTTAAAGTGATAGTCCAGGTCCGGGAATGCGGTCTTCAGGTTGATGCTCATTTCAAGCCAGGCTTCCTTGTTGATCGGTTCAGAGACCGGACCGCTGAACTGAAAGTCATCTGCCAGCATGGATTTTGCGAGTTCGAATTCACCCTTCTGGACAGAATCCATGAGGGCTTGTACAGTTTCTCTTTTATTCATAATGTTTTCCTTTACTACTTTTAATCGTGCCGATCCAGACAAATGGGCTTGGATTTAATGGATATTCCCTATGGAATATCCTCCATTTCCCCCGGATGATGAGCATATTGTTCACCGAATGCCTTAATCAGTGTAACACACTAGCTGTTCAAGAATATGCGAATTAAACCGGAGCAGCAGGAACTAGATTCAATTCCGTCTGTTTATTGCAGTAGAATGAATATATGGACACACGGGGGTTCATCGAGATACGTGAAAGGAAACTCGTCTTATGCAGCAGAATCGGAAAACTTCTGAAGAGGAATATAAGAATATTTTTGAAGCCGCAAGCGACGGGTTGATCATCCATGATATGAACAAGAGACAGGTGGTGGAGGCGAATGCCGCCGCCTGTAAAATGCACGGATACACCCGCCAGGAATTCATCGGGTTGAGTTCATCTGCGTTTATGCCTGCGGATAGTTACAAGCAGTTTCTGGAGCATATCCAATCTGCCCAGAATGGAGGGGAATTTGAATCGCTGGTTATCCACACACGCAAGGATGGCACGCCATTCCATACCGAGGTGCGCAGATCCATCATCGACTTTCGAGGTCAGCAATGTCTGCTGAGCGTGATTCGGGATGTGAGCCAGCGTATTCAAACCGAAAAAGTCCTCGGCGATGAGATCGAAGCCAGAATGCGCGAACAGGTGATCCTGCTTGCCATTTCTCATACCTTGGCATCCACATTGGAACTTCAGCCGGAATTGATTCTCGATCAATTGCGCGAGATCATCGAATACAGGCATGCGGGATTATTTTCATTTGAGGGTTCTCAATTGGTCACTCTCGCCATGCGCGGGACAACCCAGGTGGAGCGATCCCTGCCCATCATTATTCGTGTGGATAACCCTGAACATCTTGTCGATCTATTTAATGGGCACCGTCCCATTCGCATCGCGGACATATGGAGCGATGAGCCTCAAGCGCAATTCCTGCGCTCATTTTTGAACGATGGTGCTGCAATACTGCTCGAAGGAATGCATTCCTGGATGTGGGTGCCGCTGGCGGTGAAGGGCCGCATCATCGGCGGGATAGGTGTCGCGCATGAAGAACGGAATTACTTCAATCCCCATCAAGCAGACCTGGCTCTCAGCGTTGCCAACCAGGCAGCCATCACCATGATCAATGCGGAGCTGTACGGGCATGCGCAAGCCATTGCCGTGTTGGAAGAACGTCAACGCCTTGCGCGTAACCTGCATGATGCAATTAATCAATCTCTGTTTTCGGCAGGGTTGATCGCTGAAGTACTACCGCGCTTATGGGAGCGTGATCAAGTAGAGGCGCGTCGCTCGCTGCAAGATCTGCGCCGCCTTACGCGTGGAGCGCAAGCCGAAATGCGCGCCCTGTTGGCTGAACTGCGCCCCACCACATTGACAGACTCAAACCTCGGAGAATTGTTGACCTTATTGGGGAACGCGCATTCGGGCCGCACAAATATTCCTGTGGAAGTGACCGTCACGGGAGAGTTCATCCCGCCAGCCGAAGTGCAGATCGCCTTCTACCGTGTGTGTCAGGAAGCGCTTTATAACATTGCCAAACATGCAAAAGCCAGCAGGGTTGTGATCGACCTTCGTCAAAGTGAAGAAATGCTTAATTTGCGCATTCAGGATAACGGTCAGGGGTTTGAACCGACGCACCAGTTCTCAGGTCATTACGGCATGAGCATTATGCGGGAACGCGCAGAATCTGTGAAAGCCGAGTTGTCCGTTGTCAGTCAGCCCGGTCAGGGAACTGAAATTTCCATTCATTGGAAAAACCCCGACAAAAAGGAATCCTTATGAACTCGATTCAAGATAAACCGATTCGCGTCATGCTCGTTGATGACCACACCATGGTCCGCCGCGGGCTGGCGACTTTCCTGAAAGTTTTTGATGATCTGGAACTGGCGGGCGAAGCGGAAAGCGGCGCGGATGCCGTTAAACTTTGTGCAGAGATTCAGCCGGATGTGATCCTGATGGATATGGTGATGCCGATCATGGATGGGGCAAGCGCCACACGCATCATCCGCCAGAAGTTTCCGCAGGTGCAGGTGATCGCGCTGACCAGTTTCAAAGAGGGGGAGTTAATAAAGAAGGCGTTGGAGGCGGGAGCGATCGGATATTTACTTAAGGATGTTTCCGCCGATGACCTGGTTCGCGCCATCCGCTCCGCGCACGTTGGTCGCGCCACACTCTCCCCGGAAGCTGCCCAGTCTTTGGTAGAGACTGCCAATCTGCCGCCTTTGCCCGGTGTAGACCTGACCGAACGCGAACGGGATGTACTGGTGTTGATGGTCGAAGGATTAAGCAATACCCAGATCGCAGGCAGGCTGACCGTGAGTCCATCCACGATCAAATCGCATGTCAGTAACATCCTGTCCAAATTGGGCGTAGCCAGCCGCACCGAGGCGGTGACGTTGGCGTTACGCAACCATATCGTCCCCTGAAGTTCTTTGTAAGAGCGACGGTTAAAAAAATGCTTCCCGCCAGGATGAGGGGGGCATCCTAACGAGAAGCAACTATATATTACCAGATAATCAGTTATTGTCTCTCCCCCAAATGATGGAGATATAAACTCCCCAGCCGATGGATGCGGCTGGGGAGTTTATATTCTAGAATTAACTAGCATCAGCGCATTGACTGTGCGCTCAATGCAGGAAAGGCACCCAAAATATTTATGAAATCTGCTTCGGAGAAGGGAAACAGATCGCTCGAACTATCTTTGAAAGATTCAGAGATCCGTTACCGCCGTCTGTTTGAAGCCGCGCAGGACGGTATTTTGATTCTGGATGCCCAGACGGGCATGATCGAAGATGTCAATCCGTATCTGATAAAGATGCTGGGCTATTCGCGCGAAGAGTTTGTGGAAAAAAAGTTGTGGGAGGTGGGGGCATTCAAGGATATCAAAGCCAGCAAGGATGCATTTGAAGTATTGCAAGACAAAGAGTATATCCGCTACGAAGACCTGCCGCTCAAGGCTAAGGATGGTCGGCTGGTTCAGGTTGAATTTATCAGCAATGTGTATTTGGCTGGGGATGAAAAGGTCATCCAGTGCAATATCCGTGACAACGCAGAGCACAAACTGATCATTGCGGCCTTGCAGGCAAACGAGAAGAAATATCGGGATTTGATCAACCAAAGCCCGGACGGTTATTTCATCATTGAAGTATCGGGCAATATACTAACTGTCAATGAGGCAATTTGCAAGGAACTTGAATTCAGCGAGGAAGAATTCCTTTCCATGAATATTTGGGAGATCATCCCCGAACACTATCTGGAGCAATACCGGGAAAGACTGACGAAAGCCTTGAAAGGGGAGAGCTTGCAGGAATCGACTGAGTATGCGGTGCTTGGGAAACATGGAGGGATTCATTATGTGGAAGTTCTATCTGCCCCGCGTTACAGCGGCGTGGATATTATCGGTTTCCAGGGAGTCGCGCGTGACATCACCGCCCGCAAGCGGGCGGAAAAGGCGCTACAGAACTCTGAGAAAAAATTCCGCAAGCTGGTTGAACACCTTCCTACGGTGGTTTATATAAACGCAGTCGGTGATGCAAGCTCCACGATTTACATCAGTCCGCAGATCGAGGCCCTGATGGGATACACCCCGCTGGAATGGCTGGCCGATCCGAAATTATGGTCGAAAACACTGCATCCTGAAGATCGTCAGGATGTACTGGCACAGATTGCCCGCACGGATCAAAACAATCTACCATTTGAAATGGACTATCGCATGATTTCTCGTGATGGACGCCTGGTTTGGGTTCATGATCAGATCGTGCTGGTAAATGATCTGGAAGGCAAGCCGCAATTCTGGCAGGGGATCATGCTCGATATTACGGAGCGCAAGCAGGCAGGGCAAAAAATCCGCCGCCAGATCGATTATCTGACCGCTCTGCAGGATATTGACCGTACCATCGCCTCTGATGTTGACATGCACTTAAGTTTGAATGCTCTGATCGCGAAAGCCCGCTCCCTGCTTGCCGTGGATGCCGCCGCAGTGTTATTGGTAGATTACAGTATGAACGCCTTCGAATTTGCCGCCGGGAGTGGTTTTCAGACGGATACCGCGCCAGGTTCCACGGTAAAACTAGACGAGACGCATGCCGGCAGAGTGGCCTTGGGACATCATATTGTAAAAATTCTGGATCTGAAGAGCGAAGCGACGAATTCATTCATGACAGGCTACCTCAATGGGGAGGATTTTGTCAGTTACCATGGCGTACCCTTGGTCATCAAGGGGAAAGTGATCGGTGTGTTCGAGGTGTTCCAACGTTCACTGACCAGGCGCGACCAGGAATGGCTTGATTTCCTCAATGCCCTGGCAGGACAAGCTGCCATTGCCATCAGTAATGCCCAGCTTTTTGAAAACCTGCAGCTATCCAACATTGAACTGACCCAGGCTTATGACGCCACGATCGAAGGCTGGTCGCGCGCACTCGACCTGCGTGACAAGGAAACCGAAGGACATTCTCAGCGGGTTACCAAAATGACAGTGGAACTCGCGCGCAACTTCGGCTTGAGCGATGCGGATCTGGTACAGGTCCGCTGGGGATCGCTGCTGCACGATATCGGCAAGATGGGCGTGCCGGACAGAATCCTGTTGAAGCCAGGTGCTTTGACAGATGATGAATGGATCGCGATGAAGAAGCATCCCGTCTTTGCGTACGAGATGCTTTCCCCCATCCACTACCTGCGGTTGGCGCTGGATATCCCTTATTGTCATCACGAAAAATGGGATGGCTCTGGGTATCCGCGCGGATTAAGCGGCGATCAGATCCCGCTGATCGCGCGCATTTTCGCAGTCGTGGATGTGTGGGATGCAGTCACATCCGAACGTCCCTATCGCTCCGCCTGGACCAAGTCCGATGCGTTGAAACATATCCAAGCTTCATCCGGCATACATTTTGACCCGCAGGTGGCGGATCAATTTTTGGATTTAATTGGAAGGCAGCTATGAAATTATGAATCTTGGAAACAAAAAGTCTTTGCTTGAACTATCTTTGAGAGATTCAGAGATCCGTTACCGCCGCCTGTTTGAAGCGGCGCAGGACGGTATTTTGATTCTGGATGCCGAGACGGGCGCGATCACGGATGTCAATCCTTTTATGGTCAATATGCTGGGGTATTCACGCGCAGAGTTTATCCAAAAGAAGCTCTGGGAAGTTGGCGCATTTAAGGATGTCGAAGCCAGCAAGGATGCATTTCAAGCCTTGCAAAAGGATGAGTACATCCGATATCAGGATCTGCCGCTCAAAGCAAAGGATGGACGGTTGGTCCAGGTGGAATTTGTCAGCAATGTGTATTGGGCGGGCAGTGTCAAGGTTATTCAATGCAACATCCGTGACATTACAGAGCGTAAGCAGGCTCAGGATGAGCTGCTTAAAAGTGAAGCATCTCTGCGTGAGCAGTCGGTTCGGGATCATCTGACCGGCCTGTTCAACCGCCGTTATATGGAAGAGACCCTGAAACGCGAGTTGCTGCGCGCCTCACGAAAGGGATCTTCATTGGGCATTATCATGTTGGATGTGGATAATCTTAAACAATGCAATGACACCTGGGGACATGCGGCTGGCGATGCGGTCCTGCGTGAGCTGGGAAATGTATTGCTCGGGAATTTTCGTGGTGAAGATGTCCCTTGCCGGTATGGCGGCGATGAATTTGTGATTATCCTGCCGGATGCTTCACTGGCGGCAACCTACGAGCGCGCCGAATCTCTGGGTAACTATGTCAGGCAGTCCCAATTCAAATTCCAAGAACAAACTCTCGGCACGATCATGCTTTCAGTGGGCGTTGCCATCTTTCCGGAACATGGCTTGACCAGTGACGTCATCTTGCAGGCAGCCGATGCTGCACTTTACCGCGCCAAGCGCGCAGGGCGCGGGCAGGTGGTATTGGCAGATTAGTTCGATTGAATGGCGCCAGAATCCTCCCCCAAGTGGGGGAGACGCGAATTCCCCAGCCGATGGATGCGGCCGGGGAATTCGCATTCTATAATGATAGAGAAGTAATACAGGTACATTGAAACTGGCTGCATGTAAAGAGTCGTCAGGCAGTTTTAAATTCGTTCAACTTGAAAAAGGAGTAATTCCATGTCAGTTGCAAAAGTAAGTGAAATCATTGCGTCTTCGCCAACCAGTTTTGAGGATGCGATCAAGGTGGGTGTTGCGCGCGCTCATAAAACGCTGAAGAATGTCAAATCCGCTTGGGTCGAGAATCAACAGGTCAAACTGAATGATAAGGGACAGATCACGGAATACCGCGTCCAGTTGAAGATCACCTTCATTCTCGAAGATTAAGCGTTTGTTCAGGAGAAGAAAATGATCAATTTCATTATATGGATCATCGTGGGGGCTGTGATCGGCTGGGCAGCCAGCCTGATCATGAAGACCAACAGCCGGCAGGGATTGATCGCCGATATTATCGTTGGCATCGTTGGAGCATTTCTGGCGGGTATCTTTCTGAGTCCGCTGTTCAACATTGGCACGATCAACGAAGGTGACTTTAGCATCCCAGCCCTGTTGGTGTCGCTGGGCGGAGCCATCATCCTGCTGGCGATCTCCAAGTTGTTCCGCAATGTTGCCGGGTTCCTGGCGGTCGTGATCATCGTACTGCTGGTATTCGTCTACTTCAATTGTTGGGTGATGGCATCGGACTCCATGTTTTGTGCCTCCATCAGACTCCTGCCATTCCTGCAATAGTTCTTTTGCAGAAAATAAAGACACTGGAGGTGCACCATGAAAGGATTTGTACAAAACATCGAAGATATTGTCGACAAGAACAAGGATTTTCGACGGGTACTTTATACAGCCGGGAATGTTCAGCTTGTTGTCATGTCCTTGAACCCCAGGGAAGAGATCGGGATAGAATTGCACGAGTTGGATCAATTCTTTCGTGTGGAAGAGGGGACCGGCGAAGCGCTTCTTGAAGGAGTCCGCACAGTGATTAGCGCAGGCTTTGCCGTGCTCGTTCCCGCAGGCACGCAGCATAACATCATCAATACCGGTAATGTTCCATTAAAACTTTATACACTCTATGCTCCTCCAAATCATCGTGACGGTGTTATTCACCACACCCGCGCCGATGCAGAGAAGGATGATGAACACTTCGACGGTAAAACGACAGAGCAGTGATCTAAAAGGCGGCTGAAACATACAAATGCATAAGCCGAATCATAAATAGGTTTTCCCCCAGGTGGCGGAGACAGATACTCCCCAGCCGCAGGATGCGGCTGGGGAGTATCCATTGTAGGATGAATGTATGACCCGCGTATATGTAGCCGATGCCAAACTTGAAGAACGTTCCGCCCTGCGTTTGTTAATTCTTGATATGAAGATGAAAATAGCAGGCGAGGCAGCCGATTGGTCCACAACACTGAAGCAAGTTCCCGTCAGCCGTGTCGATATGCTGCTGGTGGATTGGGACCTGTTGCCCCGTGAGCCTGTTGCGGCTCTGGTGGAACTTCGGAAAGCTTGCCTAGGCGCGCTGGTCGTTGTGCTCATCAGTCATTTGGATGCCCGTCAACAAGCCGCACTCTCCGCCGGGGCGGATGCCTTTATCAGTAAAGATGAAACGCCCGAGCGTGTGGCTGAACGCATACGGATTGTTGCCGCAGGCGTTCTTAATAAATGACGGCCATGACTGGATGAGAGATTTGAAATCCGGCGCGCCAAGCTGTCTCGAGCGCCGGCGTACATTGAGACAGCTTTTATGAAAAAACCAAGGAGACCAAAATGAATCAAGACATAATTGAAGGCAAGTGGAAACAAATGCGAGGCGAGGCCAAGGCATGGTGGGGCAAACTCACCGATGACGATCTCGACCGCGCGGCTGGAAAGTTCGAAGTCCTGGCTGGTTTGCTTCAGGAAAAATACGGTTATTCCCGCGAGAAGGCCGCCAATGAGATCGATAAGCGCGTGACCGAATTTGAAGAGGGTCTGAAAAATAAAACCCAGCCTGCCGCTGTTAAATAATTCGGCTTGCAAAACGTAGGAGCGATTCCTTCTAGGATTATCGAGACACTTTTCTCTCGAAAGGCGGGTCGCTCCTCATTTACCTGTTATGGAAATCCATAACGGGAATCATTCAAAAAGGAAAAGAAAATGAACCTCATTATTTATTTGATCGCTGGTGCAATTGTCGGCTATATCGCCAGCAGGATCATGCACACAAACTCACAACAAGGCTTGCTGCTTGATATCGTCGTCGGCGTTATTGGTGCTTTTATCGCCGGCTACTTCATCAGCCCGCTCCTGGGCATTGGCACCATCAACGATGCCATTTCCCTCCCGACCTTATTGGTCACCCTGTTGGGTTCCGTTATTCTCTTGTGGATCGTCAAACAAGTCCGCCGTTAAAGCAGCAAAAGTACTAAAGCGAACATGATCTTTTTATTAACTGGCACATGTTCAGAAGGAAAGAAAAATGTCAAACGAAAATAGAGTATCAGAAGTCAGATCATCTCAAAACGAACCGGGACGCGAACAGCGCATCTTCAGTTTTAAAGCGACTCAACTCATCTGGTTGCTGCTTGGTCTGCTTGAAGCTTTGATCGCGCTTCGCATCGGACTTAAGCTGGTAGGGGCCAATCCCGAGAGTCCGATCGTCGCCCTGATATACGGCTTCACATACCTGTTCCTCTTCCCGTTCGAGGGATTGGTCGCTTCCCCTACAGCTGGCAGCATGGTGTTGGAACTGTCCTCCATGTTTGCGATGCTGATCTATGGATTGATCGCCCTGGCTGTGGAAAGAATCGTCTGGTTGATCTTTTACCGCCCGCGTGGTCCCGTGGTTGCAGTGACCGAAACGAGCACGAGCGAAAGTCACACACCTCGATAGATCAGGCATATTGGTATGAATTATCTCTTCCGTCAAAAAGATTCCGAAATACAGAAGCCAGGCGGCTTTTCCGCAATCTTGCAGTGGCTCGCCAGGCTGATAAGTTTCATTTGGTTGACGGAAGAGGAACAGAATAATGCCGGGATTTATCTTGGCAGACTAGATGAAGACCACGAAGAGTAGAAAAGGATAGAACATGTTAAATGATAATCAAGAAATTCAATATCACAACAATAACACCTTCAGTGTTTTTATAGGGTTGTTGGTTGGTGGCCTGGCTGGTGCTGTGGCAATGTTGTTGCTGGCGCCGCAATCTGGAAAAGACACCAGGGTACAGATCCAGAAAAAGGGTATCGAACTGCGCGACCAGACTTCTAAAATGATCGAAGATACTGTGTCTTCGGCGCGTTCAAATGCAAACAGGATATCGATCAGTGGGCGCATGAAGGCTGAAGAATTATTGCAGCAAGGTCAAGCGCTGGTGGTCGAGCAATTAGACCATGTATCCGAAGCCGCGCAAGCTGGAAAAAAGACAATCCAAGGTTCCTAATATCCGAAACGACGGCCCTTGAGATCCTGGCTTAGCAAGGGATCGTTTCGGGACTCGCCAGCTATGCTTTGTTGCTGACGGTGCCCGGGTTGTGAGATAGAACTTCACAGTTTTTGCAGATAGCTTTACCCAAAGGAGAATTGAAATGAATGATAGATTGAAATGGATCTTGCTTGGAGTATTTTTGATCATCACAGGACTGGGTCTTCTGGGTATAGGCCTTGGTGGAATATTAAGCGTTGTTGCAGGAGTCTGCGCGTTGATCGCAGGTATCTTGTTCATAATCAATCGTTGATCTCAATCCCCTTCTCAGGCACGGTCTCTTAACAAGAGGCTGTGCCTTTGATGGCGATTCTTTTAACCGTTCAATGAAATGATGGATTTCCATGCTTAAGTTTGTGATCCTGATGACCATCCTGCTATGGATTCATAGTTTCTTTGGTCATTCTGCTTCTCCGGGAGCTTATCGCTCCAGCGGTATTTATTTTTTGAGTATCGCTATTGTTGGTTTAATTATTATTGGATTTTTATCTTAATCGGAATTCACCGGTTTATTTCTGAGGTGTAAGTTGTTTTTGCTGAAGCGCATTTTTACATTGCTCTTCGGTTTGAAAAGGAAGACATCATGTTGAGTGAACAGACCCACAAAGACAGCCCTGCACAGGTTTCGAGGTGCGAAGAACGTATCCTGTTATTGGAGCATGGAAAAAGCCTCAGTCCGGTTGAAAAAAGGGATGCAGGTGTAAAAGCAGAGATAGCCGATATCCTTTGGAAAGACGACATTCTGCGGGCATTAGACTATCACGAAATCGATGTTCATTTCAAAAATGGGGTCGTTACCTTGAACGGTCATATTTCAAGTTCAAACAGCCAGAAACGGATTGAAAATGCCCTTCATGCGATTTCTGGGATTGTGGAAATAAAAAACAATCTCGTTTCAGACGACAAACTTACACTTGATGTGGCAGCGGCACTGGGAGATTTGGAACATACGTATGGCTGTAAGTTTTTTACGGGCGCATCTCATGGAGTAGTATCTGTAAATGGGACCGTCAAAAGTAATAATGTCAGGTTGCTAGCGGAGAAATGTATATCGGATAATCCCAGTACCCGCGGTGTTATTAATAACATTCAAATTCTCGGGAATGAGCCGATGGTACAAGATCAACCGTTCCTGCAGCCAGCCATCGGGCAAACCATTTATTTTCTTGATTGGGTGCCCGGAGTTGTACACCAGGTGATTATAAATCCCAATAACCGGCGTGTGATCGCCATGATCGTTCGCGGAAAATTAACCAGCCAACAGGATGAACTTAATTCGATGAATGATGGCAGTACCCTTCCACCAGAGCGTCTTGTTGTTATTCCCATGAACACGGTCCGCCATCTAACCAAGACCTCGGGGTTCCTTCAAATTAACGGCAATGAAAGAAGCCGGTATATGGACTTCTTCCCTGCTTCTTTAATAACCCCTTCCAAAGATTGGGTGCCTCCATATCCATATTGTCCTGAGGATGTATTGTTCCCGGTGGAATACAAGGAAAATAATGTGCAAATTGAATACAAGCCTGATCAATATTCTTTTGCGACATTATCGAAACATACACGACTCGGAGATCAGCTTCTTGCCAATGATAGTCTGGGTGGCTAGCAATGAATAAAAAAATATATAACTTAAGATTGTTCCGCTATTTCAGGCGATTGATTTATGGCAAGAATCCAGGCAATATGTCACCAACCGAGAAGAGAAAGGCCGTGGTTGAAACCAGCCTGCGTTGGGAGGATGATGGCGGGCCGGTCGTTGAGGTCGCCGCGCCAACTGACCCGCTGATAAAGAACGATCCAAACCAGCCAGCCGATGGTTCTGGAAATGATTTATCTTAGTTTGATGTGAAATCGTGATGCTCCAATCTGAATAAAAGGAGATACATCTTATGTTACCAATTGGTGATGACAATAGCTCTCGTAGATTAATCCCTTTGGTCACTTACGCGTTGATCGTCTTGAATATCCTGTTTTTTCTAGTAGAGATGAGCGGCGGTGACGCTTTTATTGTGCAATGGGCTTTTATTCCCAGCCGCTTCCTTGCCAACCCCGTTGCTGATTTTCCAACATTGTTCACTTCCATGTTCATGCATGCCGGGTTGCTTCATTTGGGCGGCAATATGCTTTATTTATGGATCTTCGGCGACAATGTGGAAGACCGCTTCGGGCATACAAAGTTCCTGATCTTTTATTTGCTCTGCGGTCTCGGGGCAACATTTGCGCAGTTGATGTTCAGCCTTGATTCGAACATCCCCAATCTGGGTGCGTCGGGTGCCATCGCAGGAGTGCTTGGTTCTTATATTTTGATGTTTCCCAAAGGTAGGATTCGAGTTTTACAGGGTCAGCGGGTTGTTCAAGCACCCGCATTGATGGTGATTGGTTTCTGGATCGTTCTGCAGTTATTTAGCGGCATCGGTTCCATCGCAGCAACCACAGACACGGGCGGCGTGGCATACATGGCACACATTGGTGGATTTGTCGCAGGGTTTGTACTGACTTTTTTGCTCAGAGGAAATACATCAACCCAGTTGACTGCTTAAGAGGATCTGCATGGCGCTTCATTCCCCTTCGAGTCCATATGATTGGACATTCCGCCGCGTCGTCTGGGCGACGCTGGTATTCGCTTCGGTTATCTTTTGCTTCTGGCTTCTCTATCAGTTTAACCAGGTCGTTTTTGTTCTCTTTATCGCCATTGTAATAGGGACGGTCATTCGGCCAGCCGTCGCCTGGTTGCATCAGCGTGGACTCCCCCGTACGGTAGGAGTTGTTTTTGTCTATCTTCTGTTATTGTTCCTGCTTGCGGGTTTTCTGATGTTGCTATTTCCGTTGGTCATTGAGCAAAGCACAACCATGGTTGCCGCAATGCCGGGCTATTATCAAAACCTGCGTGAATGGATGATAAATTACCCCAACCCGTTCATTGTGCAATTAAGCGAATTCATCCCAGTGACGCTTCCAAGCCTGAGCCCAGTTCAGCAGACGGGGGAGGACGTCATGACTTCAGTGGGGCAGGTATCTGGTTATGTGACATCGGCAGCCCGCTTCTTTTTTATCTTCATTGTCGTTCTGGTACTTGCCTATTATTGGACGATTGATGGACCGCGCGTCATCCAGTCGTTTTTGCTGTTGGTTCCACAAGAGAAGCGCGAGAATATCGGCGAATTGGTCTCTGCCATGGAAGTCAGAGTGGGACACTATATAGTCGGGCAGGGTGTCCTTTGCCTGGTGATCGGTATTCTGGCTCTGATTGCTTATCTAATTATCGGGTTGCCCAATGCAATTGTCCTGGCGCTTGTTGCGGCTTTGTTTGAGGCGGTTCCGATCATCGGTCCATTGCTGGGGGCTGTCCCTGCTGCGATCGTGGCATTGTCCATTTCGCCCGATAAACTGATCTGGGTCATCGTTGCGACAGTTGTTATCCAGCAGTTGGAGAATAGCCTGTTGGTACCTCGTGTTATGAGTAAGGCAGTTGGAGTCAACCCCTTCGTTACGCTGCTTGCGCTGTTTGCCTTTGGTTCTTTCTATGGCGTTATTGGAGCGCTCATGGCAATTCCCATGGCGGCCACCATTCAACTGCTGCTCAATTATTTTGTCTTTCACCCGGCAGCAATGGAAGCGGATGCTTCAACCGGGCGTGATTACGCCAGTCGTTTGCGTTATGCGGCTCAGGATCTGGCACAGGATCTACGCAAACAGGCACGGCTCAGGAAAAGAGGCACCGACTTGCGGATCAAGCAGATCGATCAGGTGATGGACGAGATCGAGACAATAACAACCGATCTGGATGCATTATTGGCTCAGGCAAGCGCGGTGGATGAAACATGACAAAACAAGTTGCAGTGTTTGGTGCGGCGGTCATGACCACGCTGCTTGCGTTGGTTGTGTTCTGGCAGTTTCGCATTGTGGCTGTTTATATTATGGCTTCGCTTGCACTGGCAGCGACGGTTCGCCCATTGATCCTGAATTGGAAAAAACATGGCTGGGTGATGCGTGTGGTCTTGATCCTCCTTTACCTGGTTGGATTTGGCGGCTTCGGCTTCTTGATCCTGTTTGTTGGCAGGCACGCGGTTAATGACATCCAACAATTGGCTGAAACCCTGTCCGTGCAGGGTGCCTGGAGTATGCCGCTCTGGTTGGAAGGCAGCTCATTTCAAAAGTTACTGGTTGCATGGCTGCCTGTACCGGCGGCGTTGTTTGAAGCGATGACCGGCGAACAAGGTCAATTTGTTCTGCCTGCCATGCTCAACTTCACGGAGAACATCGGCACTTTTGTAAGCGGCGCATTCCTTATTTTATTTTTGAGCATTTATTGGAGTATCAACCAGATTCATTTTGAACGGCTCTGGCTTTCGTTGCTTCCATCTGAACAGCGCAAACGCGCCCGCGGAATTTGGCGGACGATCGAACCAGACCTTGGTGCATATATCCGCAGTGAACTGATTCAAAGCCTGCTGGCTGTATTGTTATTAGGCGCTGGTTATTGGCTGCTTGGATCGCCGTTCCCGGTCTTGTTGGCATTGCTCGGCGCTTTGGCGTGGCTGGTACCTGTGGTGGGCGTCCTGCTGGCAGTGATTCCGCTCATGTTGATCGGAATGTTGACCAGTGTGCAACTCAGCCTTATTACAGTTTTATATACGGTCATTGTGGTGGTTGCCTTGCAAGTGTTGGTGGAGCCGCGTCTGTACAGACGGAATTGGAATAGTCCGATCCTGACTCTCATCATCATGGTAGCCATGGCAGATGCGTTTGGTTTGATTGGCATCATAATTGCACCGCCTGTTTCTGTTTTACTTCAGATCGTGTGGAAGCTTCTGGTCAGCAACCGTCTGGCGCCAGGAGCCGCCATTCAAATTTTAGATCTCAAGGAACGTCAGGAACATCTTCGAACTGTGATTGCAGAAATGGAAGAATCTGTGCCGCCCTTGGTCCTGAGCAGCATGGAGCGCCTCACTGCTTTACTGGAGAAAGCCGAACCCATCCTGCCTGTAGTTTCGCTGGCTGAAACTTCTGAATCTCGCCTGCCATTGTCATAATTACTCTCCCCCAGTAAGCGGAGACAAACACTCCCCAGCCGATGGATGTGCCGCGGGAGTGTTTTGTTTATGATGAGATAGTAACCTGCGCGCTTTGGGTGATGGTTTTTATACGCTGATCCCAGCCAAAAGTACACATCGCATTCGGACTATTAAACCACCCGTAAGGGATTCGAACGAACAAGAAAGAGACTGTCCATGAAAATTAAAAATGTTTTTGCCTTAAATACCATTCTGGCAATTGTTTTGCTGCTGACATCATGCAGCACGCTAAAACCGACCCCTACAGCACAACCTGAACCAACACCGACTGTTGTGGTCATCCCTGTTACAGGCGCGCAATATCAATTTGTTACCGATAAACTTCTGTTGCCTGTAACACGTACACTGACCCAGGATTTTGGACTGAATATCGATGACGATGACAGACAAAATACGGATAACAAATTTGGGGATTTGCTTACTCTGCTCACATCGGTTGCCCCGGAACTTGAATTACAGTCAACGCTTGATCAGGCGGTAGACAACGGACAACTGGTCACTCTGCACATGGTGAAGGCGGATGATTTTTTGAATGACCCCAGTGTTTTATGGTCTGTCTATTTAGGGCAACGGACTCAGGCTGCGCCTGCATTTGACGGCTCGGACCAATTCACGCTTGACTCAGCCACGCCTCTTGACTCGCCGATAGTTGGTTCGCTGACGAATGGCCACTTCACAGGTGGGCCGGGTGCGGCGCGAGTCCGTATGCTTTTGCTTGGTCAGCAAGTCGAGGTGGATCTGATCGGCGTACGCCTTGAAGCAGATGTCAGCGCGGCTGGATGCGTTAACGGCAAACTAGGCGGCGGCATCACTGTGGAAGAATTCCGCAATAGGCTTCTCCCAGCCATCGCGGATGGACTCAATCAAGTGATTGCAGCAAATAATTCGGCAGCGACCCCGATCCTGCAAGCCTTTGACTCAAATAAAGATAAGGTCATCACCGTTGAGGAACTCGAGAAGAATCCTGTGTTGATGCTCGCGGTTTCCCCCGATCTGGATCTGCTG
>JACZJB010000012.1 GCA_014860805.1 Anaerolineales bacterium
AAACGTTTTACCTGAAACGGTTGCTATTGGGACTGCTGCCTGGCAGATTTCACAAAAATTCCAGGCCACATATGTGTTGATCTTGTTGGCGTTCGTTTTGACGGGTTCGCTTCCTTGGCTTGCAAAGGGATTTGCACAGCCGCGTTATACATCTTCAGAAAATGAATTGATCACACGGTTGACTGCCAACGGATACGACCATGAAGAGCTTCTTTCTTTCCTTTCTCAGCCCAATAGTCTGCTCCTGGAAGGTCGTCTGCTTTATCCACGCATGTATCGCAGAAATGAGGGACTTTCTTCCGCAAATCCCTGGATTGCTTATGCGGAAAGGGATTTTGCACGAATAGGTTTTGTCTTGATCAATGATTCTTCATTTAGCAATCTGATATTCCCTACCAGGGAAGTTCTAAATTTTCCCCAAGGTGCCGACGCAATTGTGTTGGCATGCAAAACTGACGACTACCTTAATGTACGTGTGGTGGACTTTGGCGTTACCACGTATCAAAGTGCCGCGCTATCCCAGCCTTGTCCGTAAATGAAATGGACCTCCCTGCTTCTTAAATGGTATGCCAAACACGGACGCACCATGCCCTGGCGCGACCATCCCGATCCGTATGCAGTGTGGGTTTCCGAGATCATGCTTCAGCAAACGCGGGTTGAAGCGGTCATCCCTTATTTTGAAAAATGGATGAAGCTGTTCCCGGATATACCTACACTAGCCGCTGCTTCTGAACGGGAAGTTTTAAACGCGTGGGAAGGACTCGGCTATTACGGCCGCGCCCGCAATTTGCATAAAGCCGCGAAAATAGTTGCCTCAAACTTTAACGGACAGTTGCCGCGTGACCTGACAGAATTGCGTACGCTGCCAGGGATCGGTCGCTACACGGTTGGGGCAATCGCATCCATTGCGTTCAGAATGGATGAACCCACATTGGATGGTAATCTCCGCCGCGTATTTTCCCGCCTGTACGATGTGACCGAATTTGCAGATTCTCCAATAGGCGAAAAAATATTGTGGGATCTTGCCGCGCAGAATTTGCCAAAAGGAAAAGCAGGTGACTACAACCAGGCTCTGATGGACTTGGGCGCAACCATCTGTTTGCCGAAGAACCCACGCTGTTTGCTATGCCCATTGATGACAGCCTGCAAGGCGCGCGAAAACGGGTCTCAGGAATTGCGTCCTGTGTTGAAGGCAAAGAAGCAGGTTCCGCAATATATTCAGGCGGCGGCTGTGATCGTAGAGCGGGGGCGTGTGTTGTTAAGTCAACGGCCCGCGGATGGGTTGCTGGGGGGGATGTGGGAATTCCCGAACGCAAGAGTAGCACAGAACCCTGCTATAGAGATGGTAAAAGCTCTTAGGTCAGCAAGCGGGATTCAGATTAAGAGGGGCGAGGCGTTGGGAATTGTCTCGCATGCGTACAGCCACTTCAAGGTCGTTGTCCACCCGTTTTGGTCTGAGGCCGTTTCAATTCCCAAAAACAAAAAATTGAAGTGGGTGAAAGTCAGTGAATTGAATGAGTATCCGATGGGGAAGGTGGATCGACAGATTGCGCAAAAAATAAAATGACCGCCGTGAGGCGGTCATTTTTGTTTAAGCTTTGCTCAGTGTGACGAAAACCATCGGTCTGCGCTTTGTTTCCTGGTGGAGATAACTTTTCACTGCATTGACTATGTCTTTTTCATCGTCTAATTTCCCGTCATGGACAACGCTCATTACGCGTTTCCGCACTTCTGGGATCAGGGTTTCGGCTTCTTCGGGGGAGACGAAGCCGCGAGTGATAACCTCAGGCTCCTGCTGTAAACGTCCTGTGAGTTTATCTATGCTGATATCGATCAACAGAATGCCATTGCGCGCCAGTTGACTGCGTTCGCGCATCACATCGTGGTCGATGTCGCCGATGGATTCGCCAGTAACGAAAACGTAATCACCGGGGATGCGTTCACCAAGCAGGATCTTGTTGCCGACAAGTTCAACGACCTGTCCATTCTCAACCACGATGGTATTTTCTTCGTCAATACCAACTGCCTGTGCAAGCTGGGCGTGACGCTTCAGCATCCGTAGCTCGCCGTGAATGGGCATAAAATGTTTTGGACGAACCAGGTTGATCAGCAGTTTTTGTTCTTCTTGTGCGGCATGTCCTGAGACGTGGATGGGGGCAACACTGTCGTCTACGACTTTCACGCCGCGGCGCAGGAGGCGATTGATGGTCTTGCTGATGGTCTCTTCGTTGCCGGGAATGGGGTGCGAGGAGAGCACAATTGTGTCGTTGGGCTTGAGGTCGAACTGGCGGTTCGTGCCAGCCGATAAACGTCCAACAATGGAAGAAGGTTCTCCTTGTGAGCCCGTGCACATGATGACCACTTTGTGGTCTTGCATTTGCAGTGCCTGGTCAATTGGCACGATCATTTCATCTGGAATATCCAGATACTTCATTTTGCGCGCGATCTTGACGTTGTCCACCATGCTGGGACCCGCAATCGCCATCTTGCGCCCATGTTTGGCGGCCGCGTCTGCTACTTGCTGGACGCGGGAAATCAAGGATGCAAATGTGGCTACGATGACACGGCCTTTTGCTTCACTGAACACTTTATCAAAGGCGGGGCCAATGACAGACTCGGATGGAGTCCAGCCTGGGCGCTCGGCGTTTGTTGAATCGGAGAGCAGCAAGTCCACGCCGCGGGTGGAAAACTCGGAGAGCTTCGCAAAATCCGTCGGCCAGCCGTCCACGGGAGTGTGATCGAATTTGAAGTCGCTCATATGGATGACCAGCCCCGCAGGGGTGGTGATGCCCAACCCGACAGCATCGGGTATCGAATGACTCACGTGAAAATATTCGACCTGGAATGCACCGATCTTGCTCGATTCGCCCGCTTGTATGGTTTTGATCTGAGCTTTGTGCTGAGAATTGTTGCGCAGCAACTTGCCTTCGATCAATCCGCGGGTGAGTGGTGTGGCGTACACAGGCGCTGGAATATCCGCAATGATATGCTGGATCGCGCCGATATGGTCTTCATGACCATGCGTGATGATGATTGCCTTGACCCGGTCAGCCCTTTTCTTTAAATACTCGTAGTCCGGGATGATGTAGTCCACGCCGAGCATATCGTTCTTGGGGAACATGATACCGGCATCCACCACGATGATGTCGCCCGCGAACTCGTAGGCCATCATGTTCTTTCCCACTTCGCCGAGCCCCCCGAGCGGGATAATTCTTAACTTGTTTTTCTTGCTCATATAATTTTATATACCTCATGGATTAATAGATTTTATTATTTAAACCGCCTGTGGCGGAAAAGGTCAAAAGAAAAAGACCTCCGCTGACTTGCTCGCGAGAGGTCCCTGTGTAGTTTTCAAACACAAATGCCTTACCAAACAACTGCCAACCCTGTGACAGTAAAAGTCAACTCAATGGAATAAGTATAGCAGGGCGGAGGGAATTTGTCAAAGCGATAAACGCCTTCCCTTCTGTCAACATCTGACTTTACTTCCCCTTCTTGACCTTTTGCTTTTCAAGCATCACATCAAACTGCAATTGTTTTTCTGTAATGATCTTCTTGATCTTCCTTCTCTGGTTCTCTTCGTGGGTTGTGGCGAGTCTTTCCTTCAGGGCTGCGATCTCCTGCAGCAACTCCACTTCGGGAGAGACGATGCCGGCGTTTTGCAGCACCGAATATGCCAGCCGAATGTCCTCTGGCGTTTCGAAGTACGCGGTCAGGTCGATTGGTTTCCCTTTGTTTTTCAGGTTATCAAAGTCGCCGCGTTCCTGCGCTTCACGGATGATTTGCTCAATAGAAAACATACCCCTCAATTTTACCAAAAAATCCCCTTATGCTGATGAAGGCTCAGGCAGACCGTTATGGATTGGGCGGCGTTGCAGGCGGGTTGGAATTATCCGCTTGGGCTGCTTCCCCTTCTTTTGCACCGAACAGGGAAGAGAAAGTAACTTGAAAAACGGCAATGATAACGGGTCCCAAAATTGCTCCCACAATAGCAGAAGCAAGACCGCTCCAGCCAAAGCCCCAATAGCAGATCAGGGCAACTACAAGACATGCGACTCCGACAGCTCCCATAGTGAACTCCTTCACAAATAGTGTAGCACTCTCGATGCTGGTTTTCAACACTTGAATTTTGCACCCATATAAAATTGACATCCCCATCCATCTCCTGTAAACTTCTTTCATGGACATAGATCTCGACCTCTACCGCCACGAAATACGCACTTCGTCGGATCCCCTTGTTCGGCTTTCTGCAATTGATGTTTCTCCCGAGAGTCCGCTGCGCACCATTGTCTTTATTCATGGCTTTGGCGGCAAGGCGGAGCAGTGGCAGTATCAAATGCAGAAATTTGCAATGGACAACCGCGTCATCGCATTGGATCTTCGCGGACATGGACTCTCTGATAAGCCGACCACAGGGTACGACATGCCCCGCATCCAACTGGACCTGGAAACTGCCCTCGCTCAGTTGAAAGTGTCCACGCCTTTTGTTTTGGTCGGTCACTCCTTTGGCGGTGCAGTCGTCACAGACTATGCCTTGAATCATCCCGAGAATGTCGAGAAATTAATTCTTATTGCAACTGCGGGGGAATTTAAATTAAACCCGTTCTTCAAACTTGGCTTGAATCTTCCCGTGTCGGTCTTGAGGCTTATTGGTCCGTTCACTCGCTCGTGGTTGCATGCCCCGCCGCACTCCTTGAAGCCTTTTTATTTGCAGAACCTTTCCAAGTGGAACGGCTGGGAGAAGTTTGC
>JACZJB010000137.1 GCA_014860805.1 Anaerolineales bacterium
AGATGCACCTCATTGTTAATGCCGATTTGTTTCAAAAGATTATAACTCCTTTGCCACAACCCCCCTTTGGGCGGATATGGAACCACATGAGATAACCACAATATCCTCATTTACCACCTCACCATAATGATATTAGGTATGCTTACTTCCTAGCCTAAAAAATATTTCCTGTTTCCTGGCAGAGTGAAGCTGCCCCCGTTTCGACCGGACACTCCGATTGCTGACTTTAAGTGATAGGAGTAAGCCTAGTCGTATGACTACCCCCAAGGATCGTCCCGACATGGGTCCCATCGAAGTCATCACTTCCGTGCAGCGTCGCCGGCGGTGGTCTCCGGAGGAAAAGCGCGCCATTCTGGAGGAAACTGAACAGACCGGCAATTCTCTCTCCGCAGTGGACAGGAAGTACTGCGTGAACCCCAACCAGCTGTTCCATTGGCGCAAACTCATGCGGGAAGGTGCTCTCGTCGCGATCGGCGCCGACGAGCAAGTCGTTCCCGCATCGGAAATTAAGCAGTTAAAGGTCAAGGTCCGGGAACTGGAGCGTCTTCTGGGCAAAAAGACGATGGAAGCGGAGATCCTGAAAGAAGCCATCGCCATTGCCCGCGAAAAAAAAACTGTTGTTCCGGATGCCCTTGCCCAAAAAGGACGATTCCCAGTGAAGGCGGTCACGGATGCCCTGGTTGTCTCCCGTTCGAACCTGTACGAAAAACGGGAAAAAGGTCGTACAGTCCGCCGGGGACATTACCGGAAAGAGACCGACGATGAATTGTTGCCCCTGATTCGGGAGATCGTCGATGTTCGAAGCACCTATGGGTATCCTCGAACGACGGCGCTGCTCAACAAGAAGCTGGAGGTCCTGGGACGCCCCCGGGTGAACAAAAAAGCGTGTACCGGATCATGGCGATCAACAACCTGCTGCTTCAGAAGCACACGGGCAGACCCGCACGTACGCATGAAGACGAGATCGTCGCGCTGAAGAGCAACACGCGCTGGTGCTCGGACATCTTCGCGATCATCTGCTGGAACGCGGAGATCGTCTGGGTGGCTTTTAGCCTGGATACCTGCGATCGCGAGGTCATGAGCTATATCGCCACCACGGCAGGAGCCTCCGGAGAGATGATCCGGGATCTGATTGCAGAGACGATCGAATCCCGCTTCGACCTGGTAGATCGAGTTCCTCATCCGATCGAATGGCTCACCGATAACGGATCGGCATACACTGCGCACGACACGAGGAACTTCGCGCTGAGCATGGGGCTGATTTTACATCAAGGATCGGACTTGAACCGTACTGTTTAATCATGGCAATCGCTATTTTATTGGCGGAAACGGCAACTGCTTGGTTTGCTCCTCGCTAAGAAGTTCCGGGCCAATAGTTGGTTTTGCCAACTCATATAACCCATAAGGATATACCTCAAGTCTTTGAATTGCTCCGTGCGGCGGAGAAGGATTTTTCCCATCAACCCTAAGCACTACATAATCATAATACGGCTTTGATTCTTTGTGCCACGCTGATATAGGTGGAGATTTGTAACCTGTCATGAGCTTAAAGGCGTTCTGATGGGTCGTAAGAACATTTTTATTATAAAGATTCATCTTTGTTGTTTCATCAAAAAACTCTGCTAATTCCTTAAAAGCTCCTCGGTGAGAGTATGGATGTTTCTCATGATATAACACATATATAATAAGGTTTGTTGTCAATACTGCACCTATTACACATATACAAATTAACATAAAGGCGCGTTCACGGCCCACCAGCCACTTCCAAAACCTGAGCGAAATCAAGATTGTCATTAATATGGAAACGGGTATCCAGAAGCGCTCTGCTCCGCCGAATGCATAAACCAGATTAAGAGCCGAAATCGACAATATAACTGAAAGTATGGCGAGTTGTAATCTCTTGCTTCCAAGACAGAGTAATCCCAGTGCGACACTTAAGCCTAGCGCTAATATTCCGGGCAAGCTCCAATCTTTAACATTCCATAAGCCAGGAAGAATTTCACATGGCAGAATATGAATCATATGATGTCGGAAATTTTTTACTACTACAGTTATGGTATCCCAAATGGAAAGAAGTTCAGATTGTGGATCAACAGGATTTTTAGCACGCAGCATTCGCAGTTGATTGAGGCCATCAAATCCTATAGCATCCGTTATGCTGTTACGAATTCCCCATGCCACGAATGGAACAGCAAAACCTAAAGCAAAGATAAACCACATATTGAGGTTATTCTTTCGGCTTAAAGGTTCTTGCGAACGATGCAATGCATAACACAACGGACTGAAGATCAACCCAATTGCGTGACCTTTAATTAACATTCCCATCCCGATAAAACTTCCAAATGAAAAAGCCTCCCACCACAATACACGGCGGTCGCGCCAGACAATGTCCACAATAAATAACGAGGAGATAATCCAAACCGTTAAAGGTACTTCTGACATCACTTGATGACTAAAGTCCCAGTAAATGGGATTGAGACCTACAAACAAAGCAACAAAGTCCGCCCCGAATTCATCTCTAGTTTCTCTTCTGATCAAACACCACACGAAAATTATGCCTAGGAGTCCGATTAGAGAACTCGTTATCTTAACGGCTAGCCATGATATTTTTTCCCCACTCACGGCAACCGCGGGCATCATGAGTATTGGAACGCCAGGCGGCCATGTTGTATGAGGTACAAAATAGTTATTATCCATACTTCTGGTATAGCCAATCCCGTTTACTAGGCTGTAACTAAGTGCGAGGTAATGCTCGCTGTCGTTTGCATTAAATTTTGTAAAATCTGGCCGCGCATTTGGAATAGCAAAATAAAATACGGCCAGCAAGAGGAATACAACAATTCTGCACATTGCATAAAAACTTACAGATTGGTTTATTTTTTGAGTCATTTACTTAGTCGTCCCTGATAAATCCATTTCAGGCCTCCACAGGAGCCAATAACGTGCCGGAGTATCCGGCATCTTCATCGAAGCGACGGATAAAGAGCCCGCCGAAGATGAACGTAAAGACGCTGGTTGAACCCGCATCCGGCCAGGATCGCGTTCACGCGGTCCCCGTCTTCCCCCTTGAGGTAATTCCGATCCATCCGGTTGACCGATTTCAGGTGGCCGATTATCGGCTCGATCGCCGCTCTTCGTTTCAGCCATCTTCGGATCGCCTTGTTCCTCCTCGCCGTCATGTGAACGGCTTTCTCCGGCAGCATGTGCTGCGCTCCTTTGTACCCCCGGTCGCAGAACACGTCGGTCACCGTCCATCCCGTCAATCGCTCCGCCTGGCCGATCGAACATTTCAACGTGTGCCCGTCGAACGGATTCCCGTGCAGCGCGTCGATGCCGACCACCCAGTTCCCCCGGGACGTCGTTACAACGGGAACCTTACAACCGAACTCGTATTTCTTCCGGTTTGATCCGCTTGCGCCACCGCACCAGCGAGGTGGGGTCCAGCGGAAACGTGTGCTGAAAATACTCGACCCCGCAGAAGCACTGCCAGTACGGGTTCTCCACGAACCGCTCCACCACCGATTCGCCGCTCTCCCCGAAGGCGTGCTTCAGAAAGTGCAGACCGACGAGAAGGCGGATCGGCAACCCGGGGCGGCCCACCTTCTCGACATAGAGGGGACCGAATTCCTTCTCGAAAAACTCCCAGTCGATTTTATGGGCCAGCCGGTACAGGGGGTGTCGTCGGTTGAGCATGTTCTCCAAGCGAGAGCAGAACAGGTCAGGCTGTGGTCGGGTGTCCGGGGGCAGTTTCGGCTGCATCTTTCACCGGGTTTTCATAGGATTTACTTCAATTCCCGGCAATTATTACACAAGTCAAAGACATATATAAGCATTATTATTCAACGGTTTACAAGAATTTCAAGGACGTCTAATTATTAATATTTAATTTTTATTGGCTTCCGCTAATTAAATTACAAGTGCTTTTTCTTATCAACGTGAGCCAGAACACACATTTTCTCTTCTTTAATGTCCCTGAAAATAATATATTTTGAAAAGCTAAAATTGGATATAGTCCCAATTAATACACCTAATATAAATGCCGGGAACTTATTCGAGATGAAAAAAATGAACATTAGTGGTTAAAGTATAATAAGATCCCCAATTCAACACGAAACTAATAGAAGACATAAATATAAAATGCGACCACTGGATCATACGATCTGGGCGGTCTCCCTGCAAGAACGTAAACCTACGATTACAATACCAATTCCAGCTTGCTGCCAGAACGAAAGAAATCCCCCGCGCCACCAAGTGTGAAATGCTAAAGAATAATTGCAAGAAAAAATAAAAGAATGTATCCACAATAAATCCAGAGAATCCGACAAGCAAAAACAAGAATAATTGAACGATTCCTGGATATTTATAACGATACAGCCGCAAAAGATGATTCAGGTAAAAAACCTGTTCTTTGAAGTTCATCTTGCTTTCGCCATGTTTCCGCCTACTGAAAAATATAGGGATTTCCTTCACATTACCGGCATCCGACTTGACGAGAACCTCCAAGGCGATCTTGTAACCGACCGGTGACAATTCCTTACATGCATCAAATGTTTTTTTCGGAATGCAAAAGAAACCGGACATCGGGTCGTTCAGGGTCGTCAGGAAACATGCCAACAATGTTGCGACCCTAGAATTCAGCTTCCGGTAAAAACCCCAATTCTCTTCGATTTCACCACCATCGACATAACGGGACCCAAGCACAAAATCCGCCCCGTTTCTGACCGCCTTGATCATTTCAGGTATTTTCTCCGGCGGGTGAGAAAGGTCGGCATCCATCACAACGAGGATTTCTCCGTGGGCTTCCCGCAACCCGCGGATTACGGCAGTTGATAACCCTCGTTCCCCTTTTCGGATGACCAGCCGCAGGTTGTATTCTTTTTTCAACTGTTCGTAGACCGACTCGGTTTCGTCACCAGAGTCGTCATCAACGATAATGCATTCCCCGTCCAAATCTTCTCCATCAAGCGACCGGAAGATCCTTGTCACCATTTCCCACAGGTTCTTCCCTTCCTTGTAGGTCGGAAGGATCACAGAGACAACACAATGTTTTCCTTTGTTTGTTTCCACGACTAATTTCTCCCCAGGCTATACATGCAGATTCGAGGAACATTCGAGTTGAAATTATAATGAATATCCTGCTCGAGAAAAAGACGAAAAATAACATTAACATCAATGCTCGCTATCAATATTGCCTCCAAGTCTGAGCCAGGTTAGCCCTGGGATAAACAAAGACAACTTCGTTATTTTATCGGAAAAACGGGGGAAAACTTTATAGTTCATATATGTATTAAGCTATAGCCTACTCTCGATATTTCCAACAATTTGAAGATAATAATTCCTAAATGGCGCGTTATGAGTCGCCCTAGGTTTGCTGGAGACTCCATCATCTGAGAGGAGGGGCTATGAACGAGCGTGCGCGAATGAAGGAGCCGGAGCGCGAGAATTGGGAGCTTGAGCGCGCCAATAAGATCTTAAAGAGCGCTGCGGCTTTCTTCGGGGCGGAGCTCGACCGCCGCGACCGGAATTGCGCGATAGCGATGTCATCGAAAAATAACGAGTTAGACAGTGACTAGGAAAGAGTTTGTCAAACATCAGCCTCAATCCCGTCCATTAACCGGGAATCACTCCTATGCCTAGAACCACCCGGAAAAACAAAGCTATTACCTTGTCTGTTTTCCTACCACTGTCGAACCCGGGTGAAGGAAATCGCTAAAAATGATTCTCAGGATAACTTAATCAAATAATATTATTTTTGCTACTCCACTTTGATGCTACTTGGAACGTTTGGATATTTCACATCACCAGCAACCCCTCCTCCAGCATCTCCACTAGTCAATTCCGAAATCGGCTCGGATGATACTATCCACTTGTCGAAATAGATATCCATTCCGGTAGCCGGAACAGTAATATCTTGATTTCCGCCCCAAACAGGGGTCATTTCCATAACATTTATTCCGGTGGCATCTGAGGCGAGGAGCGGCAAACCAGAATAATCTATCTGCAAAACATCATTTACCCATAACTTTACGCGAGCGTTTCTCATCCCCGGATCACCAGCATCTACCCATCCTGATATTTTATACCAGTTGTTATGTTGTAATGCTATTGGAGTACCAACATTAACTGGTTGAAAACCAAGTCCAAAAACAGATGCGGGAGCGTACACAAATTGTTCGCCTCCCCCACGGCTTGCGCTTGTGCGAGTTCCCCAAAATCCTCCAACGTGGTTCGCGGAATCCGTCATAAAATACACATGCTTGTTTAAGGTTGGATGCGTTTTCCAGTTAGAACCGTACTTGAAATAATATTGAAAATAAAAGTTCCTCGTTCCATTAGGTAGTCCCACAGAGCACATGAACGGTTCTCTAGCATCATTGGTACCAGGATACATATATCCATGCAGTGACTTCCTCTGATCTGGAGTAGTGCTGTCTAATATGGACTCTCCGTAATTAGGAGAGGTTCTATTATAACAGTTGAAGCCAGGTCCGATGGTAGGCCAAGAGTCCATATTCGCCGTGTAGGTCCAAGCAAACGCTAAAGACGGCAACATAATTTTAACTAAGATTAATGCCATCAACTTTTTGAGCATACCCATCCTCCTGCTGTAGTTCAAAGTTTTTATTCAACAGCACCGCTCAGTTCCCACAACAAAATGCAAAGGACGTGCCCTTCGTAAAAAACATAAAATATTCTAATGATAACGGGTTGTTATTAAAAATATACAGTTTTCGGCAGCTTTCCAATTTGTATTAAATATGTATCGCATTTCAGATATGTAACAAATTTTGACCCACCCTTTGGACTTAAATCAATTTGCCGAGGTGTTATTTGGTCACGCCTTTTTCTTGCTGGAAATTCTGATCGACGCTTGAGCCATAATGGGCGGTTTCCAAGTAGCTGCTAATGAGATGGTTCGCTTTACGAGTATGTAATAATAAATTCTTTCGCAAACGACTAAACTACTTATCGCTGAACCGCTTCCTACTCATGTGGGATTCCCATGGGATGGATAATTTAACCAAAGCCTGGAAATAACTATGTTCGTACAGCCAAAGACATTTAACCATTTAAAAATTTAAAACGCTTCGATACAAATAATAATACCGAGAAACCATTTGATTTACAGAAAAATGTTTAGTTATTTTTTCTCTGGCTGCGTTTCCCATTATTTTTAATAAATTTTTGTTTTTATACAAATAATTGCATCTTTCCGCAAACGATTTAGGATCACGATCATTAATTAGATATCCTTGCAAACCATTATCTATTATTTCATTTAATCCTCCAACATTAGGAGCAATGACCGGTATTCCTTGCGCCATGGCCTCCAATATGCTCATTGGAATTCCTTCATGAATAGATGTATTGA
>JACZJB010000138.1 GCA_014860805.1 Anaerolineales bacterium
TCATTGCAGGATGATTGGGGAGTTCCCTATTACCGTTTCCTCGTCCATCCAAAAAATAAGAACAAAAGGCACGAAGTATTCCTACTTCTGGAGGATATGAATTATCTGGCGTATTACGTGGCACCAGAGTTCCACACCAAAAGCGGGTTGTATGAGTCTCTGATGCAAAAGTCTTTGTTGACCCAATCCACATTTTGGTCGCCGAGACAGATTGGCTCTCTGTCGCAAACGGAAAGAAACACCCTTTCATATAAGCACAACTCGCCTTTTGGGATATTGGAGCCGGGAAAAAGAAAAATCGGCGGAGCGCTAACAGGCAAGGCGCTGTTGAGCGAGATTAAATCCAAGTTCAAGGCAAGTGCCGAAGTGTACGACAACGAAAGGTTCGTCCGTTTAGGCGATCAAATGCTGGAAAATTATCTAAAAGTTTTCCATACACCAAAAGAGAAAAGATTAATCAGCGATATTTGGAAAAGCCGGGATCACATTGATGCACGGGATTACTTGAGTTTAATATCCATATTGCTGTACGACTGTTACGTTTATTTCATCGCGAAGTAATGACCGTTTTAAGACTGACCATGTAGTGTAAATAAAAAAGGAGCAACCAATGAAAAACCTTACTTTAGACCAGATCAAGGAACTCGCACAGCAAACGGCAAGCCCAAGCATATCTATTTTTCTGCCGACACATCGCGCAGGACGGGAAACACAGCAGGATCCCATCCGCTTCAAGAATCTTTTGCGAGACGCGGAAAAGCAACTTTTGGACGGCGGGATGGGACCACGCGAAGCGAGCTCTTTACTTCAATCGGCGCAGGCATTGTTGGATGATGCCCATTTTTGGAATCATCAACACGATGGATTGGCTGTATTTATCTCAGTAGATGATTTCCATTACTATGCACTGCCATTTCACGCCGAGGAACTGCTTGTCGTTGCTCAATCTTATTATGTCAAACCTGTTTTGCCGCTGTTTACGAACAACGGACATTATTACATTTTAGCGCTCAGCCTGAATGAAGTGCGGCTGTTTGAAGGAACGCGCTATGGCGTGGGTCAAATTACCCTGCCTGAAGGAATCCCTGCAAACATGGAAGAAGCCCTCAGACTCGATGGTCCACAAAAAACGCTGCAGATGCACTCCGGCGGCGGTAGCGGTATGTTCCACGGACAGGGACCGGGCGATGAGGAAGAAAAAATCTGGGTCGAGCAATATCTCAATCTGGTAGATACCAGCCTCAAAGAAATTTTTCGCGAACAAAACGCACCGCTTGTCTTGGCGGGCGTTGAATATTTGTTGCCGATGTACCACAAGGTCAGCGAATATCAAAATATCATGGAAGAGGGAATCATCGGAAGCCCCGATCGTTTGCGCCCTGAAGAATTACAGGAACAGGCGTGGCACATTGTAGAAACCCATTTCCAGCAGGAGACAAAAAAGACTGTGGAGCAATATCAACAACTTGCCGATACAGACAAAGCGACAGATAACATTGAGAAAATTGTCGCAGCCGCGTTCAATGGGCTCGTGGACAAACTCATCTTATCCGTTGAGAATCAAATTTGGGGTGCATTCAATCCTAAAGATGGAAAAGTGACTCGCAGTTCAAATGGGCAGAGTAAAACATACAACCTCGCGCTTTTGGATTTCACAGCGATGAATACCCTGCAAAACGGCGGAACAGTCTGCGCCCTTTCCCAGGATGAAATGCCAACGGACTCGCCCATCGCGGCGGTTTTGCGCTATTAGATAAGGAGAATGCAAAATGGACAGAGCAAATTTCCCTGTTGAGTTTAATAACGAAATGGATGATGTGAAGAAAAGTGAGAATGAACACTACACCCTTGCCGTAGATCGGCTTAGCAAACTGGCGGAAGGTCACACAGATATATCAGGCGCGGCGGTTAACTTCAAACGGCCTGCGAAGGAACATCAGACGGCGTATATAAACGAAGTGACGATTGTCGTGTATATGGGATCAGATCACATCGCGGCGACCGAAAAGGGCGAGCATTTTCAATCCACGTTGAATGGAGCTTTGGATGCTGTTGAACTGCAGGTTCGTGAACGCCGTAAACAAGAACGAAACTATTAAATTATTGTGATTGACCATGTTTACGCAATCAATCACACGGGGTGTCAGATATTGTTATGAAAAGAGGATAGAAATGCAAGAACATCAACCGTGGGAATTTACCTGTACAACATGCGGTACTCACAAATTGAACATTTACCGGGTTTGGAAAATTCTGGCGGGACCTGAAAGTGAAACCTGGCAGGAATGGGGACCACTCGAGGCTGATCATACCTGGCGGTTTAAATTCAAGGAAAAGATCGAGAAAGATAAAGAAGATGATACTCGTCGATGGAATTTCCGTGAATATACAAAAGACAACTCTTCTTCCAAACCGGAAGAGTATGAGATATTCGAGCCGGAGGACAACCCGGGAAACGACAAGTTTTATGTGAATTGCGCAAACTGTGATCGCGAGATCGAATTTGGCTGGTCACAAGCTAATCGTCGCGGAGGCATATTTCCTGTTGAATGTTCCGACTTCATCCCCGGAAAATATTGGCCCGAGCCCCGATATTTGGATTCCTGGCAAAAGAAAGGCTGGCTCCAAAAGGCAGTTGAAAAATGATAAACACTTCTGAAAATAAAATTGTAGATGAGATTCATGGCTGCATTGTGTGCGCCAATCTATTCAATGTTCTGGCTGTATACACACCGGAAGGTAAACTGCTGGATTGTACCGTGACCAGCCCTGGCGGTCATATTGTGCAGAGTGATCAACCTCTACTAGTCGCTTGTGATAGGCACACTCCAAAGGAAATTGAGCCTCGTGCGCTGTCTAAAAACAAAAAAACATTTGATGATGAACAAGAAGATGAATAATGGACTTCAAAGACTATTATGAAATATTGGGTGTAGCGCCAACTGCTGACAAGAAGGTGATCCAGCAGACTTTCCGTCAATTGGCACGCAAGCATCATCCCGATGTAAACCCGGGCAATAAAGACGCCGAAGAAAAATTCAAAACGATCAATGAGGCGTATCAGGTTCTATCAGATGCGAAACAGCGCAAGAAATACGATGAACTGCGCGCGCAATATCAGCAATGGCAAAAGACGGGCGGTCAGCAGCAGGATTTCGATTGGCAAAACTGGTCTTCACAACCTGATCAAAAAGCGCAGACTCAATACGCCAACGCCGAAGACCTGGAAGATCTCTTTGGAAGCGCTTCGCCATATTCTGATTTCTTCTCGAATATTTTTGGAGGCAAATCCAGCGGTGGACGAAATGCTCCGCCCAGTCCGCGCCGTGGACGGGATGTGGAATACGAAGTTGATCTGACGCTGGAAGAGGCTTTTCGCGGCACAGAACGCGCGTTGGAAATAGATGGACATCGCGTTCAGGCAAGCATTCCGCTTGGCGTGCGGACCGGAACGCGCGTCCGTTTGGCTGGTCGCGGCGAGTCGGGCAGGAACGGCGGTGCAGCTGGGGATTTGTATTTAATCATCAAAGTTCTACCCAATGCTATTTTCGAGCGCGATGGTGACGACTTGCATTTCGATGCTTCGGTCGATATTTTCACAGCCATTGCTGGCGGCGAGATCCGCATTCCTGCATTGGAGAAGCCGCTGACTCTGACGATTCCGCCTCGCACCAACGCCAACCAGACTTTCCGCCTGCGCGGTAAAGGCATGCCCTATTTGCGTGAACCCAACAAACGCGGTGACATGTTTGCCCGTGTCAAACTGATTCTACCCAATGCTTTAACCGATCAGGAAGTTGCGGGCATTACAGAATTGGCTTCCGCACGTCAAAAACACGTGAAACCAAGCGAGGTCAAATTATGATTCGTGAAAATTCATCTCCTAAAAAATATTGGTACGGAACCTATGAAGGTTACGAGTTGCGCTGTCAGCATCGTATTCAAAAAGACTTAGGCGTTGATGAAGTTGCCGCCGAAGCGATCCTGCACCTGCGCAGGCAGGTCGTTGAATTACAGTCTCACATTCGCCAATTGGAAACCGAACTGACCGCACAGTATGACAGCCAACAGTTGCGTTTGGCACGTTACCGCGAAGTATATTTCGAGGCGACCTGGATCGAATTGGAATAGAGCATCCCGACACTCCCTGGCACTGCCCGCCAGGGCAAGTGTGCACCGCGCACCAGCGGTGAGGTTTTGAAAGACGGATAATTTTGATCAGGGCAACCTTCGGGACGGTTACACCTGAATGATAGTACGGAGGAATTTATGAACCTTGAAAAGTACACCCAGAAATCCCAGGAGGCGTTGCTCGCCGCCCAACACCTTGCACAGGATCATCAGCATCAGGTGGTTGAACCGATTCACCTGTTGCTGGCGCTTGTTCAACAAGAGGACGGCATTGTTCGTGCAATCATCACGAAGGCATCAGGCGGGACTCAAGCCATTGAAGATGAACTGAAAAACGAACTCGAGAAAAAGCCAAGGGTTCAGGGCGCAAATTTGGATGTCAGCATGTCGCAACAAACAGCAGATGTGTTGTCTGCCGCCGAGCGTTACGCCAAAGGAATGCAAGATGACTACGTCTCCACCGAGCATATTTTGCTGGGGCTGGCGGATAGCAATGAAAGCAAACGGCTAATTCAATTCGGTCTAACAAAGGATGCGATTTTGTCTGCGTTAAAACAAGTGCGCGGTTCCCAACGCGTCACTTCGCAGAATCCCGAAGGCACTTTCCAATCACTTGAAAAATATGGTCGAGATTTAACGGCGATGGCACGGCAGGGAAAGCTCGATCCAGTTATCGGGCGTGACGAGGAAATCCGCCGCACGATTCAGATTTTGTCTCGACGTACAAAGAACAATCCCGCGCTGATCGGCGAACCTGGCGTCGGCAAGACCGCCATTGTCGAAGGGTTGGCACAGCGCATTATTAATGGGGATGTTCCCGAAGGGCTCAAACATAAACGCCTTGTCCAATTGGATATGGGCGCGCTGGTGGCAGGCGCAAAATATCGCGGCGAATTCGAAGAACGCTTGAAAGCCGTCTTAAAAGAGATCACAGATTCGGATGGGGAGATCATTTTGTTTTTGGATGAAATGCATACGGTCGTTGGCGCAGGCGCGGCGGAAGGCGCGATGGATGCCAGTAACATGCTCAAGCCGATGCTCGCTCGCGGTGAGTTGCATCTGATCGGCGCGACCACGCTCGACGAATATCACAAACATATTGAGAAAGACCCTGCTCTGGAGCGTCGCTTCCAGCCGGTCATCGTGGAAGAACCAACTGTCGAAGATACAGTCAGCATTCTGCGAGGATTAAAAGAGCGCTATGAAGTCCACCACGGTGTACGGATCACTGATGCTGCGGTTCTTGCGGCCGCGACACTTTCACAGCGTTATATCAGCGATCGTTTCCTGCCTGACAAAGCCATTGACCTGATCGACGAGGCTGCTGCGCGTTTGCGAACTGAGATCGATTCAAAGCCACAGGCGTTGGATACGGTTGATCGGCAGGTGATGCAGTTGGAGATCGAACGTCAGGCACTTAAGAAGGAAAAAGACAAAGCTTCAAAAGAGAGGCTTGAACACATCGAAAAAGAACTGGCGAACTTGAAGGAAAAGTCTCACGAACTTCAAGCACGCTGGCAAACCGAGAAACAAGCCATCGCTGAACTGCGGACGACCAAAGAGAAGATCGAGCAAACTCGTCAGGACATCGAACGCTCCGAACGGCAGTCTGATTTGGAAAAGGTCGCCCGCTTGCGCTATGGGACTCTGCCCGAGTTGGAAAAGAAATTCGCAGATGGAGAACGCCGCATGAAAGAGGTTCAGGCTCAGGGCGGGGCGCTGCTCAAAGAGGAAGTGGACGCCGAAGAAATCGCTCAAATCGTCTCGCGCTGGACTCACATCCCGATTGCGAAGTTGCTCGAAGGCGAGACCCAAAAACTTCTGCACATGGAAGACCGTCTGCGTGAAAGAGTCGTCGGGCAGGAGGATGCGCTGAAAGCCGTCTCGAATGCTTTACGCCGTGCGCGGGCGGGACTGCAAGACTCGAACCGTCCGCTGGGATCATTTATTTTTCTTGGCCCCACTGGCGTCGGCAAGACCGAGTTGGCGCGCGCGCTGGCTGAATTTATGTTCGACGACGAGCATGCCATGATCCGCATTGACATGAGCGAATATCAGGAGAAGCACACTGTCAGCCGTTTGATCGGCGCGCCGCCTGGATATATCGGCTACGAGGAAGGCGGGCAGTTGACCGAGTTGGTTCGCCGCCGCCCGTACAGTGTGGTGCTGTTCGATGAAATTGAAAAGGCGCACGCGGACGTATTCAACGTGTTGCTGCAACTGCTCGACGATGGTCGCCTGACGGATGGTCAGGGTCGCACTGTTGATTTTCGTAACACGTTGGTGGTGATGACCTCCAACCTAGGCGGTGAGCTGTTAATGGGTGGGAAAGCGGGTAGCATAACGCGGGATGCGATCACTCAGATTCTGCAAGCGCATTTCAAACCTGAATTTTTGAACCGCATTGATGAGATCATCATCTTCCATTCACTTACCCGCGAAGATTTGGTGCGCGTCGTGGAGATTCAACTGCGGCATGTTTCTGCGCTGTTGGCGGAGCGCGGCTATCGGCTGGAGATCAGCCCAGACGCGCGCGCCTATCTGGCAGAGGTCGGCTACGATGCGGATTATGGCGCACGTCCGCTCAAACGGGCGATCCAGCGCGAGTTGCAGGATCCGCTGGCAGTTAAGATTCTGAGCGGAGATTTTCATGAGGGTGAAGTTATCCATGTAGAAAGTAGAAATGGGAAGTTGGAATTCACGGCACTGGCATCAGATAAATTCGGGGCTTCATAACGTTTCTCTCAAGTGTACTAAATAAACACACCCCAGTTTGGGGTGTAACTAATGTGTAAAAATATAATGAAATCAATAGGATTTTTGCATGTCGAAAGTCTTATTTTATAGAAGAAATCCCGCTCTGGTGGAATTATCTTAAGGAGATCGAAATGTCAAAAAAACTATTCAGCGTATTAGTCTCTCTGGCACTGGTCAGCCTGGCCTGTGGTTTTCTAACCAATATTCCCGCTGCCAAAACGCCCGGTCCGGATGTCACTGATCAAATCTCGGTCGCTCCGCCCGATGGAGATGCGCGCCTGACCCTGAATTTTGGTGGCGGCAATCTGGTGCTGGCGCCTGGCGCAACAAAGTTAGTCGAAGGTAGCGCCACGTATAACATTCCTGAGCTAAAGCCCGTGATCAAGACAGAGGGCGGGGATGTGAGCATTACCGTAGGCGATTATAAAACGAATGGCGTGTCCTCGTTTAACCAAATTAAAAACGAGTGGAATTTGAAGCTTGGCGCTGCTCCAATGGAACTGACCATTAACTCGGGCGCCTATGAAGGCACTTTTGATTTGGGCGGTCTATCGCTGACAAATTTGACGATCAAGGACGGCGCCGCGCAAATGACAGCTGATTTCTCCTCACCCAACCCGGAAAAACTGAGCGTTTTGAGCTACAAAACCGGCGCTTCAACAGTGACTCTGAAAAACCTTGGGAATGCCAACTTCGAGGCTTTGAGCTTTGAGGGTGGCGCTGGCAAATACAAGCTCGACTTTGGTGGTACCTTTCAGCGGGCTGGAAGTGTCACAATCCATCTAGGGCTGAGCAGTTTGGAATTGGTCATCCCTTCGGGAATCGTAGCCACAGTCAAGGTAAGCGGCGGTATGTCCAATATGCAGACTCCCTCAGGTTGGAACAAGAATGGCGAGACGTATACTCAGGAAGGTTCCGGCCCAGCGCTGACAATTGTCATTGAAATGGGCGCGGGCAGCGTACAGATCACGCAGTAGTGAATCCGGTAATGGATTCATAGATCGCAGGCAGAAAAGGAAAATCGATCATGAATACTTCAACACAGACGTTACCGGATGGATATGTTCAGTCCGCTGAAATTAACCTGAAAAAAGATATGCGCCTGGCCATCCTGCTGAATATTGGCGCGTTTATTACCTTCATCCCCATGTTTTACTTGTTGTCTCGTTTCATAGCGTTGGTTCGCCCAGATATCACAAACTTTTCGGTGACCATAACAATCGGAAAGGTGTTCAGCGCGATTGGGTTGGTAGTGCTTGTCTTAATCATTCATGAAATCATCCACGGCCTATTCTTCTGGATTTTCTCTCATGGCAAGCCTGTGTTTGCCTTGCGCCCGCTATATGCGTATGCGGGCGCGCCCACCTGGTTCTTCCCCAAGCGCCAATACGCCATCACCGTGCTTGGCCCGCTGGTCATCATCGGCGCTATGGGGCTGTTGCTCTTGCTGCTGGCACCCATCAGCTGGATTCTAATGATCGCGTTTTTAGTGGCTTTGAATACGGGCGGGGCGGTGGGAGATCTATTCGTTTTCATCCGCCTGCTAAAGTGTTCGCCAATGAGTTTTGCGAACGACACTGGGGAAGTAGTGACATTCTTTGAACGTCCATGATTAAGATGAGACGTCAAAAAATTATTCACCGCCTGCTGGTCCTCCGCAATTTGGAATTTTTCAACATATTCTGGTTGCCGATTTGTTTGTATGTTGCATTAACCTCGCGAAATGTCTTGCATTGGCAGCCGTATGCATATGGCATGTTCCTGATATGCGCCATCCTCGCTCAGGGTGTTTTTTTATTGGCACCTAAAATTTCAAACCATCTCCAAAGCTCGAATGACTTTCCCCGATTATTTTATGCGCTCTTTTCGTTTTTCACATGGGCGGATGTGGTCCTGTTATCAATCTACCCAATATTAATTTTCTGTAACCAGATCACCCCGCTGGTCAATTTTCAAGTTTCCATCTGGTCAAATCTGTTATTTCTTTTTGCGATTCTTGAATACACAAACTATTATCACTATCAACTCAGCCACGATAATCTAAATGATCTTCGTTACCTGATCAAGTACAGAAAAATTCGCAGGTCTCCACTGTTTATGGATATGCTGCGAAATCAAAAACGAGACCTCCAGCCCTGAATGAACTGGATCAATTTTCAAAATAAGTTATGAAGGATAAACCCATGTCCAATGAACCGAAAGACCCCAAACCAGAGAAAACCACCGATCAAATCGGCGTGTGGCTTGTCATCGGCACTGGTATCGGAGTCACGTTTGGCATCATACTCGATAATCTCCCAATCGGCATCTCAATAGGAGCTGCCCTCGGTTTGGTTTTTGGTGCCGCGGTTTCGCTTAAGAACAAAAAGGATTGAGTTATCATTGCAACAAACCTATTTGCATAATGCGAATGCAATACATCCTATCCCACTCAGTACCTATTTACAGGCCATCGCTTCTAGGCGCATGAGTATCTGCATCTCACACTGTCAGTACCGTCTCTGGTTTTCATAACGTTGGGATGCTTTGCGCCATCCATTATTACTTTGTGACGAAATTTTTTTCATACAAAACCCGTATTTATGTTTTTATACCCCTTCTTGTGCGACGGTATTGAAGCAAAAGAAACACACAGATAATCTATTGCCGGCTCTTTTACACTAAAAAATTTTGTCGCACAATTTTATAACCTTTAAACAAATTGGTATTTAACTGTATCGAACATAATAGTTTTACTGTTATTAATAACCCCACTCCACATGGGAAAGTGGACTGCGATTCAACTCATCTCGGATATGTTTCCAGTTGGGCATGAATTTATCCATAAGGGAGGTGAAGCGGGTGTTGTGACTGGGTTCAAGGAGATGAATGAGTTCGTGGACTACGATGTATTCCAAGCATTCGCGCGGTTTTTTGGCGAGGTCACTATTAAGACGGATGCTTTGCGTGGACGGGTTGCAACTACCCCACTTGGTTTTCATGCGTTGGACATAACATTCGTTAACCCTGACGCCCAAAACCTGTTCCCATTTTTCAATAAGAGGAGTTGCGGCTTTTCTCACTTCGTCCCGATACCAGGCAGAGACAATAGATTCCTTCTTTTTAAAGCTGCTGCCTGGTCGGACTGTTAGCACCATCTGGTTGTGCTTCAATTCAATGGACGGGACCTGTTCTGCTTCCTTCAGCTTGAGTAAATAGCGCTTGCCCCACACGTAATGACTTTCTCGGTCTAGGTACTCGCGCGATGTCTCGCGTTCCTGCGACTGCATTTTGACCTGGTGACGTTTGATCCAATCGAGTTTGGAAATGGCGTAAACGCGAATCGTGTCGAGCTTCATGCGATTGGGTGCGGAAATACGGACCCTGCCAGTGGGTGGGTGAACACTCAAATGGACATTTTTGATGTCCTTGAAAATCACATCCACGGAAATGCCTCCAACTTCGATTTGAGTCGCCATTAGTACTCGGTTTGCTGATAGATGATCTTGAAGATGCGCTGGACTTCTTCGATATTGTTGTCCAACAAGGGCATCAGCGCTTCTCGTTTGATTTGATTTTCCTTTGTTTGATTCCCTCGCCAACTATCTGGACGAACAGATTTCACAGCGTTATCAATCTTCAACGCCAGTTCTTCGTTTTGAGCGAGGTTGCTCCATAGAGCAACTTTGCCGGGAGTGTTGAGGCGAATGGGAGTTTCGTTTGAACGCCCATTATTGACTTGAGTAGCAACTTCTCCAATGCGCCGCAGATACTCTTCGTATTCGATGGCTTTGGCTTTGCGGGCGGCGATGATCTCATCCAACAAGGCGGACATTTTCTCGTAGTAGGCAGGGTCGGTGAGTTGTTCCTTGATGATCTTGCTGCGGACGTTGTTCTCGATGGTTTCAGCAATGGCTTCACGATTACCCTTCAAGTTGCCAAGCCCTTCTTTGATGGCTTCGAGAATTCCAAGTTTGGTCACCAATTCAAGAAGACCGATATTCTCAAACGGGGATATCTTGCGTGGCTCATTTGCCTGGATGTAGGTGTCAATGAGGTGACGCATGTCGGCTTCGTAGGCTTTGAGGTCCAGGGTTTCTCCGGAAGCAAGACGAATGATCTCGCGCAGACGCAAATATTCATCTGCTGTTCTCTTGATGTGGATAATGTCATCCGGTGAGTAACCGGCAGGTTCAAGTTCGTCGGCGATATTGGCATAAGCGCGGATGAGGGCAACCGTGGACTTATACAATGCCACTCGTTGCGGCTCGTGTTCTTTTAGGCTTTCAGAGAGTTCGGTATTGCCGCAGAAGTAGTGGATGTGTTCAAGATCACCTTTGGGCGAGACAACAGGCTCGCAGAGCAGGTGTAAGGCTTCGAGCGCTGAGTCGAGGCGTTCTTTTCCTTTTTTGAGTCGGTCTTGCATGGTTACTTCGGGACTTGCGCCGCCCGCGCTGTCATCCAGTTCGGAGGTGTAGACCTGGATGGCGCTTTCCACTTTGGGCAGCAGGTTCTTGTAATCCACAATGTAGCCGAAGTCTTTGGTTTCACCATCGAGGCGGTTGACGCGGCAGATGGCTTGGAAGAGACCATGATCCTGCATGGACTTGTCGATGTAGAGATAAGTACAGGGCGGGGCGTCGAAACCGGTGAGCAGTTTGTCCACCACCACGAGCAGTTTCATGTTGGCAGGTTCTTTGATGAAAAGGGTTTTCACCCATTCTTCATAGGCTTCAGTGTTGGGTTTGCCGGCATCGCCCAGTAAGGCGGTGTATGTTTTGTAGATGAATTGCTTATCGGTTTCTGTGTTTGCGCCGGTCTCTTCAAGAGTGACATCGCCAGACTGCGGGTTGTAGGATGTGACCACACCGCACTTGCCGTGGAATTCGGTTTGTTGGAAGAGGGTAAAGTATTTACAGGCTTCATAAATACTGGAAGCGACCAACAGCGCATTGCCTGTGCCATCATTGAGGCGGCGTTTGGTAGTGAAGTCAAAGATGACATCACTGATCACGCGATCCATGCGTGATTTGGAGCTGAGCACATTCTGCATGGTGCCCCACTTCGCCATCAATTCTTTCTTTTGCCAATCGTTCAAACCGCGGGTCTTTGCTTCGAACCAGGCGTCGATGCGATCATTGGATGTCAGCCACTGATCTATATCACGCGCTTCGTAGACAAGATCGAGGATGACGCCATCCTCCACACCTTCGCTGAATTTGTAGGTGTGGATGTACCTGCCGAAGACTTCGAGGCTGGTCTGTTTGTCTTTCTTCAACAATGGCGTGCCGGTGAAGCCGACGAAGACTGCGTTCGGCATGATGGCTTTCATGGCGCGATGCAGTTTGCCGCTCTGGGTGCGGTGGCATTCATCCACGAAGACAAAGACCTCGCCCACGGTCTTGCTGGGCTGGGATTCGAGTTCCTTGATGAAGCCATCGAAGTCTTCCACATTGCGCTGACCGAATTTGTGGACAAGGGAACAGATCAGACGCGGGGCGGCTTTACCAAGCAGACTCATCAATTGATTGCCATTACGGGTGCGTTTGACGGTTTCGCCCGCAGCAGTAAAGACGCGCTCGATCTGTTTATCCAACTCGTCGCGGTCGGTGACGATGACCACACGCGCATTGGGGTTGTGCTCCAGAATCCACTTGGCGAGCAGAACCATGACGATGCTTTTGCCGCTGCCCTGGGTGTGCCAGATAATGCCGCCTTCTTTGCGCTGAACAAATTCCTCGGCGGCTTTGATGCCGAAATATTGGTGCGGACGCGGGAGTTTCTTCACGCCGCCGTCGAAGACAACGAAGTCGTGGATCAGTTCGAGGAGGCGATTCTTTTCGCAGAGCTTGAGCAGGTACTTATCCAGTTTAAAGCGGGTGTTATCCTCTTCGTCTTCCTTCCATTTAAGGAAGTATTTTTCTTCAGTGCGGATGCTTCCGTATTGCAATCCTTCGGTGTTGTTGCCTGCCATGACAAGTTGGATGGTGCTGAAGAACCATTCATTGAATTCGGGCAATTGGTTCGAGAGATTCTGGCGGATGCCATCGCCGATGCTGACGCTGGAGCGTTTGAGTTCGAGGATGCCAAGAGCAATGCCGTTGACATAGAGCACAACGTCGGGGCGGCGCTCGAAGTTGCCGCGCAGGGTGACTTCTTCGGCAACTGCGAAGTCGTTATTGTGTGGATTTTTCCAATCGATGAGGAAGACGGAATCGGTGACTTTGCCCGCTTCTTCTTTGACGGGCACGCCATAGCGCAGGAGTTTGTAGACTGCCTGATTGCGTTCGTACAGGCTGCCGCTGGCGTCCGCGGTGCGTGTGAGAATTTCGAGGGCGCGGGAAATGTGCGTTTCGCTGTACCCGCTTTGGATGAGGAAGGCGGTGAGATGTTCCTCCCAGATGTTGCTATTGGCGAAGTCTTTTCGGTCACCGAGGTAGCGATAGCCCAATTCGTTTTGGAAGAGGGCGACTACTCGATTTTGGGTGTCACGTTCTGGCTGGTCAATTGACATGGTTATCCTCCCTCGTTGTCTGTAGAAATTAATCCCTGCTGTTCCATGCGGAATCGAATTGCTTCGATGGGGTCAGGGGCGGCAATCGGGTAATGTTCCTGCTCGTATGCTTCAACCAGAATCGCGAGGCGTTCCAATTCTTGTTCCTGAGGACTGCCAGGTTCGGCATCCATCAGGGATTCGATGTGCGCCAAGGCTGTTTTGTATTCGCTTTCGCTGTTTAACCTAGTCAGGTCCATAATTTTCCTCGCGAAAATTGTTGTATAATTATTTTACCAGCGGACAAAACCCGCCGGTAAAAAGCGTTTTGATCGCTCATCCTGTCTCGCGAAAAGTAGCCCTTGTGGCTGCCTGCCCCCTTCTGTTGAAGATAGGGGCTAGCGAGGCGGGTTCTTTTAATAGGGTCGATACACTTCCAAACGTTTGATCCTTCTTGAAATCATATCAAAGGAGTCTGTGTCGTTTTGGGTATCTCTTCTCATGATGGCACCAGCCACCAAGTCCGCGACCTGGATCAGGGATTCTTTGTGGGAACTTCGTACGATCATTTTTTTGAACAGCTTTGGCATGTTCCTTTTTACCATTGTGCGGCGTAATTCTGTACGTAGGTCTGGCGTGGAGCCGAACTCATCCAGAATCAGCGTGGCATCTGTTAAGAGGTTTTTGGGAACCAACGTGAGTAGTTCTGTAATGAAGTGAGTATAGATTTCAAGACTCTCTGTGGTTTCAAATATCTTTGGCAGTTGGGTCTTATCCACAAAAAGTGCAAAGGCTTCGAAATTCGCGTGGGCAAGAGTTGAAAATACTTGATTGCGGATTTCTTTTGACGCCATCTTGTGGAATTTGAATTCATGGGTCTCGCTCAAAAGGAGCGACTGTCGCAATTCGGCAAGCGTTTGTCTCAATTCATCTGGTTCTTTTGTGGCAATAAAGGCAGGGACAAAGTAACGCGATGCTCCTTTTTGAAAGTTCATGCTGACATCGCCTGCTTCGTCACCTGCAATCGTAAATGTGATCATTCCATTACCCTTTTCATGATTTTACTTTACACCAACCGTGTTCTCCCAGTTAATAGTTCCGACATCATCCCCGCCTTGACCCCGCGCGCTTTGGACAGTTTCTCTTCCACCGCGCGGATTTCCGCGTCCATGTCGCTCAGGATTTCGGCGATGGCGGTTTGTTCGGCAAGGGGCGGAAATTTGAATATCAAAGGATTCAAATCTTTTGCATGAACATGTGGTTGAGCGCCGCCAGTCTGTGTTTTGTATATTTTTTGCTGATTGGACAATAAAAGTTGATAAATAAATTGAATTGAATAACTTGCGCTCTCTTCAATTGTTGAACAATCCGAAGCAAAAATTGGTTTTTCATGAAATGCAACATAACCCGCATTTGCGCCAGAAGCGCTAATAGTAATGGTTTTACCTAATCGGTTTGGTTTGTTATGATAATAAGCAGGTTCTTTTCCACCTGCTATAACAGGAATAACGCCAGGATTTACATTTTTCTCCGTTATCAATTGTCCTTTAGTTATTTTCACAAAATCACCAAGACGCTTTTCTTCCCACTCACCACTTTCCACTACCCGCCTTTTCCCCGTCAGCAAATCGGACATTGCGCCTTGCTTGACTTGGCGCTTTTTGGCGAGCAGCGTTTCCAGGGATTCGATGAAGGCGTCCGCGTCGCTCAAGGCTTCGGCGATGGCTTCTTGTTCTGGAAGTGTGGGAGGAATTGGAATTAGAGTTTCATTCAGCACAATAATTGTTAATGCTTTTTGAGTGCTGCCAATTGCGTTGTTTAATATTTCCGTTTTTCGATTTCTCAATTGGATGGTTAGATAATCTGGTAAGACATTCTTTATATTTCTAAGCCAAATCAAGTTCCCATCTTTGAAATAGAAAGCATTATCATTCGGAACAAGATAAACATTACCAAGTGTTCCTACAGCAGTAATTAGAATGTCGCCTTTTCGTGGCGCGCCAAATTGTCTCTTTATTTCATCGTATTTCTCTTCTAAAATAAAGTATTCATCATCAAGAGGAGCATTGTTTATCAGTAAACTTATTTCTTTTCCTCTATAAAATGGAATTCCAGAAGAAACATAATCGCTCTCAAAAATTCTTTTGCTTGAAGTTAATTCCGCAAAACTAGATAGTTTTTTTATCTCCCAATCACTTGGGATTGTTCCAACCTCAGTCTGCTTGTATCCTTTTCTCACTTCCATGAGAACCCCATCTTTTCAAGGTGCTGGTTCACTTTGGTTTCCAACTCGTCCACACGTGCGGTCAGTTGCGGCATGGGCGTCTCATAGCGTTCGGAGAGTTCCTTCACACGTTGGGTCAGGCTCTGGCTCACGCGATCCATCTCGCCGCTTGTGGCGGCTTCGAGCGCGGCGAGCCATTTATCTTCCACCACCAGAGCATTCACTTCGGCTTCGCTCAGTTTCGGGTAATGGGCGTAGGCTTTCGCATCCAACTCCGCTTCGGCGTCTTTCAGTTCTTTCTTTAGTTCGGCTTCGCGGTTCGTCAGTTCGAGCCATTCTTCCAGCACACCTAACTCATCACTGTCATTGCGAGGGCGCTCTTGCACTTTGCCCGAAGCAATCCCCTTATCCGTGGAGACTGCTTCGCTGTCGCTCGCAGTGACAATGGGCGTGTAAATGGCGCGCGCTTCTTTCACCCGCGCAGTGACGGCGGGTTTGTTGACTTTCTCGAATTCAGCAAAGACTCCTTCTTCGCCGCCTTCCTCTTCTTCCAGTTCTGCGAGGCTGGCGCTCACGCTTTCCAACTCGGCAGACAGT
>JACZJB010000013.1 GCA_014860805.1 Anaerolineales bacterium
TTATTAAGGCCTCGGCTCATAACATTCTCCTTGGTAAATTACCGCGCAATTCTAAAATAAACTAGCCAACAACAGAAAGCATATGACGCATGATCGATTCCTGATAACGCAGGTTGCGTTCCAGGTCAAAAGTCGCGGCGGGCTCCATGGTCACATTCAAAAGAACATATTGACCTTCACGGTGCTTGTCGATAATGTAGGCAAGTTTGCGGCGTCCCCACACCTCAGCCTTATCGATACTGCCGCCTGATTCACTGATCCAGCCCTTTACCTTGTCAAGCACGCCGTTAAAAGCGGTCTCATCCAAATCGGGTTGGATAATGCACATCAGTTCATAATTACGCATTGGGAAATCCTCCTTTCCATGGGTTTGATCCTGTCCAAGTCGTAGACCTGTCGGGAACGGAAAGGCACGTGTATTGAAACGTACCTATTTAATTAGCGGGCGAAGTTTACCACAGAATCTTTGCTTTGGATGAAAAAAAACGCCTCTTTCCTAACGGATATTTGCTCCCATCCGAAGGGCATTTTTCTTAATCCTATCCTCTCCTACCTCACATAAATTGGATTGCTGTAAATCCATCCGCGGCGTTTGCCCAAATATCTTCGATAGGCTTCAATGCGATAGACGCCTGGCTCAGTGGTGATATGGGTGCAGGCAGTCTGGTTCTTCCAGGTCTGGATGACCTGCCCATCTTTCAAAAGTAATATCTCGGCTGAGGAGGGGATTTTGGCTTGCAGAGTCACCCCGCCTTTCGCTGGGATCTCATCGCCCATCGAAACAGAAGCATCTTTCCCCTGGGCTGTGAAGCGGAATCCTTTTGTCGGGGCCGGCATATCGTAGCCAACGAAACAATGTCCTGCGGCTAATGCTTTATAGATCAGAGTCCTGTCCTTGTTTGCATCCCCGCTCAAAGGTTCAGAAAGAAGCGTGTGCGTATTCACAGTGCGGAAATGAAATTCGTATGGGAATATCACGCGATGGATGGGTCCCATGTGCATATCCAGTGCGTGCGCATCCGAACCGCCAATCGCAACCACTTTTTGACCGCTGGCAAGAAGTTCATCCCATTTTGCTAGCGTGTTTGGAATGGGTTGATGGGCAACAAGGGCGGGAAAGTAGGCATAGAACGCGCCGTGAAGTTTGGTGGGAACGATCGTTTTTAATTCGCTTAAGGCGTTCCATAACTCTATGCCTGTGTAATTCTGTACGGACCAATCCTCCCACGATATGTCAGTTTCTTTGAAAGCCTTTGCTTCAGGATCATCTGGGTGAGCAAGGAAAGCCAACCCGCCCGAATCGCGTACTTGATTGATGAGGTTCTGCGGGTTTTCAGCGAAGGTTGCCATCTCGCGGTTTGCGCCAAAGACCAGCAGGTGATTCTTCTGCGGGTCACGCGCCTGATCGTGAACTTCCTCGCCGATCAGCATGAGGATTTTTTTGTTCTTTTCCTTGTAATAGCCTTCGAACCCGTTGACAAGGATGTTATGGTCGGTAACGATGACCACATCCACGCCTGCTTTGAAGGCGGCGGCGGCAATGTCTTTATGCAAACCGCTCCCGTCTGAGTATCTGGTGTGCATGTGCAAATTGATGATGACTTCGTGCATAAAATTCCTCGTTTCAAATTCTTTCCTCCCTCGGCACACTAGGACAGGCTTTCATCTTTAATCACAAATGATGAAAGAGGAAAGAAATTTTGCCGTTAAAGCCTCTTGTTGACGATTCACTTCCCAAACAGGTATAATTCCCCCGCTAATTTCAAGGAGGCATATTGTATGGCTAGTTTTTTGGATATTTCGCTGATTATAACCTCGGTTGGTTTGATCCTTAGCGTCATCCTGCAGAGCAAGGGTGCAGGGCTTGGTGGTCTGACCGGCGCGGATACGGGTGGTGTGTTTACCGCCCGCCGTGGTATTGAACGCATCCTTTTCTGGGTGACGATCGTACTTGCCGTGGTCTTTTTCGGCCTTGTGATTACTATTATCATCCTCGGACGCTAATTTTCACAAGCCCCTGTGAAGGGCCGCCGTTCCATTGCCCTGAATTGGGGTGGCGGCGGCTTTTCTTTATTTATATAACCTATGAAAAAATTACGCTGGCAAATTCTGGTTGTTGCTGTCACGATAGTGATCGTAGCATTGCTGTTGCTTAGCCAGCAACCAGTAAGTGTTATTACTCTGCCCGAGGCCGCGCCCGGTGGAATTTATACCGAAGCGCTTGTGGGGTCAATGGGACGCCTCAACCCGATGTTGGATTGGAATAACTCTGCAGACCGCGATGTGGACCGCTTGATCTTCAGCGGTTTGATTCGTTTCGATTCGCGCGGCCTGCCGCAGCCTGATCTTGCGGACTCATGGGGTGCCTCCGCAGATGGCACGATCTATAACTTCTCCATCCGCCCCAATGCGGTCTGGCATGACGGGCAGCCTGTCACCAGTGATGATGTACTCTTTACTATCGAGATGATCAAGAGCGCCGGCTCGCTCTTTCCGCAGGATGTGAAAGACCTGTGGTCGCAAGTGGAGATCAAACGGCTGGATGAAAAAACCTTCCAGATCAAACTTCCCGAACCGTTTGCCCCGTTTTTGGATTACGCCACGTTTGGTGTATTGCCGAAACATCTATTGGAATCCATCCCTGCTGACCAGCTTGCTGTTGCAGAGTTTAATTTAAACCCTGTTGGTACTGGCCCTTACAAGTTCGATCGTTTATTGACAAGCGGCGGGCAGATCACAGGCGTGGTGCTCGTTCCTAATACTGATTATTTCATCCAGCCTCCGTTTATCGAGCAGGTGGTGTTTCGGTATTATCCAAGTTCTGCTGCTGCTTTTGAGGCATATCAACAGGGTGAGGTGCTGGGCATCAGTCAGATCACCAATGATGTTCTTGAACAGGCTTTGATGGAACCGACCTTGTCGGTGTATACCAGCCGCCTTCCACAGATGGGTTTGGTTTTCCTCAATAATAACAATCCAAACGTTCCATTTTTACAGAATGCTGCCGTGCGGCGGGCTCTTTTGCTTGGCGTTAACCGCAATATCATTGTCTCTCATATCTTGAAGGGACAGGCGGTGATTGCAAATGGTCCCATTCTTCCGGGGTCGTGGGCGTATTATGATGAGATCGAAACTTTTGAATATGACCCGGATGCCGCCACAGCGCTGCTAAAACAGGAAGGATATGTAATTCCTGCCGGCGGCGGGGATGTGCGCGCCAAAGACGGTCAATTCCTGACCTTTACACTGGTTCATCCCGATGACGCGCTCCACACTCAGATCGCTCAAGCTATTCAATCAGACTGGGCTTTGATTGGCGTGAGGATCGATTTGCAAGCAGCCACATACGGTTCGCTTGTCAACGATTTTCTCGCCCCACGGAATTATCAAGCCGCCCTGGCGGACTTGAACACATCTCGCACGCCAGACCCTGACCCGTATTTGTTCTGGCATCAATCTGAAGCCACAGGCGGACAAAATTACTCGCAATGGGACAACCGCACGGCGAGTGAATTCCTCGAGACTGCCCGCACTGCCGCGGATTTTTCGGAACGCGCACGCTTGTACCGTAACTTTCAGGTAGTATTTACCAAGGATATGCCATCTCTGCCCTTGTATTACCCCGTCTATTCCTATGGCGTGGATGTTCAAGTACAGGGCGTGCAGGTTGCACCGATGTATGATGTCAGCGATCGTCTGGCATTGATCACAGAATGGTATCTGGTAACCCGCCGTACGCTCGAACAAACGCCGGTGCCCACGACGGCACCGTAAAACAAAAGGAGAAGCAAGTCATGTCAGATGTTCATAAAGCATTGGAATACGTTCGCGGAAATAGAGACCGCTATCTGAGTGAATTGAAAGAATTTCTAGCTATTCCATCTATTTCCACAATGGATGAAAACAAGAGCGATGTGCAGCGTGCTGCCGAGTGGGTGGCTGCACAGCTGCGCTCCATCAAGATGGATAATGTGAAGATCATGCCGACAGGCGGACATCCCGTTGTCTATGGCGAGTGGTTGGGCGCGGGCAAGTCCGCACCGACCGTGATGATCTATGGACATTATGATGTGCAGCCTGTTGACCCGCTGGAGTTGTGGAAATCGGATCCGTTTATGGCAGAAGTGCGCGGCGATTATCTTTTCGCGCGCGGTTCTTCGGATATGAAAGGCCAGGTGATGGCGTCTCTCAAAGCGGTCGAAGCAATTGTCCGCACGACAGGATCGCCCGTCAACCTCAAATGGCTGGTCGAAGGCGAAGAAGAGATCGGTTCCGAGCATCTCGGTGAATTCATCAAAAATAATAAAGAAATGCTGGCTTGTGATTTTTGTTTGAACCCCGACGCAGGCATGATGGGTCCTGACAAGCCAACCATCACTACAGGTTTGCGCGGTCTCGCGTACTTTGAATTGCGGGTTTACGGTCCTGACAAGGATCTGCACTCGGGCTTGTTCGGCGGAACGATCCATAACCCCGCGCAGGCGTTGATCGAGTTGATTGCAGGCATGCACGACAAAAATGGAAAAATCACTTTGCCCGGCTATTACGATAAAGTCCGCAAGCTGAGTAAAAAAGAACGAGAAGATTTTAAACGGCTGCCTGTCAGTAACAAGGATCTAATTGCAATGACAGGTGTGCCTGCGTTGTGGGGTGAGCCGCAATTTATTCCATCCGAGCGAGTTGGCGCGCGTCCGACGCTGGAAGTGAATGGTTTGCTTTCAGGGTTTACAGGACAAGGGTCCAAGACGGTTCTGCCGGCATGGGCGATGGCAAAGATTTCCTGCCGCCTTGTGCCAAACCAAACCCCTGAAGAAGTAACAAAACAATTGAAAGCATATCTTAAGAAGAATGCGCCCAAGACCATCAAATGGGAATTGATCAATTTGCACAATGCGGGCGCGGCTTTGGTCGAAACCGACTCTGCTGGCGTACAGGCTCTCGCAAAAGCGCTCGAAACGGTATGGGGCAAACGTCCCTACTTCAAGCGTGAAGGCGGTTCGATTGGCTCGGTGGTCCTTTTGCAAAAATATGTCGGTGCAGACTCGCTGCTGACTGGCTTTGGTCTGCCCGATGACAACGTCCACTCGCCGAATGAGCGCATGCATTTGCCCACCTGGTATAAAGGCATCGAAGCCTTCACTCACTTTTTCTATAATTTTAAATAAGGAATGAAGCTTGACAGGTCTCTTTAGACCTGTCAAGCTTTTAGAGAAAAAATAAATGGAAGATCGAATAATTACATACGGCGGACAGGCTGTGATCGAAGGTGTGATGATGCGCGGGCAGAAAGCATTTGCCGTTGCAATGCGTGCGCCCGATGGCAGTATAGCCGTCCACACTGAAAAACTTGCGAATGTTTATCGTTCCGGGATTACAAAAATCCCCTTTTTACGCGGAAGTATTTTGCTTTGGGATGCATTAGGCTTGGGGATGCGGGCCCTCACGCTTTCAGCGAATACTCAGACTGGTGAAGATGAAAAACTGGAAGGGCCGGCTCTTTATGTAACGTTGGGCCTGTCCCTCGCCTTTGGCATTGGCCTCTTCTTTTTGCTTCCTGCCGGCATTGGCGGCTGGGCGGAACACCTGCTTTCCCAAACCACGAGTGCATTGTGGATAGGGAATTTGATTGAAGGTGTGCTGCGTCTATTGATCCTGATCGGTTACATTTGGGCGATCGGTTTGATGCCGGATGTGAAGCGTGTGTTCATGTACCATGGCGCGGAACATAAAACCATCAATGCCTACGAAGCAGGCGCGGAATTGACGCCAGAAGTTGTAACGAACTATCCCATTGAGCACCCGCGTTGCGGAACGGCATTTTTGTTGACCCTGGTTTTGTTGTCAATTTTGGTCTTCACTGCCTTGGGTCCCATGTCCATTGTATGGAGGCTTGTCACTCGTATTTTGTTCATTCCAATCCTGGCAGGCATTGCTGTTGAATATATCCGCTGGACTGCAAATCATTTGAATAACCCGATCGTCCAATTATTGATCAAGCCTAATCTTGCTTTGCAGCGTCTTACCACCCGCACACCGGATCTGGATATGCTGGCGGTGGCGATTGAATCATTCAAATCCATGCGCAAAGCAGAAGCAGAAATCGGATAATTGTTAAATTACGCTGCAAAAAGAGACAGGCGTTTGCTTGTCTCTTTTTTTTGTTTAATTTCATCTTGTTTTGCTGATTTGCTTGGTAATCATATTGCAATGTCGCGGTAACTGTGCTGCAACGTAATTTGCGGGGTCAGAGACATAGAATGTAATAGACGTATTTGTATGCTGTCTCGAATCCCGTGGAAAGCTGACATAACAGCTCCAGATATTTTTCCGTGATCTTTGCCAGGGAAGGCTAGAACGCAGCAGGAGGTGCCAAAACATACTGATACTAGGGAAACTATGAATTTGTATTATCAAAAAAATTATCAAGAAGGAGAATATGACAATGAGATCCAAACACTTGCTCCGAATCGTTGTGTTGCTTGCCATGCTGTTCAGCGTTTTAGGAACCGGCACACAAGTACAGGCTAAGGAGAATTCGGTAAACGTTCTGAACGCAGTGATCGTCATCCGCAGCATCACTTATTGGGATGCGACCTACTCCGGTACAGTGAATGTGAATCGTTATGAGCGCTGGCCTTTTGAATTTACAGAGGCAAATAGCTTCACGATCACGGCCACCCCAACCTCGGGTGATCTGGTTCCCCTGGTTGTTCTGTTGGATGTAAATGGAAATGAAATTTCTTCAACAGTAGGCACTTTGAATAGCGTCCAGCCGGCAGGCGATTACTCTGTATTGATTCAGCCTCAATCCGGCGGCGGAAACTATGACTTGGCTATTCGCAGAGTGGAAGAACCGGTTGAAGGCCCATCTGTATCGGTTGTTTTCAACCCTGCTACAGTAAATGTGGATGAATCTTCCGTGGGATCCATCAACTTGAACAATGTGCCGGCTGGTGGATATGCCAGTGCCGAGTTCACCTGTACCTATGACCCCGCTTTCCTTGAAGTAAGCGGTATTGCAGATGCTGGTTTGTTTGGCGCCGATGCAGTCATGGTTGTTGGCGGCCCAGCAAATGGCAGTTTCCTTGTTGCGATCGCAGGCAGTAACGGCAAAAAAGCCACCACCAGCGGTGCAGCGCTTACGTTTTCAGCCAAGGCTTTGCAGCAGGGTCAGACATCGGTTGAATGCGTTGCCCGCGTTTCGACTGGTGACCAAACCCTTGACACCATTGCATCCACTCCCGGCGGCTTGAATATAACTGTTCCGAACGGTACGCTTGCGGGGCAGGTCATTGCAAGCAAGCCAGTCACTGTTAATGTTTACAATGCGGATAATTCCCTTGCCGGTTCTGTTGCTGCCAATCCAGACGGCACCTTCACCCTTTCCCTTCCGTCCGGAACATACACAGCCATTGCATCCGCTGAGGGATTTCTCGATGCCCAAGGTACACCCGCTATTACAAGCGGAAATACGACTACATTGTCGACCGTTAGCCTGCTTGCGGGCGACATTGATAATAATGATGTCATTGACCAATTTGATGCCTTAACCATTGGGATGAGCTATAACGCCTCTTCCCCCACTGCAGCGGATCTGAACAACGACGGCATTATCAACGTCCTTGACCTTGAATTGCTCGCCGCGAACTATAACCAATCAGGTTCTCTGGCCTGGCCATAATATTACATCAATGCAGGGGCGCACCGGTTCCGGTGCGCCCCATCTTTGGAGCCTTTTATGAAGTCTATTAAAGCACTTGCTCTTGCAATTATTTTTGCATTTATCTTTGTGTTAAACGTCAGCGCTCAAGCGCCTGAAACTATCTGGATCACGGCCAGCACAACTGCATTTAAAACAGGTGAGACTGTCATCGTGACCGTTAACGCCGTTTCAGCAACGCCCATTCAAGGATTTACCTTTCAAATCCGCTACGACCCTGCTTGCTTGCAACCTGTCAATGCCACCAGTCCGATCAGCGGGATGAATGGGCTGCAGTTGCCACAAACTGCCGGTTTGGTGGATGCTTCTTTTGCAAGTACTACTCCACAAACAGCGAACGGCGTAATTGCTGAGGTGAGACTCGTCACCCTTGGGGGCTGCCAGAC
>JACZJB010000014.1 GCA_014860805.1 Anaerolineales bacterium
AATCAAAACACACAACGCCTCACGGATACGTGGGGCGTTTTTGTTTACCTTATCTCTGGAGAATATTATGCAAAAAATGCTTGTCATGAAATTTGGCGGAACATCTGTCGGCACTATCGATGCATTGAAAAGCGTGGCGGAGATCATTCAAGATGCAAAGAAGGATTGGAGCAGAATCGTCATTGTGACATCTGCCATGTCCGGTGTGACAAATTTATTATTGGACTCTGCCGCCGCCGCTTCACAAGGGAAAGTTGATTCACTTCCAGCAGCAGAATCCACACTGAGAGAGAAACACTTCCCCGCAGCCGATGCGCTCATCAAAGACGAAACCTTGCGCGAACAAACAAAAGCCGAGATCGACACACTCATCCTCTCCCTTGTGGATCTGTGCAAAGCAATTGCCGTGCTCGGTGAAGCCAGCCCGCGCGCAATGGACACAGTTGCATCCCTCGGCGAACGGATGAGTGTCCGTTTATTGGGAGCCGTGGTCAACGATGCAGGCATCAAAGCCCAAGCCATCGAGTCGACTGGGTTTATCGTCACCAATGCGCATTATCAGAACGCACACCCCGATTTCAAAGTCACAACCGAAAAGACGCGGGCGGAATTAAATCCATTGATGGATCAAGGAATCATTCCTGTCACAACAGGTTTTATCGGCGCAACTCCCGAAGGCGCAATCACAACGCTCGGGCGCGGCGGTTCGGACTACTCCGCCGCCATCATCGGCGCCGTCCTTCCCGCTGACGAAGTCTGGATCTGGACAGATGTAGACGGCGTGATGACGACAGATCCGCGCATTGTGAAAGAAGCAAAAACACTGCCAGAAATCACCTATAGCGAAATTGCAGAGCTGGCATATTACGGCGCAAAAGTTCTTCATCCTAAAACGATACGCCCTGTAGTGGATGCGGGGATTGGACTGCGTATCTGTAACACGTTCAATCCGGCCAATCCGGGCACGCGTCTGATCGCAAATGCAAAGGTCAACGGCAAAGTGAATGGAAAGGTGGTTAAAGCTGTGACCGCCATCCGCAATCAAAGATTGGTCACCATTGAGGGGCGCGGAATGCTGGGAGTTCCTGGTGTAGCTGCGCGCGCATTTGGGGCAGTTGCATCCACAAAGACCAGTGTGCCATTAATTACACAGGCATCGTCCGAGCAATCGATCTGTTTTGCCGTACCAACTGAATCCGCACAGCCTGTCATCGATGCGCTGCAGTCCGTGTTTTCCAGAGAGATCGAGGATCAGGATATTGACCGCGTTTGGATGACAGAAGATGTTTCTATCATTACTGTTGTGGGGGTTGGCATGCGGCATACACCGGGTGTGGCGGGTCAAGTCTTCTCACAGCTTGGAAATAGCAAAGCAAATGTTCTTGCAATTGCACAGGGTTCTTCAGAAGTATCCATCTCTCTCGTTGTCGATGCAGCGGATACGGAGACTGCGGTCAAGGCATTGCATGAGTTGATCGTTCAATAATTTTGTAGGGCGGGATAACCCGTTCTAAAGGAGAAATCATCATGTCCCAATCTCAAATCCCCGTAGCCGTTCTCGGTGCGACAGGTTCAGTAGGTCAAAGATTTATATCATTATTAGAAAATCATCCGTGGTTCAAAGTTGTTGCGCTCGCCGCGTCAGACCGTTCGGCGGGACAGCCCTACGCTAGGGCTACACGCTGGGTGTTGGATACGCCGATGCCAGAGTATGCGCGTGATATGATTATCGTGCCCGCCAGCACGGACGCGGTACAGGCGAAAATCGTCTTTTCCGCCCTGCATACCGAAGTCGCCAATGAACTTGAACCCGCGTTCGCCAAGGCAGGCGCGGCGGTCTGCTCGAATGCATCATCCTATCGGCGCGGCGAAGATGTGCCGTTACTTTTGCCTGAGATCAATGCGGAGCATATTCAACTCGTCAAACAGCAGCGCAAGAACAAAGGCTGGAGCGGATGCATCGTCACCAACCCGAATTGCACGAGCACAGGTTTGACAATCGCGCTCAAGGCTTTGGATGAAGCCTTCGGCGTGAGGAAAGTTTTTATGGTCTCGTTACAGGCACTATCGGGTGCGGGGTATCCCGGGGTTTCATCATTGGATATCATGGACAACATCATTCCTAACGTGGGAAACGGCGGCGAAGAAGAAAAAGTGGAATGGGAACCGCGCAAGATATTAGGCAAGTTCAATCTTGGCAAGATCGATATGGCTGACATTCAATTCAGCGCGCATACAAATCGCGTGGCAGTGATCGATGGTCATACAGTCTGCGCGAGTGTGGCATTGGACAAACCCGTCGAACCTGAAATTGCCATTCAAGCACTACGCGATTTTGCGGCAAAACCGTCAGCCAGGGAATTGCCTTCGGCGCCGCGACCCGTTATCTCGGTCAGAGAGGAAGCGGACCGGCCGCAGCCTAGACTCGACCGCATGGCAGGCAAAGGCATGACGACAGTGATTGGCCGCGTGCGGCGCGATCCAATCCTTGATCTTAAGTTCGTGGTGTTATCGCACAATACGATTCGCGGCGCGGCGGGGGCATCGATCTATAATGCGGAGTTGTTAGTGAAGGAAAATTTATTGTAACCTTGACACATTTAGATTCGTTATGATATAAACCGCGCAATTAAATATTCGCTCTTATCCAGAGAGACCGAGGGAACGGCCCTTTGACGTCTCGGCAACCAAACGAAAGTTATGGTGCCAACTCCGACAGTGAATGACCTGGTCATTCAAGCACTGGAAGATGAGAGGACGGTATCGTATATACCTCTTCTTGTACTTTCAGAAGAGGTTATTTTTTTAATGATCTCTTCTGACGGGCGGATACATCATATTCAAGAGGAGACTCACATGACTACTGCTACACAAGAAAGACAATTTGGTTTTTCAACCCGTCAATTGCATTCGGGCTATGACCCCGAAGCGACAACGGGCAGCCGCGCCGCGCCGATCTATCAAACCACGGCGTATGATCTGCAAAGCACAGACCGTGCCGCGCGTTTGTTCGCATTGCAAGAAGCGGGCAATATTTATACACGCATCGGCAACCCAACCTCGAACATCGTGGAAAAACGCATCGCAGACCTCGAAGGAGGCATCGCCGCGTTGGAAGTGAGTTCGGGGCACGCTGCGCAGACGACTGCCATCCTTGCGATCTGCGAAGCGGGCGATCATATCGTTTCGTCGTCCACGTTATACGGCGGGACGGTCAGTCAGTTCAAGTACACCTTCCCGCGTTTGGGAATCAGCGTGACGTTGGTTGACCCGTCTGACCCTGAAAATTTCCGCAAGGCAATTCAACCGAACACGAAATTGTTATACGGTGAGACCATCGCCAACCCGTTTGGGAATATTTTTCCACTGGAAGAAGTAGCAAGAATCGCAGAAGAGTTTGGCGTTCCTCTGATGATTGATAACACCGCCGCCACTCCATATCTATGCCGTCCGTTCGAATGGGGAGCGCACATCATCACTCACTCCACATCAAAATATATCGGCGGACACGGCACGTCACTTGGAGGCGTGATCGTGGACAGCGGCAAGTTCAAATGGGCTGGCAGCAAACGTCACAAGAATTTCAACACTCCTGATCCTTCGTATCACGATGTTATTTACGCGGAAGATTTCGGTCCATTGGCGTTCATCTCGAAAGCGCGGGCAGGCATCCTGCGTGACCTCGGAACATCTCAATCGCCATTCAATTCATGGCTGTTCATTCAAGGGCTTGAAACTTTATCTCTGCGCATGGACCGTCATGTGCAGAACGCGCAAGCCGTGGCGGAATTTTTGGCAGACCATCCCAAAGTCAACTGGGTGAAGTATGCAGGCCTGCCAGGTCATCCCGATCATGAACGCGCAAAGAAATACGTTCCAAAAGGACCAAGCGCTGTTATCGGTTTCGGCGTGCAAGGTGGACGGAAAGCAGGCGCAAAATTCATTGATAGCCTGAAGCTATTCAGCCACGTTGCCAATTTCGGCGATGCCAAATCACTTGCCATTCACCCCGCCAGCACCACGCATTCGCAGCTTTCGGATGAAGAACAAAAAGCCGCTGGCGTCAGTCCCGATTTCATTCGTCTGTCCATTGGTCTTGAAGACATCGAAGATATTCTTTGGGATATTGATCAAGCGCTTTCGTAG
>JACZJB010000139.1 GCA_014860805.1 Anaerolineales bacterium
GCCAAAGCCAAGTTCGGGAAGACGGGCTCCAAGCAGTACCAAGATAACGAACGGAATCAGGAAGTACCCCGCTAAATTTGCAGCAGCAATTCCAGGGGAATGATCGACCAACGTATGCAGGTAGCGTCCGCCAATGTTTGCGAACCCGTCCGCGAACCATGACCAGACAGGGATGTTGGAACGACCCGGCATCATATTGAAAACAAATCCGCGATAGCCAGTTAGAAGTACGAAGAACAGGACAACCAGAAGTTGTACCCAAGCCAAAACAGACTTTTGAGTTTCAAAAGGTTGGGTGTCTGGCTGCTTATTTGGCAGGGCGGCTGTGATAGCGGAAAAAATCAAAATACCCAACGCAAAGGCGCTTGAGCCGATAATTCCATTGCCTGTTGCCAGCAAATAGATCAACGAGAGAATCCATACTGCTGCAAAGAACCAAGCTGCACGTGAATTAAGAATGTTTTTGAGAATTTGTTTCAATTCACATATCCTTTATACGGGAAAATAATAAGAGCTAATACGTAAAGCAGGGGGAAATTGTTCCCGTTGCACTTATTGGAAGAGTGATGACCGGAACGAAAAAACAGTGGAAATGAACATGTGCCTTTGCGACAACAATTCATGAATTGAGCGGTATGAAGAAAGTGAAACATCCGATACAGTAAGGCAAAAGCCACAGGAAATTGATCACAAAGCCTGCGATGGCAAAAAAACGTTTGGGTTCACCTTTGCGCAAGGAAAGGACGCTAAGAACCATGCCTGCAATGGTCAACAAAAAGGTCAGCACAGACACGACCACTACGCTGCCATAAAAAAGGATGGTGACTACAACTGCGCTATTCACGTCAATGGATGTCACCTCGCGTTGTGTGAAGATCATTAGGATAGCGATATAAACACACCAAACAACACTCATGAGAATGGCAAGGGTTGAGGAAAAGACACCGAACTTTGTCGGTTTTTCCTGGGATTGCATTGATAAACTCCTGTTCTAAAATAAACTTGGCTGTTGCGGAACGTCGTCTTCACCTACTGTGCCATTCCAGCCGTATTTTTTCAGGTCAATGCGGTCTTTGGCGTCAAATACGATACCTTCTTCCTCAAGAAGTTGACGCTGCTTTTCAGCTCCTGCACGTTCGCTGATCTTGCCCTGTGAGTTGATGACTCGCTGCCAGGGAACATCATCAGGGCAGGCTGCCATGGCGCCGCCCACCCAACGGGGAGCGAAGGCTGCGTAAGTTTCAATCTCCACACCGTTGGGCGGGGGGATCATTTTGGCAATCTGTCCGTAAGCAGCAACTTTACCTGCAGGTATCTGGCGGACGATTCTCCATACTTGTTCATAATAAACTTGCGGATTGGGCGGAGAGGCAAAGGATGGCATGGAAATCTCCTTTATTGAATTTGCGCTATTTGATCATCCCGTTCCAACTATATCTTTTCATATCAATACGGCCGCGCGGATTGAAAGTAACGCCTTCGTCTTGCAACATGAGGCGTTGTCTGCGTGCGGCCACACCGTCCCGTTCTGTGATCTCACCTTTTGAGTTGACCACGCGCTGCCAGGGAACGTCATTTGGGCTGGCAGCCACAGCATTGCTTACCCAAAGCGCACCAAACTCCAGAAATGTGTCGCCGTCCACACCGGCAGGCACGGGGAGCATTTTGGCGATCTGTCCATAAGATGCAATTTTTCCGTGCGGAATCTTGCGGATGATTTCCCAAACCTCGGCAAAAAACGCTTCTGGATCAGGAAGGGTTGGAATTTCAGGCATGATGGTTTTCCTTTAAAGTCTAACGAGGTGATATATATCGATAATACAACGTCTGGCGGACATTGGCAATAAAGTTCTTCGAGAGCTTATCATCCATGTATTTCAGGGTTCTTATCTCATCTGCAACCAGAGTGTTTGGATGCTCCAATTCAGGTGCGCCTCCCTGTTCCAAATGTGTGACGCGCAAAGGCACGTCACAACTACAATTGCTTTCATCTTGAACAAAATAGTATTGGTAGGTCCGATATGCGGAGCGGTTCATCTCATAAAGCGGAGTGAACGAGCCCGCGAGGAGCAAACAGTAAAAAGTGAAACGCAAAATGCGTGGAGTTGTGTTCTGGGAGATGACTTCTCCAACCATCATCATCAAGTAAAAGAGCGGGGCAATGGATGCGCGCATGACGAAGTCATTTCCATTGCCGAGTTGGATGAAGGGAATTACAGCAAGCAGCACACCTGTGACCATCCAACGAGGGTCGCGCCGCTTGACCGGAACAAGCAAAAACCAGAGGATTCCGCCTTCAAGCAGGAAGAAGATGAAGAAGTCTTCGATGGCGAGGGATTGAAATCCGCGAGATTGGGCGGCGGTGTTGGAGGTGAAGAAGAAAGTGGAAAGAAGAAAGATGATGACGGCGGCGAGGAGAATGTCCCAACGAAGATTTCTGAATGGGGATTTGAAGTCAGTTTGTTTGATGATTTCGATGAGCAGGTATGGGAGGAGTCCAATAGAGGCGAGTGGAGCGAAGAAAAAACAAAGAGACCAGAGAAAAATCTGCATGTCATTGCGAGGGCGCTCTTGCTCTTCGCCCGAAACAATCTCAGTCTCATTGGGAGATTGCTTCGTCGGAAAGAACACCGTCCTCGCAATGACATCATTATTCAAAATAAGAGCAATACACAGCCAGGCAGGGACAGCCTGATTAAAGACCCAGAACAATTGGGTAGTGAAAGATGAATACTGCAAACTGCCATTCCAGATTTCAAGATGAGTGACAACGGGTAAAAGCGTTGGATATTCTGGTGCGAGAAAGAGTGTGCCAAGCACGTCCATGCCGCTGAAGAAGCTGAGGAGCAGGATGGATTTGACAGGAGAAGTTTTGAGAGCGAAGCTGAGATGAAGCGCCACGAGAAGTACGCCAAGCCATGTCCACAGGAAGAGAAAGAGGTTGGCAGCACCCCAACCAAAGAGTTTTCCAACGAGGGCAGATGGCAGCCAATATCCCACGTAGTAGACCAGCATTTTGACAGGTCCGCTTTCGGGAGTGGAATAGAAGACAGGCCAGTCGTAATTGATCAGGTCATGTAAAACTGCGTTTCGCCAGTGATGGTCCCAGTTTTGAAAGGCATATCCGCCAACACCTGAAAGGAAAACCCAGGTGCCCGTGAGCAGCAGGCAGAAGACAGCCTCACGACCTGTCAGATTGAAAGTAGTGCGTGGGGAATACCTGAGAAGTTGCCAGAGCGCAAAAAGGATAATGACAACCGCAGGAACGGCAACCGACAAGCGCAGCCAGCCCACACAAAAGATGATGAATGGAATGGTGAGGTAAAGGATGGTAATGCGGTAAATGGATTTCATGAATAAACCGCGATCTATTGACTTCCATCTAATTCGTAGATGATGTAATCATCTTTTTCGATTGTAACGGAATAATTTTCCATCAAAAATGCACGTAGTTCAGGGAAGTCACGGGTGGTGTCTTCGCCAGAGACCCAGGGCTTGTCTATGGACGTGACTTCGATGATGTAGCGCGGGGAAGCAGTTGTCAACTGATGGACAAAGTCCATGCGCAAAGATTGGATATAAGGGTTGGATACATGATGATAGAAATAAAAATCGAACACATACGACGTTGCAATCGGCGTGTGGGTTTCAAGCATGGCGAGGAGAGTGCCGCCAGTCCAATCCAACGGCTGGACGGTTTCGCCTTCCACGATATTTTTTTCAAGGAAATTGGCGATCCCTTCCGCGCGGTCGGTAGATGTAGCAATGGGATGCCCTTGAATTTGGCGCATAAAAGTCGTTGAAGGGCGGATGAGGAAGACAATGAGGATGAGGGCAAATATCTGAAGGCTGAAGGTTGAAGGTGAAAGGCTGAAAGTGAGTGATGCAAGCAAAATAATTATGTAAATGAATGGAATATAGTGATACGGGAAAAATTGCCCAGAGAAGGCAGGGTAGATGGCGTAGCAGAGTGCAAGGCTGGCAAGCAGATAGGTTTGACGATTTCGATTGAGATAGATTCCAAGTGCGGCGGGAATGAGCCAAAGTCCGCTTCCACCCAAACGCCAAACCTGATTCAACAAAAAGGAGATTCTCTCGGCTGTAGGTGTGACTTCCATTTGACCGTTGATCTGCGAATAAAGCGGCCAGTAGTTTAATGCAATCGTCAGGAAGGGAGTGAGCGCATTGTTCAAAGCCAGCCATGCACTGACAAGCGAAATTGGAATCGCGAAGCCGATGGCGGCGGGGAGGATGCTTGTCCATGCGGCTTTTGGCAGGGACATGTTCAAGCGTTGGCGAATGTCTGCAATATCAAAGAGCAGGAACGGGAGGAGTCCGAGCGCGGCGTGGGGTTTGATGACTGCCGATAGACCAAAGAGAATGCCGAGGCTGAAACGATGTTTGGGAGTCAGAGAGTCCCGCATCCCTATTAAGAGGGAGAGGGCGATAAAGACGAGCAAAAGATATTCGCGTTGCAGCGACAGGGACGGGCCGTCTTGCAGATATTTGAGGCCGAAGAGAATACCTGCGGCGAGCGCGGGCGTTTTTCCAAAACGGCGCATGGCTTGAAAGGTGATAACGATGAGCGCAGCAAGGATGAGCAGATCGAGGATGCGAATGCGAAACGGACCGAAGCCGCTGAACATGCCGAGCAAATAATAGGCGATGTAACTGCCTGGCATTTGAAAGTCGAAGATGTCACGATAGGGAATGCGGCCTTCGCTTTGCATGAGGAAGGCTTCGTAGAAAAGCGGCGCTTCATCGTGCGCAATGGGCCATTGAAGTGAGAATGCCGCCTGTGTGACGAGAAATGCAGCAAGCAGAAATAGGATGATGTGGGGTGCGCGGCGCATTACTTATGAATGACCTGAAATCGTTCGCAAACCAGGGGCATGTCTTCGCTGAATTGTTTGCCAATTTTAGGAAGAACGCGTGAGAAGAACATTGTGTGAGCTTCGCGCCAATATCGCAGGGTGCGGTCGCCTTCGCCTTCGGAACGCGCGAAGTCTTCATCCACTTCATTAAATCGGCGCTGAGTGACTTCGGTGGTTTCGATGATACAAATTGGTTCATCCGCGCCGTCCAACACAATGGAAATCAGCCCGACTTCGGGAATCGGATTTCCTTCCGCTTCCCATTCCCAGAGCGCGGAGCATGTGCCTGTTTTGATTCCGCTCACGATCAATGCGCCGAGTTCATCCGCAAGTTTGGGGTGGTCGCCAAAACCTTCAGCAACATACGTTTTTTCACGATAGGGAGAGTCTGAAGGAAGCGTTGCGAGAAAGGAGTTCCAATATTTTTCGACGCTCGTTCTGCTCTCGCTAGACAAATTCGCCACCTGTGACCTCACGCTCGATTAGCGTCCGTTCAGGCGTAAACTTGAACAGGGCTTCCACACGCTGGAAACATCTGCCTTCGCCGATCAGCACTTTGCGGGCATAGTACACATCTCCGCCTTCTTCATATTCCACGCTCGGGTCGTTATCCAAATCAACGCGGCCTTCGATCAATTCACCGCAGCGTTTGCATTTGACCGTGAAGGTGTAATAGCGTTTATCAGGCTTGGAAGAGGAGCCGCCGAAAAGTTTTTGAAGAAAGTTCATTTTTTCTTTATCCTTATATTTTGTTCCGCATGTCTGCCATACCCGTACAATTCCACCGTGAATGCGGAAAGCGACTGGTTAATATCCTTGATAAAGGAAAGCAGCGACCCGATCAAAGAAAGCATGCAGCACACAAAAATGATGCTGATAAGCCATGCATCCTCCAGACCAAAAAGCGCTGTGATGAACAGAACAATAATCAACAAGGCGGCGCACAAAACACTGATCGCACCGAAAAGGATCGATTTGCGGATCAAATGCGCCTGCTCCCACAGAATATCGATCTGCGCCAGGGTTTTATCTTTTGCGGGGCCGTGCATCGACTCGGATAAAGCAAGCAGGTTGCGAGCGCGGTCAATGACGCGTGAAAGGCGGTTGGTCATGCTCAACAAAAGGAGGCCAACGCCCGATATCAGGATGACAGGTCCAATGGCAGTTTGAAGAACGGGGATCAATTTCGCAATCGTTATCACTTAAAACTTCCACTTCTTCAACACGTCCATTGCCTTGTAATGGGTCAAGTCCAACTGCAGCGGCGTAATGGACACATATCCCTGTGCAAGCGTGCCAAAATCCGTGCCGTCTTCAGCAACACCAGTCGGCGCTTCACCGCCGATCCAATAATACGGTTTGCCGCGCGGATCAGTGCGAACATCCAACGCATCGCGATAGACACGCAACCCCTGGCGTGTGACCATAAATCCCTTTAGTTCATTCTCTTTCAGATATGGCACATTCACATTCAAGACCACGCCTTCGGGCAGTCCGTCTGCAATCACCTGTTCTGCCACCCGCCGCGCCACCGAAGCCGCACAAGAATAATCCAACAGGCCTTTGAATCCTTCGGGCGAGTCAAGTGAAACGGCGATCCCTTTCACGCCGGCAATCACAGCTTCCATCGCCGCAGTCACCGTCCCCGAATACGTCACATCATGGCCGATGTTCGCATTTGGATTGATGCCAGAAACGACAAGGTCAATCTGCTCTTCGATCAATCCGAGCAAAGGCAGCGCCACACAATCAGACGGCGCGCCGTCAGACATAAATGCGCTTGTCCCATCGGCAAGCACTGTCTCGCGTACCCGCAGCGGGCGCTCCATCGTCTTCACATGTCCCGAAGCCGACCAGTTCCTGTCGGGGGCAAACACCGTCACCTTGCCAAGCTTGCGCATCTCCTGCGCCAGAGCCAAAAGCCCCGGCGCCTGCACACCATCATCATTTGTTACAAGAATATGCATGATTCATTTCCGATTTCTGATTTTTATTTGTGAATTATAACGCTGATGGATACTTCCCCCGGCCAGCCGCTTCTTCCCCAACCTGAAACCTGCCTGCCAACGCGGGCAGGTTGCCACGCTGAAAAAAAAGGTCCGCAAGTTTTACTTGCGGACCTTTTTTTCAATTAAGGCAGCAACATCACCAAAAAAGTCATGGCAATTGCAACCAATGTCGATTTTCCCAACACCTTCAAAGCCTGCAATCTGACCTGTTTCAATTCGCTTTGATCTTCGATATCTTCCACTTTACCCGATGTGAGGCGCGAACCACGCCCCGCAAGAGCTACTC
>JACZJB010000140.1 GCA_014860805.1 Anaerolineales bacterium
CAGTAAGACGATTGCTATTAAAGCGGCGGCGATGCCGATCCACTGATTGCGATTGAGGCGTTCCTTAAGAAATATCCACGCGAGCACAACGGTTGCCCCCGGGAAAAGCGAGCTAAGCACAGACGCCACATCCAACCTGCCAGCCTGCCCGGCAAGAATAAAAAAGAGATTCCCCCCCAAATCCAATATTCCATTGACTGAGATGATGGGCAAAGCAGATACATCGATCTTCCACTCGGAACGCGTAACGAGAAGATACGTGGTAATGAGGATAATACCGCCTGTGCGCGAAAAGATCATTGGCCAGAACGCGCCGCCGGATCTTGTGGCCTCGTGCATCAGAACAAAGTAAAAGCCGAATCCAATGCCTGCCAGCAGCGGCAGTTTCAGGTCCGAAAGATGCGAGAGGATATCCTTCACATTGCCTTCTCCCTGAGAGATCATCCAAACCGCAAAGAGGGCAAATCCGAACCCGATCAGTGTTAGAAAATCAGGCAAGCCTTCGGTGAACATTCCAATCACAACGGGCAACGCTGCCGCCAGCAATGCAGAGACGGGGGCGGCAATACTCATCACTCCGATTGCCATGGCGTGATACAAAAGCATCAACCCGATCGTGCCAAGCGCGCCGGCTGCAATTGAAAAAATTGCAGACCGTGGGTTGAGAAAAGATTCTCCTGTCAAGCCAATGATTCCAAAGAGAACCAGGATGCCAATCACTTCGGCATAGAAAACGGAACGAAACGCGCCCACCTTGCGCGCAGCAAGCCCGCCTGTAAAATCACCCGCGCCCCAACTAAGCGCGGATGCAAGACCAAATAAAATAGACAGCAAGTTTACCTCGATGTACCCTGGAGATTTTTATATTCAAAGTATTTCTTCAAATTAAGCATGTGCTTTTCAAGTAAATTCCAAGTCACCAATGCAATCAATATGGAAACGATATAGGTAGTGACAGGATACAAAATGAAGGGCTTCCAACCGCGCAATTCGCTGTGCCAAAAAACGTCCAGCAGGATAAGGACTGCTGTCATATGAAATAGGTAAATGGAGTAACTATATTTTCCCAAAAAAGTAAGGATAGGGTTACAGAAGATACGGCGCAGGATATTTTTCGGCGGATGGGTGATAAATACGCCGATCAATCCCAAAGTGAACAGTGCGGCGGTCGTGTATCCGCCGAGCATCAATGGTATGCTGGAATGTTCCGGGTTCGGCGACCCAGGCAAGGATAATAGATGCAAGATGATAAACACGATAAACGACACACTAAAAAGCGGGACAGCGAATCGGCGCACTTTTTCTAGCGAACCATCATAGGTCAGGAATACTGCCAACAATCCGCCGAAGAGCATCTCTTCAAAGCGGGCAAAGGATGTGTAATAAAAGAAAGTGGACGCTTCACTTACATTGGGCCAAAGCAGAGTCCCCAGGATACGCGTGACGATTGAAACGGCAATATACCCAATACTTGCCTTGACCAGTTGTTCCTTGTTCAACTTATAAACAATAAAGGGCCAGATGAAATAGAATTGCTCTTCGATTGCCAGAGACCAGGTAATGCCAAGATACTGTGTTATGTGAAAATCTTTGAAGAGTAACGCCCAGTTTTGCTGGTAAAGCAGCATGATCGGCAACGCTGTCTTTAATTGCGCCGTAAATTCAGGTTCCACTTTGGGAGCAAATAAAAGCACAAAGGCAATGGCCGCATAATACAGAGGGAATATCCTCAACGCCCGCCGCACATAAAAATTCTTGAAATAATGTTCTTCCGTTTTTGATTTAAGAAGAATGGATGTGATCAAAAAACCTGATAACGTAAAAAAGATATCCACTCCCACCCATCCAACTGCTGTAAATTTTGTAAAAGTTTCCAACACTGGATGTTCTGTAAAGTAGGCGGCCCGCTTAAAGATATGAAGCGCCATCACAAGCACAACAGCCACGCCTCGCAAGCCATCCAATTCTTTAATTCGATTTAGCATAATCTGGCATACCCTTGCCTGTCATTTATTTGCCTGCCGCCATTGCCCGCGCCAATACTTTTTGCGCATTCTTCAACAGCGGCATGTCAATCATCTTGCCATCGAGTGAATACGCGCCCTTGCCTTCTTGTTGACTGGCCTCAAACGTCTCAATGATTCTTCTTGCGTAGGCAATCGCTTCATCAGACGGAGTGAACGCCTCCTGCACGACTGGAACTTGATTCGGGTGAATGACCTGTTTCCCGCTGAAGCCGAGCCCCGCCCCGAATTCCGATTCAAGTTTCAACGCTTCCAAATCCTTGTAATCAATGGTGACAATATCGATGGCTTGCAGATCATTCGCCGCGCAAGCGACAATGACTGCCTGCCGCGCATACAACAGTTCCACCGCATCCTTTGTGCGGACAGCGCCGATGGAAGCCGCGAAATCCTCTCCGCCGAAAATGACCGAATCCAACCGCGGATGTGCCGCGATTTCTTTAAGATTCAAAATCCCCTTGGCGGTTTCCACGCCGATCAAAATCCGAATCGAATTGACAGGCCAGCCGTTCTTCAATTCAGCGTCTTCGATGATTTTGCTCGCCCACTCCACCTGCTCGTAGGATTCCACTTTAGGGATCACGATCCCATCGGGGTGAAATGGCAGGACAGCTTGGATATCTTCCTGCTCCCAGCCCGAACCGACCGAGTTGACCCGCGCCAGTTTTTCACTTGCGCCGAAATCCAACTCCTGCAAAGCTTTGGCGATGGTGGCACGCGCCTCCGCTTTTTTATTGACCGCCGTGCCGTCTTCCATGTCCATGCAAATTGAATCCACGCCCAGCGTAATGGATTTGGTGATCATCTTCCAGTTGTCACCGGGCATGTAGAGTAGAGCTCGTCGTGAATGCATCGTTTTTACTTCATCCTTCATCATTCCGCCTTCAGTTTTTTAAGAAACATCGCCGTCCGTTCAAATTCCACTATAATGGTGCCATCGGGCTTTTTTCCCGTGCATTTGATCTTCACCAGCCCAGCATTAGGCCGCGACTTCGATTCGCGCTTTTCGATAATTTCACTTTCTGCATAAATGGTATCGCCGTGAAAGACGGGGTTGGGATGCACAACTTTGTCATATCCCAAATTCGCCACAATCGTGCCTTCAGTCAAATCGGCAACCGTCAACCCGACCACCAAACCAAAAGTAAAAATACCATTCACCAGCCTTTGCCCAAACTCGGTACGAGAAGCAAAATCCTCGTTAAGGTGAAGCGGCTGGGTGTTCATCGTCAGCGCAGAGAACAGCACGTTATCCATCTCCGTCACAGTACGCCCGCCATGTTTAAACGTCATCCCAACTTCAAGTTCCTCGAAATATTTTCCAGCCATCAGTCCTCCATCTCGATCAAAATCTGTTCGCGCTCCACCGTCTGTCCCTGCGAAACAAAAACAGATTTAACCCTGCCGTCCTTTAAAGCCTGAATACGGATTTCCATCTTCATGGCTTCCATCGTGAGCAGGGTTTGACCCTTCTTAACCACATCCCCAACGCGGACAGAGACGCTTCGCACCTGGCCCGGCATTGGGGCGATCAATCCCCCGGCATGGTCATGCCTGACGCCTTGCTTCGCACCCGATGTCTTTGTCAACATGATGGTACGACCATCAATCGTCACCCAGCGCTTCGCCATATCCGACGAGACATGTGCAGTGACGCGTTGCCCGTCTATCAACAGATCCATACGCCCATCTTCCGCGCGGATAACCTGGACAAAAACCGTTTTTCCATCCAGCGTCACTGTGTAGTTTTCGCCCGACGGATTAATTTCAACAACTTGCGAATTGAGAATCGTCTTCATGTTATTTTATGCCAGTCCAAATGATTTAATAACAGCCACAAGCCACATTGCAAGCACGGCAACGACAAATTCAAAATCATATTTTATCAATCCTGCCAAAACAGCTGCCCAGGACTGATATGCCAGGTAAGGCGAAAGGAAGGGAGATGCGGCCATGGCAAGATCTTCACGCAGGTCGCGCAGGGAAAGCGCCATCAAAACAAGGCCAACTGGAACAGCCCAGGGCCATAAACCTGCATTCCAAAACGAATCCAAAAGATCCGCTTGCCTGCCTGAGAACCAGTCTCCAAAAAACAGAAATGAGCTAGCCGCCGCAATACTCACAGGAGCACATGTCACGAGTACCTGTTTTATGCCTCCTTCTTTAAAGGCTTTGAACAGCAAAAAAGGGACCATCGCCGCCCCCATTTGCGGTTTTATGATCACAAAGAACAAAGCCGCCGGGGCTGGCAGGGTAAATCCGATCAACACAAAAACATCCACATTCAACATCCGCATTCCATACACAACGGGCGGAGCCAGCATAAATGCAATCAACGCGACAAGGCTGGCTTTTAGACGATATGCAGACCAGGCGTAGAGAATAAGGGAAGCCATAAAAAACAGGATGCCACCGATTGTTTCTGAAAACAAGGCAAACGGGACCAGAAAAAGTATCGTCCATGGCGGATTTCGGAACGTTGGCACAAGGTAGGGATTCTTCCCATTCAATAAGGCTCGAGCAGCGGGATAGTATGTCTCCTTCCAGTCAATTCCTACCATAGGCCAAATCTTATTCACTCCGAAATAGATCACAGTGAATAAGACTGGGAACAGCCAAATCAACCATTTTTTTGACAAGGATCAATTCCTATAATTATTGGTTTGCTTCCACGGATTGAATGGATCGGTTTCGTTCGAAACAGCGGGCTGCGCCTTTGAGCCAACAAAGACCACATCGGCAAGCGCGGCGGCGATCAAACTCTGGGCTGCAGGAATTTGCTGTGTTTGGAGGAACTCACCCAGTTCAAGCTTTTTCTCCACCCACCGCGTGGACACTTTTCCCTGAGCAAAATCATCGTGCTTCAAGACCGCCTGCATAAAATCAATATTCGTCACCACCCCATGGACGATGAATTCGCGCAGAGCGGTTTGCATGCGCTGAATCGCCACATCCCGAGTCTCGGCGTGGACGATCAATTTTGCCAGCAGCGGGTCGTAGAAATGTGTCACATCGCTACCCGCCTTGAACCCTGAATCCACGCGAATGCCTGGGCCGCGCGGCTCGATGAATTGCAAGAGAGTGCCCGTGCTGGGTAAAAATCCATTGGATGGGTCTTCTGCATAGACACGGCACTCAATGGCGTGTCCGTGCTGGTGAAAGTCACTTTGAGTGAATGGGAATTTTTCTCCCGCTGCGATACGGATCTGCCACTGAACAAGGTCAATGCCTGCAACAAGTTCGGTGATGGGATGCTCCACCTGCAAACGGGTGTTCATTTCAAGAAAATAGTATTGTGTCGTTTTTGGATCGAAGATGAATTCGATGGTGCCTGCATTGTAATAATTGACGGCTTTGGCAGCAGCAACGGCTGCTTCACCCATCATGGCGCGGATCTCCGCAGTCAATAACGGCGAAGGCGTTTCTTCTATTATTTTCTGATGCCGCCGCTGCACAGAACATTCACGTTCAAAAAGATGGACCAGATTTCCATGCATATCGCCAAAGACTTGAAACTCGATGTGATGCGCATCTGCGAGATATTTTTCGATTAGCAAACGCTCATCACCGAAGGAATTCAACGCCTCACGCCGCGCCGATTCAATTGCCTCGCTCAACTCGCCTTCGGCGTTAATCACGCGCATGCCTTTGCCGCCTCCGCCCGCCGCTGCTTTGACCAAAACAGGGTAACCAATTTCTTTCGCAGCGTTTTTGAAATCTCCATCTGATTCCAAGCCTTCAAACCCAGGGACGGTGGGCACGCCGGACTGTTTCATCAATATCTTCGACTCGGCTTTATCCCCCATCGCGCGGATGGAATCTGCCGAGGGGCCGATAAATGTCAACCCGGCAGAATCAACTGCAGCCGCGAACGAGGCGTTCTCGGAGAGAAATCCATAGCCCGGATGAATGGCGTCTGCTTTCGAGTCAAGAGCGGCGCAGATGAGTTTATCCGCATTCAAATAGGATTCCCTTGGCGCGGCATCGCCCAGCAAAATGGATTCATCCGCAAGTTGAACATGCTGCGCATGTTCGTCAACAGATGAATACACGGCAACCGTTTTGATGCCAAGTTCCCTGCAGGCGCGGATGATGCGAATGGCGATCTCGCCGCGATTGGCGATCAATATCTTATTGAACATAGCTTTCCAGTAATGTCAATAATTCTTTTTCCCTTGCTTCACGCAAGCCTGCGCGCCACTCATGGTCTACCGGGCGGGAATTGGCCCACTCGAGCGTATCATGGACGGTCTCTTCGAGGGACAGGAATTTCAACCCTGCATTGATCGCCTTGGCGACGTTCACGCGCGCAAAGCCAGCGTCCTCTCCATTGTCTGGCAGCCAGGCGGGCATATCGCTCCATGCCGAGACTTGATGCTGGTTCAAAAACTCGAGCGGTGCCCACTTGAATTTGGCGTTGCTATTTCCGATCAACTTGCAGGTATCCAGCAGCCGCCCAAAGCTCAGTTCATGGTCGGGACCTGTGGCATTGAACACGCCGGATACATTTTGTTCGACCAGGTCGATGATAAACCTCGCCAGGTCGCGGACATCGATGATCTGTGTCAGCACTTCCGGGCGGTCGGGGGCAAACACATCACCGCCGCGCGCCACCCTGACAGGCCAGTAGGTAAAGCGGTCGGTTGGGTCGTGTGGACCGACGATCAAGCCGGGGCGAATAATAAGCGAGCGGATTCCGAAAATATCCTGTACTGCCTTTTCACACAGAGCCTTCAACGGACCATAGCTCTCCCCGGTGATCTCCTCCTGGCTTTCATCCTCGAGCGTTCCGACAGCGTCGCTCTCATTGATGCCGATTTTGCTGAAATCAGCGTAGACCGAGATGCTGGAAATAAAGACATAATTTTCGACTTTTTCCTTCAAGGCTTCAGCGGACATTTTGACGATGCGCGGCACGTAGCCGCAGGTATCGATAACCGCATCCCAGTTTTGACCTGCAAGCTGGTCCAGGTCCTTTTCGCGGTCGCCCTGGATCTTATCCACCTGCAGGAACAGGTTTGGGTTCGACTGTCCACGGTTGAAGAGGGTCACGGCATGTCCGCGCACACGCGCAGCATTGACAAGATGCCGTCCCAGAAAGCGCGTGCCGCCGATGATGAGGATTTTCATTTTTTCAACCTTGTGAGAATTGCTTCTGTCGCTTTGGCTTCTTCGCCTTCAGGCGTGATGTTGTACGCGGTGATGGTGAGTTCGTCATCGATCAATTCAACTTCGGTGCGCCAGCCCCAGTCAGGTCCGCCAGAGGGATCGGGATAACTACCTGTAACAGAGAAGCCATTCTCCCTTTCCGCGCCAACGCAAAACATGATGCCTGTGCTGTTGTGAAAGGAATCGACCCAACTGGCTTCGTACTGCTCAAGCGTGATGTTATAGCCAAAGGTGAACATGCCGTGTTGCGGCTCGCCTTCAATGGAAGATTGATAAAGATACAGGGCGAAGCGGCCCTCAAGTAGAAGTTGGATGGTCGCAACGACCTGGGATTCATCTGCGAGTTTGCCTGGCTCCAGCCAAAGCTTGGATATGCCGCGCCAGTTACCAGCCATCCGTGCAAAAAAGTGGTGGGGAGTATTGATTGAGTTTGAGAAGGTCATAGTGTGAAATCCTTATAAAGTGTCGCTTCACTCAAAGTGACATGAATTGAAATTACATCCTGAACACGCCGAAACCGCCCTCTTCCTTCGGCGAATTCAGCACAATGGACAGCGCTAACCCAAGCACTTGTCTCGTTTCATCGGGAGCGATGACTCCATCATCCCAAAGCCTTGCAGAAGAATGATAGGGGCTGCCTTCGGTTTCGTATTTTTCCAAGAGTGGACGTTTGAACTCATTCGCTTCGGACTCACTGAGAGTTGGTTTGCCCTCTCGAGCGAGTTGATCTTGTTTGATGGTGAGCAGAACATTCGCGGCTTGTTCCCCGCCCATGACGGAGATGCGCGCATTCGGCCACATCCACAGGAAGCGGGAGCCGTAGGCGCGGCCTGCCATGGCGTAGTTGCCTGCGCCGAAGGAACCGCCGATGACCAGGGTCAATTTTGGGACACGGGTTGTGGCAACGGCATGAACCATCTTCGCGCCGTCTTTGGCGATGCCACCGGTTTCGTATTCCTTGCCGACCATGAAGCCTGTGATATTTTGCAGGAATAACAACGGGATTCCGCGCTGGTCACACAGTTCGATGAAGTGTGTCCCTTTGAGCGCGGACTCGCTGAACAGCACTCCGTTGTTGGCGATGATGCCGACGGGGTATCCGTGAATGCGAGCGAAGCCTGTCACCAGCGTTGTGCCGTAACGCGCTTTGAATTCGCGGAACTTGGAACCGTCCACAATGCGGGCGATGATCTCGCGCACGTCGTAGGACTCCTTGAAGGTACGCGGCAGGACGCCGTACAATTCGTCAGGGTTGTATAAAGGTTCTTCGGGGGGAGCAACTTCCAGCGCGGAGAGATGCGAGCGCTCGCGCGCATGTCCTCGGGGCAGAGTCTCCACGATGCTGCGTAAAATCTCGATGGCATGATCATCATCCTCGGCGAAATGATCCGCAACACCGCTCTTGCGGGTGTGGACATCCGCACCGCCCAATTCCTCGGCAGTCACATCCTCACCCGTGGCGGCTTTGACAAGCGGCGGCCCGCCCAGAAAAATTGTCCCCGCACCTTTGACAATGATGGCTTCATCACTCATGGCAGGGACGTACGCGCCGCCCGCGGTGCAGCTACCCATGACGGCGGCAATTTGCGGAATGCGCTTGGCAGACATGCGTGCCTGATTGTAAAAAATGCGTCCGAAGTGATGCGCGTCGGGGAAGACCTCATCCTGCAGCGGCAGATACGCGCCGCCCGAATCGACGAGATACAAACAGGGCAGATGGTTTTCCTCGGCGACCTGCTGAGCGCGCAAATGCTTTTTGACGGTCATCGAAAAATACGAACCGCCTTTGACGGTGGCATCGTTGGCAACGATCATCACTTCGCGGTTGGAGATTCGCCCAATGCCTGTGACGATACCCGCGCATGGCGCTTCGTTGTTATACATGTTGGTAGCTGCTAACGCAGAGAGCTCGAGGAAGGGCGCGCCAGGGTCGAGCAGGCGTTCGATGCGTTCGCGCACGAAGAGTTTGCCCTGCTCTTCATGTCGCTTGCGGTATTTTTCCCCGCCGCCTTCACGGACGAGGGCAAGCCGCTTCTTCAATTCACTCGCGAGGGCGCGGTTGTGTTCTGCATTGGCTTTGAATTCGGGGGATTGCGGGTCGAGCGCGGAGGAGAGAGTTTCCATTTTTAGTTTGGTAGTCCCGTAGTTGAATAGTTTGGATAATCAGTAAATAGTGGGGTGAGTCTAGCATAAAAAAGATGGATGAGGAATAAGTAAAAAGGACTCGGCAATACGCTGAGTCCTTTTACCCCCACCCGTCCTCCCCCAAATACGACAATTTATATTTTGAATGAATCCAGAGGGGGTTTCAATGTCGTATTTGGGGGAGGTGCCCGCGAATGCGGGCGGAGGGGGTATTACTTCAACTTCTCCAACATTCTCTCTGCTTCCTCATACGCCACCTTGTAATAATACGGCGGACCGTCACAAGTTGCCAGCTTCAGCGCGGTTTCGGCATATTCCTTTGCCTTGACTTTATCCTTCTCCTGCTCCAGCGTGTATTGTGCGAGGAATAAATTCACATCCGCGCCTTGCAGAACGTAGCCACAACGTTCTGTGATAGTTAACGCCTCATCAGTAAGAGATTTGGCTTCTTCATAATTCTTCTGGTCATAACGCAGGCGGGCGAGGTCGAGAAGAATGTCGGCTTCATCACGAACCAAAGCAATAACACGACAACGGATTAGTGCTTGGGTTATGTGGGGCTCAGCAAAATTAAGTTGACCACTCATCCGATAGGCACTTCCTAATAGCCAATGGATACGGATATAGTCACGCTCAATAGGAATACCAAGATCATGCAAGTCGGCAAATTCAAGTGCTCGGAGAGCATATTCAATGGCCGACTTCAAATTATCGATTCCTACATCTTGGGATTTCCTCTCTACTAAAAGTAGAAGCAAGGCACGATATGCCCAGATAACAGATTGATCTTGAAAGTCGTATTGATTTTCTGAAATTTTCAATGCCTGCAATAGTTCTTTATCAGCTTCGCCCCATTCGCCTTTGTAAATCAATAAACGGCCAAGTTCATAATGTGCATTTGCATCTTTTTGATCAATTTTCAATTCATATTGAAATTCAATATAGCTTCGCAAATTATGCTCTGCATCTTTCAGCATCCCAATATGAATTTGTGCCATATACGCCAAGTCTATTGTTGCTACGCCAGCGCCCCTTTTGTTCTTAATTTGTTCAGCCAAAATGACTGCATTCTTATATATTGGGATAGCTTGACGCGGCTGGCCAACCTGAGAGTAAGCATTTCCTAGCGCAGTTAAAAACCATGCTTGGTCTGATTTTTTACTAAGGCTTGGCAAATAACTTTCTGGGACATTTTGTAAAGCGCTCATAAGTTCAATCATAAATTGGTAAGCACCAAATTGATAGTAAAGCGAGTCATGAAGTAGATTTCGAAATAGACCCCATGCAGCATCCACCTTTCCTGTTCTCAGGGTGTGATAATAAAGCTCGATATCAGGTCCAAGATCGTCGAGATTTTGAGGCTCGGAAGGCGTAGCCACCGTGCCAAAGTAGTCACACATACGAAGATGTGTATTCATGCGATCAGGTGCTGCAAGTCGCTCATAGGCATACTGTCGCACAATGGGGTGAAGATCGAATTTCATGTTCTTCTCATCGAAGTGAAGCAAGCCACGTTCGACTAAATCATGGAGATCATTGTCAAGCTTGCCTTTGTATAGCTGAAAGTTTTTTCTGAATATACTAAAAACCCCTTTTGGTTTTGTTGGCTTGGAAATATCTGTAAGTGTGTCGATTTCTACAGGTGAGCGAAAACACGCGATTTGACTTAATAATTTTTGCTCTTGGGCGGGTAAACTTTCATAAGCAACTTTTAAAACATGATTTTGTTGTTGCTTCAGGTCACCATCTATATTTATTTCTTGGGCAACTGAAATATCCCCAGGTTTGTGTAAGTCTTTCAAGATGCGTCCAGCCAGCAGGCGTAAACTGAGGGGTTGATAGCCATACGGCGCACAAGCAGCTTCGATTTCAGCGCGATTGCCTTTAATTTTTAGCCTTCGGAAAAACTCGACGGCATCCGCTTTTTGCATGGTGTTTAGTTCGATTTCGTGGCATCCAACCATGATTTCTCCACGTGGTTTGATGGCGCGGGGAGTCAAACGTGTGGTCATCAACACTTTGCTTTTGATGTTTGAGTTTAAGCAAATACCTTTCAGAAACCATTCGGCGTTGATATTTACACAATCTAGTTGGTTATCTTCAATCTTTGGCTCTTCATCCCCTTGATATGCGGCGTTCATACTGCTGTAGGCACGCAAAGCACGCTCGAAACCATCCATAATGAGCAGGAGGTTTTGCTTTAGCATGGCTTTGAGCAATTCGTCCACTTGAGGACGTCCGCCTTGCGGGACTTCAATGTTGAGATATTCGAGGGTTTCCTTGATGAAATTCTCAAAACTCGCGTCACCTTCGTAGAATGACCAGAAGACAATCTTCGTCCATGTATTGGGATTTACATCGTGGGTCAGCCAGTGCCATGTCAGCGCGGATTTGCCGAATCCACCCAGCGCGCGCAGGATGAACAGGCGGTTCTCGGAATCGTCATTCAGCCATTGGGTGAGCATGGCGCGCTCGGCCACGCGTCCCGTGAAATTGGGCGGCATGGGGTAGGGATGTTTGAGATTCCAATAGTCGGGGTCGTGGGGTTGGGTATTGGCTGAAACAGCCTCATAATAATTGACATGGATCGTGTTGTTATTACCATCAACAACTACACTCTTCTCCACATTCCCGCCAATGCCAATACCCTTGGATACAGTTTGTTTGCCTTTGGATTGTTTCGAACCATCTTTTTTCACCATGCTGCCTGCCCTTTATGTCAACCGACCTTCAACTTTCAACTTTCCACCCGCCAATTGTACAACCACTTGCCCCATTTTACCCCCAGTGTTCCTCCACAGTGTCTCCACAGTAGCTCCACAGTGGCTCTACAGTAGCTCTCATCAAGCTCCACACTGGCTCCAATCCCTCCCTGCAAAATCCACCCATCCTGCTTGTATAATCAACCTGCATGAAAAAGACATCCAGCAAAAAGCCAGTGGGACAGGTCACCCGTGGGAAGACTGCCTCGAATCGACTCCGCCGTGTGGATAACTTTATCCTGCTCTATGAGCCCTCGCTTCTCACGCGGACCGATGGTCCCTTTGCTGATTCATTCTTCATTGACCTTGGCTATGGGTTTGATCCTCGCACCACCCTCGAAAGCGCCGAGCGTTTTCGGCGCCTCAATCCCAATCTTCCCATCCTCGGTGTGGAGATCGACAAGGAACGTGTGGATGCGGCGCTCCCCTACGCGGATGCGCGGACTCACTTTCGGCTGGGCGGATTTAACTTGCCTTTGCGAGCAGGCGAAAGCGTAAGGTTGATCCGCGCTTTTAATGTCCTGCGTCAATATGAAGAAGTTGATTTCGCTCCATCGTACGAACGTCTCGCGGAATATGTCCTGCCTGGCGGCTTGATGATCGAAGGCACATCCACGCCGTTCGGGCAAATATGGGTTGCCAACCTCGCGCGCATGACTGCCGAAAGAAAATGGAAAATGGAAGCGCTGGTCTTCAGCACCAATTTCCGCCTCGGCTTTGACATCACCGACTTTCAAGCCGTGCTGCCGAAGAATCACATCCATCATGTGGTGGAGGGCGAGCCTATTTATGAATTCATGGAAGCGTGGAAGCGCTCCGCCGCGCAAACATCCCCCGCGAAAACGTTTGGCTTGAAGCAGTGGTTTTCGGCTTCGGTGGAGAATTTGGCGGCAAAAGGGTTTAAGATTGACCTGCGAAAGAAATGGTTGAACAAAGGCTGGCTGGTCTGGAACCTGTAGCGGGACTGCATCGTCCTTATTGAACGGCTATTTGTTTGAAGCAAGAAAGGAGCACGACATGTCACACTCTCGCCGAACTTATTTATTATTGACCTTTTTACTGGCTGCCAGTTTTGCCTGCGCGATCCCAGCCATCCCGATGCAGGATACAGGCGCGATCAGCACCGCCGCCGCACAGACTGTCATCGCCGGGTTGACGCAAAATGCGCAGCAGGTATTGCCTTCCGCAACAATGGAAACCCTGCCCACACCAACTTTCACATTCACCGTCACTTCCGAAGCGCCCGCCATCACCGCCTCCCCCACGCTTACCTTTACACCGCTTCCCATCTTTACGGCTACCTCAACCGTCCCGTTGATGAGCGTCTCTGTCCCAACCAATTGCCGCAGCGGGCCGGGTAAAGTATACGGACTGCAGGGCGCTTTGCTGGTCGGCGAGACCGCGGAAGTGTATGGACGCGATCCCACGAACCGCTATTGGTACATCCGCAACCCAGACTCGGGCGCGGAATTCTGCTGGGCCTGGGGAGAATATGCGACCATCAGCGGCTCGCCCTTGCTTCTGCCTGTTCTTACGCCCCCGCCCACTCCCACGCCGACCATGACGCCTACTCCCGCGCCAGCCTTTGACCTGGAGTTCAACAATGCTGACACATGCTCCGGCTGGTGGATGGACCTGCGGGTGAAGAATACAGGCGCGCTGTCATTCAAATCTGTGACGATCCAAATAAAAGATCAGGTCACCGAAGTGGAATTGACCTCCTACGCCGATGGCTTTACCAACCTGGATGGCTGCCTGAAATCAGCCACGAAGGATGTCCTTAACCCAGGTGACAGTTTCATCATCAGTTCGCCGCAATTCGACTACAACCCAACCGGTCACGACTTCCGCGCCATTGTTACGCTTTGCACTGAGAAGGGTCAAAAAGGCGCGTGCATTTCCAAGAAGACCAATTTCAAGCCTTGATACGCTGAGGTTCTTAAACAAAAAAGCTCCCCCGTGTAAGTTTCTCACGGGGGAGCTTTTTGTTTACTTTCGTTTTTCGGGAGGGAAGATTTATTCTTTCACTTCGCCATCGATCACATCACCGTCTTGCGGACCAGTGGAAGGTCCGCCTTCAGGTTGAGGCTGCCCTTGTCCCTGCGCATACATCTGCTGGCTGAGCGCGTGGAAGGTATTCTGTAATTCTTCAGTCAGCTTCTTGATCTTGTCCACGTCTTCGCCTTGTGCGGCCTGCTTCAATTCACTAACTTTGGCTTCGATGGAGCTTCGTTCCGCAACAGGAACCTTGTCACCAAGTTCGCGCAGCGATTTCTCGATCTGATAGCTCAGGTTATCCGCAGTGTTCTTGACTTCGATCACTTCGCGGCGCTTCTTGTCTGCGCTTTCGTTCTGGCGGGCTTCCTGCACCATGCGGTCAATGTCATTCTTGTTCAGGTTGGTAGACGCAGTGATGGTCACCTTTTGTTCCTTGCCGGAAGCCTTGTCCTTTGCAGTGACATGTAAAATGCCATTGGCATCAATATCAAAGGTCACTTCCACTTGCGGAATGCCGCGCGGAGCCGGTGGAATTCCATCCAGTCGGAATCTGCCAAGGCTCATGTTGTCATTCGCCATCGGGCGTTCACCCTGCAGGACATGAATATCCACTGCGGTTTGGTTGTCTGCGGCGGTGGAATACACTTCCGTCTTGCGGACAGGGATGGTGGTATTGCGTTCGATCATCACGGTCATTACACTGCCCATGGTTTCGACGCCGAGAGAAAGCGGGGTTACATCGAGCAGCAAAATATCTTTTACTTCACCGCCAAGCACGCCGCCTTGAATAGCCGCGCCAATGGCAACCACCTCATCGGGGTTCACGCCCTTATTCGGCTCCTTGCCATTCGTAAGCTTGCGGACTAATTCCTGAACCATCGGCATGCGCGATGAACCACCGACCAAAACAACTTCGTCAAGCTTGCTTGCATCCATGCCGGCATCTTTGAGCGCAGCTTCAAACGGGGTACGGCAGCGCTGTAACAGGTCTTCAGTCATCTGCTCAAATTTTGCGCGGCTAAGTTTCAACTGCAAATGTTTCGGTCCGCTGGCATCGGCTGTGATATAAGGCAGGTTGATTTCCGTCTCCATCACGGTGGAGAGTTCGATCTTCGCTTTTTCAGCGGCTTCGCGCAAGCGTTGTAAAGCCTGACGGTCTGAGCGCAGGTCAATGCCCTGGTCTTTCTTGAATTCATCCGCTGCCCAGTTGGTGATCTTCTGATCCCAATCATCGCCGCCGAGATGCGTATCGCCGTTCGTGGATTTCACTTCGATCACGCCTTCGCCAACTTCAAGGATGGATACGTCGAACGTACCGCCTCCCAGGTCAAAGACGAGGATCGTTTCATTCTTTTTCTTATCCAGCCCATAAGCGAGGGCGGAGGCGGTTGGCTCGTTGATGATGCGCAGTACTTCCAAGCCTGCAATGCGGCCCGCATCCTTGGTTGCCTGACGCTGGCTGTCGTTGAAATATGCAGGGACGGTGATGACAGCCTGTGTAACTGCTTCGCCCAAATACGCTTCGGCATCCGCCTTGAGCTTGCCAAGGATCATCGCACTGATCTCCTGCGGGGAATATTCCTTGCCCGTTACAGGGACTTTTACACGCACATCGTTGGTGGGTCCCTCAATTACCTGATAGGGAACCATGCCGCGTTCCGAACTGGTTTCATTGAAATGTCGTCCAATGAATCGTTTAATGGAATAGATGGTGTTATCTGCATTTACAACGGCCTGGCGTTTGGCGGTCTGCCCGACCATGCGTTCGCCGTTTTTGTTGAATGCTACAACAGACGGACATAAACGTCCGCCTTCCGCAGTGGTAATCACCGTGGCAGAGCCCCCCTCCATGACGGAGACTACACTGTTGGTCGTACCGAGGTCAATTCCTATGATTTTGCCCATATTAGAACTCCTAACTGATGGTATTCAATGGCTCAATATTAAACGATTAGTGCAAGAATTCTGTTAACGGTTCATAGGTTTTTAATCAAAAAGAGCCGCCCTCGAATAACGGGAGCGGCTCTTTTTGAAAAACAGATTTTTATGGTTCAGCAATATCAAATGACTGCACATTCACGATCACTGGCAGGACGTTAAGGGATGAAATATTGAAACCGATCTGGCCTTCGCCAAAGTTATAGTTCCTGTCCGTATAAGACTTCAACATCTTGCCATTAATATACATTGTGATGACGTTGTCTTTGCAGGTCATGCCGTATTCGTTGACAGCCTTTCCCTGCTTCAAATCATTGGAACCGCCGTTATCAATCACATTGTAGCCGCCATCATAAGCATACAAGTACCAAACTCCTCCGCTCTCGAAGCTGTACTCGTACCACTGGCCTTCGTCTGCATTAAACCTGCACACAAGGCTGACATTATTATTGTTCACACCCTGGTTTTCAGCGACCAATGTGAGTTTTGTGTCGTTGTACTTCAACACATCATATATATAATACACATACAAATTTTCATCCCCAAGATCAAAAAGCAGCCCATCATCTGATGGTTCGATGCTCAAATTGGAGTCACTCCCGGAACCCAGAGAATAATAGACCCAGTTGGATTGGTCTGAGTTCGTGCCAAACTCCTCAACGAAAAATTTCTGGGGACCCACAGTTGGCGGCACAGCCGTAGCTGTCGGCAGAGGGACATCCGCGGGTTTTTGAGTAGGCGGTGGGGGATTAGTGGGAATTACAGGAACGGGGGAATCCTCAATCACGGTATCCTTGATGGGAGCCGAACCGCCAGTCAGGGAAGAACAAGCCAGGCTAACCAGGATAAGCATAGATACAAAAAACAGGAAGGGGTGCAACAACTTTTTCATTGGAATATGTCCTCTCTTTCTTAAAATCAGTATAGCAAAGAGGATATCCAATTACAACAAGCTTCTATTCCTCGCTGATCTTCAACCAGTCAAAGAAAGCTGTGGTTGGTTCTGCAAAAGAGGCGGCAGAGATGCCGACGTACCCTTCCGTAAGACCATAGTTGGTGACATCCAACCGCCGAATTAGGGTTTCGTTTGCATACAAACTCAGGGTATTCTCCCGGCAGGAGAGTCCGATTTCAGAGTTTACATTGCCGACATTAAGCCGGTTGCTCCCGTCTGAAATGATGGGAATATATTTTGCGACGCCGGGAGCAAGCCATTGTCCAAGTAGCAGACTGTAGGTCCCACTGTTGTCGATGTTGAATTCAAACCATCCTTTTGACTCGTCATAACGGCAAATCAATCCCATGGAGCCAGCGGCGCTGGCTGAAATCTTTACACGAACTGTTACATTTGAGTAAGTATATGCATTGTAGACACCAAGATACCAGGTATCGGCAAGCGGGATATCAATCCGAAGCGCGCCGCTTTCAAAAACTGCCGACGGAGTGCCGTTCCCGCCAGCTTGCTGGAATTCCCAAAAATATGATGGCACATCAAATTCGTCTGTGAAAAAGCGCGGGGGCGGAGCAAGGGTTGGGGTATCTGTTGGGAGTGGAGGAATGGTTGGGGTTTCAGTAGCAGGAATCGGTAGAGAAGGAAGCGTTGCCGTGGGTCTGAATTCAATCTCTGGGAGCGGAGTTCCCATATTGCAGGCAGTTGTGAGAGCAAAGAATCCGATCAATAAGATGTTTTTTTTCATGGCGCTTCTTATAACACAATTTCTAATCGCAGATCGGAACACCTGAAACTGACGGGGTCCACGGGCATGATCCTGTTGACTGCTCGTATATTAATCAAGAGACCAGATAATATTCTGGTCTCTTGATGAGTGGAGATGGCGGGAATTGAACCCGCGTCCGAAAGATTCGACCCTCGGAAATCTACGAGCGTAGTCTGCCGAAGTTAGTCATCACAGAGATCTCGGCGGACAGGTAACTCTGTGACCATCTGCTGTGTCTTTCGCACGATTAGCAGAATCACGTGCGGCACTCTACCTTTGTTTCGCCCGGTCCGTCACCCGGTAAAGGACGGTGCCGGCGGACGTGACATCCTAAGATGTCAACTGTTACGCACTCACCTTAGGCGGCGAGGGGCATAGCAGCGTATGAAGTGCGGTTGGCACTTAAAGTTTGCACTGATTTATCGAGGTCGGTGCGCGCTCGGCTCGCATTCCGGAACCAGCCTCTCCCGTCGAAGCCTGTCATCCCCGGGTGACGGTGGTGTTCCGTGCAAATTTATTATAGCATAGCGAAATTAAAACAATCTGTGACTCGGCTATGCTGTTATTTTGTTCTTAATATGACGCCGTTCTGAGAGGGATCATGGAGCAAAATACCGTCCTCGGTTCTATTCGACGGGATGCCTGCTGCATCGACCCGGGCAATGACCTCGTCCAGGCTTTGTTGATCGAGAAAATCCACGGTGAAATGGCGCAAACCAACTGCATCCGCAGGGGGAGGAGGCGCGCCTGCTCCCTGCCAGGTATTCAAGCCAATGTGGTGATGATATCCACCTGCGGAGACAAATGCCATTTGAAAATCCTTTGCATGCCCCATCACGTCAAAGCCGATGATGCCGTGATAAAAATCCAGCGCTTCGGGAATATCCCGAACATGCAGATGGATATGTCCAACTTTCGTTTCAGGCGGGATGGGGACATCCAGCTTGTCATCTTCCTTAAGATACTTGAACAGAGCTTCCACATCCAATGGCTCACGGCCATCGCTCCATGAACCGTCAGCGCGGCGGGTTTCATATTTGCCATCCTTCATTGTCCACGTGCCATCCTCCGGGGACTCGGCGTACAGTTCAATGCCGTTGCCTTCGGGGTCATCCAGGTAGGTGGTCTTGGTCATGATGTGGTCTGTGGGATGGTTGCGGTATTTCAACGCATACAAACGCGCCAGGGCAATCGCAAGTTCGCGGCGATTCGGGAAGAGCACAGCGAAGTGATACAAACCCGTTACGCCGCGATATTTTTTCAGATTCGGCTCTTCATTCAAAATGAGCAAGTCCACACCGCCTGCGCCAAGGCCTGCCTTGCTGCCTTTGCGCCAGTGAAGCTTGAATCCGAGTACCTGCTGATAGAACAGAAGTTGATTCTCCAGATTGGCAACTGTCAACGAGACATGGCCAAGTGTCGTGGCAGGATGAATCGAATGTTCGGTTTTATTTTTAGATTCTGTCTGGCTCATTTTTCTCATCTTCTTGATATCACTTTAGACAACACCAACTTTCCCCGCCTTTCCTGTAAATCATAGCGAATGTTTGAAATTCACGAACGCATCTTCATCAGAGGGGTCAGCGCCGTACGCCATGGCAAGATAATATGCCATGTAATCACCAAAGATGATCAACGTCCACAAATGAGCAATAACCGATTCCCCGCGTGCGTCTATCACATCGGTATTTAATGCCTCGAGCATAAAAGCCTGGCGCATCAAATCTGAGCGCAATCTATTGCGTGGATGGTCACCTGGCGCGCGCATGAACAAGGTCATGGTATGCGCGTTGAGTGTGGGATTTGGATTGATAGTGGCAATGAGAGTGTTGTGCGTGGCTTCGGGGATGACCTCGAAGTTTGCGCCTGCCTTGGCAAGCTGGTTGATCTGCATCTTCCATCTGCGGGCAACTGGGGCAAGTGTTTCGGTACCCACAAATGTAACCCAACGTCCCACCAATTGACCTGCATAGCGCTTGGCAGGATTCTTTGCAGCGATCACGTCCGCGACAATATGCTGCTGCGAGCGCTTCATCATTGCGATGGCTTCAGCTACATCATTGGCAGGGTCGGGAATAAAGTTGAGGCGGGAGAGCAATGCAAGCAGCAAAGCGAATGGATAAGCAATCGCGGCAGTGTCTACAACGCCTTTGCTGTCAAACTCCCAAACGGGGACATTTTTTTCAGCAGCGCGTTTGGCAAGTTCGCCGCCTGTTGTAATAACGAACAAACTGCATCTATTTTTTTGAGCAGCTTCGAATGCATCCAGCACTTCTTCGGAGTTGCCAGAATGCGAAATGCAAACAACCAAAGTTTGTGAACCATTTGCGAAGGCGGGAATACCATAGCCGCGATGCAATGTCACAGGCAGACGAATGCTTGAGGAAACAGAAGCAATCACCAGCTCGGCAGCGAGCGCGGAGTCTCCCATCCCAGCGATGACAATGTTTTGGATATCAGCAAAAACTGGCAGTGTTTGATTCTGTCCCAATTCCCATGCGCTTTGCAATTGATCGGGAAGGCCGTCAATTTGGGCGAGCATATTGCGTGTGTCTATCTTTTTGAAGAGGTCGAGGTCATCCAGATTCATGATCAATCATCCTTAAACACAAAGGACACGAAGGACACCAAGTAAAAAACTTTGTGACCGCTGTGCCCTTCGTGTTTAAATTCTTAGCTTGCGTCCTTGATAAATTTTGACATATCTTTCTTCAACGCCTTGAGCGAAGGCATGTGAACATACATCATGTGACCCGCATCATAGTATGCCATGCTGACATTCTTGCGAAGAGAAGCATCGAGCCCAAGGTGATCAAAGGTGTATTCGGTGGCAAAGTACGGCGTGCCGAGATCGAAATAACCATTGGCAACAAACACTTTAAGATATTTGTTGAAGTGCATGGCGCCGCGCAGCGTTTCAGCGACGTTGACATATTGATTCTGGAAATAACTATACGACCACTGCATCCATACTTTTTCGCTAAGGATTTCGTAAGGCAGGTCGGTTTCAAATTTTAGTTCAGTGCGGATGTAATCATTGAACGCAGCCGTGTAGGGACCATTGACTTGAGCAAACAGCGGATCAAACTCCGGGTATTCGGTGACGCCAATGCGGTCAATACCCGTGTAACGGCTGTCCAAACGCCCGACGGTTTTTCCACGCTCGCGCAGGAGTTCTTTGAAATAGTGGCGGTCGAGAATCCGCAAGTCACTGCGCTGGATGAATTCCTGCGAGATGCCTGTATAACGCGAAAGTTTTTCAACAATGTTGGTGCGTTCTTCGGGGGTGAGCGATGCTCCCTTGAGCAAGGCGGATGCGTACTCACCCGTTGCAAATTCTTCCGCTTCTTTCAACACAGTTTCCAACGATGCTTTGAAATTCAACTTGCCATGATACCAAGCTGTGGCTGCGTAGGCGGGCAGGAAAAGAATGTAGGGCAGGTCGTTGTTGAGGTTGAAGTCGATGGTGGTGAAATCAAGCACGGCAGAAATGAGGATGAGTCCATTCAACAGCATGCCGTGACGATCCTGCAAATAGCCGGAGAGTCCCGCCGAGCGCGTGGTTCCGTAAGATTCACCTGCGAGGAATTTGGGTGAGAGCCAGCGGTTGTAGCGCGTGGTATAGAGACGGATGAAATCACCGACAGAGGTAATATCCTTTGTGAAGGTGTGCCATTCTCTGGACTTCTCTCCTTCGATGGGACGGCTATAACCTGTGCTCATCGGGTCGATGAAGACCAGATCTGTTTCATCGAGGATGGAGTATTGATTGTCGGTCAACTTGAAGGGAGGCGGGGGCAATTCGCCATCATCAGTGAGCACTACACGGCGCGGACCAAGCACGCCCATATGCAGCCATACCGAGGAGGAACCCGGTCCGCCGTTGAAGGAAAATGTAATTGGGCGTTTCCCTTTATCCTTCACACCGTCTTTTGTGTAAGCTGTGAAAAAGATCTGGGCGCGCGGCTTTTCAACTTCCGCATCCTTTTCCTTGTCGTTGATTTCCTCTTTCATCACCATTGTCCCTGTGGTGACGGTGTACTTGATGATTTTGCCGCCGATTCTTATCGAATGCTTGGTTTCGACAAGATTATCTTTTGGGGTTGGCTTCTCTTCCTTGTCTTTCTTTTCTTCGGGTTTGTTTTCGGGTTTGTCGGGCATGTAGAACTCCTTATTTGTTTTGATTTACAAATGCATACACTTCTTTTTTACTCCAACCACTTTGTTCTGCCAGTTCAGCAGAAATTTCTTTTGCAGATTTGCCAGCTTTCAATTCTTTCTTAATAGCCTTTAACAACTCAGCCTCAGACCAAATATTTCTTTCTTCTTTCTTTTTTCCTTCCACCACCAGCGTAAACTCACCGCGCGGGTCTTTGGCTTTGAAATAATCCATCGCTCCGCTCACCTGTCCGCGCCAGTATTCTTCGTAGAGTTTGGTCATTTCGCGGGCAACACAGATACGACGGTCTCCGAGAGTGGAGAGGATGTCTTCGAGCGAGTCTACAATACGATGGGGCGATTCGAGGAAGATCAGTGTGTGAGGCTGGTCAACAATTTGGGTCAATGCCTTGCGGCGCTCGTTGGCTTTGCTGGGGAGGTAGCCGAGGTACAAAAAAGAATCGGTGGGCAGCCCGGAGACTGTCAAGGCTGCGATGGGTGATGAAGGACCGGGAACAGGCCGAACGTCGAAGTTTGAGGCGAGGGCGGCTTTGACCAATTCATAGCCCGGGTCGTTGATCGCTGGCGTCCCCGCATCGGAGACCAAAGCCACGTCACCTGATGAAAGTTTTTCGAGAATGAGATCGAGTTTGTTCAGTTTGTTGTGTTCAAAATAACTGGTGAGCGGGGTTTGGATGCCGAAGTGTTTAAGCAGGCTGCCTGTATGACGTGTATCTTCTGCGGCGATGAGAACTGCCTCGCGCAGGATTCGCACACCACGGGGGCTCATATCCTCCAGATTGCCGATCGGTGTTGTGACGAGATACAGTGTACCCATTGGATTATTTTATCACCCCAACCCGGGAAAAGAAAATCGGGCGCTGTGCGCGCCCGATTTATTTATTCACAACCTTTTAGTGTCACCTGCTCTACGATACATCCTGCGTCTTCCTGAGGCACGGCTACACAGCAGCTACCCTCTGAGTTGTAGGTTCCGTCCGTCGAGCACTTGCCAAGATCTTCTTCAGCAATTAAAGGCGGGGTACAAACTTTTATGTCAATGACAAGGAAGTTCGATCCCGAACAAGTCAGCACCTGCCTTCCCTTGTTAATTCCTGCATAGGTACAGTTAGCGGCTGCTGTTTGCAATTCATAACTGGCGCCTTCGGGAATCGTCACAGATGCGTATGGGATGCGGGTTTGACAGAAGTAGTCAGTGATTCTCAAGTCCGGTTTCGGAAAGTCAATATCTTGGGTACAAGCTGGGGCAAAAGCGGCTGAAGCATCCAAGGTAGGTGTTAAGACGACTTCTTCCGTAGGCTCCACGGTAAACGTTACAAGAGTTGGCTCTTCAGTAGCAGGCAAAGTGGCGGTCAATGTCGGTTGGTCGGGAACCAGCAATTGATTCCGCAGGAGGAAGAAACCAACCACAGCCACCAACAGGACAATACCTGCAATAATCAGCCCAGTTTTTCCACGGCCAAATTGCGTGGTGGATGCACCTGCCGCCTTATGCCCTATACCTGTGTTCGTATTAAATGTGATATCTCCCTCATGGCCAAACGCAATCAAGTTCAAGGCTTTCGCCAGGTCTATGGTTGTGGCGTAACGCTGGTTCCTATCTTTTGCCATGGCGGTCTTGATGAGAGCATCGACTTCATGGGGCAGATTGGGGATAAGATTCAAAATCTCCGGCACAGGCTCGGTTATGTGCTTTACGACCACCCCCATGGGAGTATCTGCACTATATGGCCGCTGGCCGCTCAACATTTGATAAATGATCACACCCAAACCGTAAACGTCGCTTCGGCTATCGATCTCATTTCCCTGTGCCTGTTCCGGACTCATATAAGCAGGTGTCCCAATGACGCCGCTTCCGGTCAACCCGCCGCCTGATTCTGTCAATTTGGCGACTCCAAAATCTGAAATGAACGGATCGCCGTTGTCATCGAACAGGATGTTATCAGGTTTGAGATCGCGGTGGATGATGCCCTTGCGATGGGAGTAGGCAAGGCCCTTTGCTATTTTTTCGATAATGCGGGCAGTATCCTGGACTGAGAATTTTCCCTTTTCAATTCCATCCGAAAGAGAGCCGCCAGTCATGTAACGCATGACGAAATACGGCTGTCCATCTTCATCCCCCACATCATAGATTGGCACAATGGAGGGATGCTCCAATGCAGCTACCATCTTGATCTCACGTTCAAAACGGGAGCGGAATTGCGGATCGTGCAGCATTTCGCGCGGCAAAACCTTGATCGCAACTTCGCGGTCAACACTTGGGTCGTGCGCGCGATAGACTGTTGCCATCCCGCCGCGGCCCAATTCAGATTTTATAATATAACGCCCAATTTTTTCAGGAATTGCCATACACGTAAGTATAAACCGATGGACTTAATGATGCAAGCAGTTACATTTCAATTTCATTCGTTTTTTTATTTTGTCCTTTTCTGCAACAACCAAGACCGATCTCGATCACTCTCCCTGCTTAAATTCAACCAACTCGATTATGCTCACCATGGATATGTCAATTTCCTTTCCGTATAAAAGCATGGAAGCAGAATCAACCTGGGCGCGGACGAGGCCTACATACGGCTCGTACCATTGGGTTGTATTCACAGTAAGGGTACCGCCCACAGATTCATCCAACAGGAGCAGGGTAACAGGAAACGAAAAGGTAGATTGAACTTTCAAAGCCTGTGGATAACTTCCCACGGGAACCGTCACCATTTCCCGTGCCCCATCCATTTCAAAAAACAGCTTGATAAATGACGATTGCAACACAGACAAGGTCTGGCCGTCTACTGGATTTTTCAACTGTGTAGAACTCTCGGTCAGATAATCCAAATCCCAGTCCATGACCCAATCATTTCCAACGAATGTTTGATAGCTTGGCGCGTATATGCCTTTATCATGATACGTGTTGAAATCCTTCTCCAGATAGTCTGCAAAATGCATGCTCATCACAAACAGCGGAAAATTCTCGACCGCCCCATCCATGCACACAACTGGCTCAACAACTGTCACCTCATGTTTCAGGTCGGCAAACTCAACCATAATGATAATATTACGGCCATCGTTCCTGCCAAGCGTCCTGAGTTTATAAAGGGACTCTCCACTTCTGCTGGTGGCACGATATGTCCATTCATTGCCTGTTATCAACGGCAGAAAGGGACTGACACAGGGTCCTTCTGGGACAGGCGTGGCAGTCGGCGTGATGGTGGCAGTTGGGGCAAGAGTAAGGGTCGCTGTAACAGTTGGAGGCACGCGAGTGGTTCTATCACAAGCAGTAAACACCAATAAAAGGAGGAATGGCAAAATATTTTTCATGGCAATCTCCTTATGGTTATTAATATTGTACAACTCATGAAACAAGATTGCACATAACAAAAACATTTCCTTGGGCAAACAGGGTTTGTGATACCATTTCTTGCATGAACCTTTCCTCGATCACCGATAATCTGTTCATCGGAAAAACACCATCCGCCGAAGATTATGGTCACCTGCGCATGTTGAAGTTTGCCAGCCAATGGGATTCGCGGAAACGATCCTTGTATAATTACGAATCACAATGAAACGCAGATTATTTTTCTCTTTACTGGCTTATATAACCATCGCTGCCTGCCAGGCTGAAACTCTCCCAATCCCCACATCAACCCCAACGAATACGCCCGCGCGGCTGATACCCACGCCGCGATATGAAATCCCTCCAGCTGCATCCGCAACCCAGGCACGTATCGCGACATCAATTGCTTCAACCACTGTTACACCAGCGACCACTCTTACCCAAGCATCTGCAATAAGAACAGCCACTCAAACTCCCCTCTCGGACGAGTGGAAAAAATTACCAGTACTTCCCGAACCTGATGAAAACATCCGCGCGATCTACGAGAAAGGACAATCCCTCGACAACGATCCAAATGCGTTTTCCATTTTCGGCGATTGCCAATCCCGCCCCGATGAATTTTTCGGCGTATTTGAAACCGACCCGTTTCTCGTGGAAAGCCTGCCTGCTGAACTCCGTGAAACCGTGGAACATTTCAATGGCTCTTTCAACCGCGAAAGTCCCACTTCACAGGATGGCACAACGCCTGGCGCGCTTTTGTGGGATCAATGGCATCGCGGCGAATACGGCTGCACCTTTGCCGAAACCCCCGTGGAATGTGAACTGCGTATCCACCGTCCATCCTTCGTCATCATTCAGATCGGCACGCATTTCGAATCGCGCAACACCGAATATCTGCGCAAGATCATCACTCAACTGATCGATAATGGCGTCGTCCCCATCCTCGCCACCAAAGCAGACAACCGCGAACTGGATGACCGCATCAACCGTGACATGGCCCTGCTCGCCGACGAATTCAATTTGCCACTCTGGAACTTTTGGGCATCGCTTGCCGATCTTCCCAACCGCGGACTATACGTAATGGATGGCCGCGAAGAACAAGGCGCTATCTATCTCAATGAAGAGGCTCAGGAAATTCATCGCATGACCGGACTTGAAGCGCTGAATATTGTCTGGCGCGTTGCAACAGGGAGTTAAAAAAACAAGGGCGATGAATATCGCCCTTGTTTTTGGAATGTCGTAAATTATGCTGTGACTAATTTGCCGCCAGAGTGTTTTCCAAATGTTCTGCTTAAAAAGAACACAATCAGCATCTCGGCAATTGTAATGAGCCACGGAGTATCTGAAGTTATGTTCAAGCTTGTAGAAAGGCAAGGTAAACCTTCTGCCGATGTCAGCCATTCAGCAGTAGCGTGAATGGCTGGAATTGATATGGAAGCGGAGCCCATATACGGGAGAATAACAAGCAAATAGACTTGGTCGAACCCCCAAGCGACAATCGGCGTTGATGCTGCGATCAAAATAATCAAAAGTGGATGAAATGGCTTGTTATGTTTCAGTAATTCACCAAATCGTATGCTTCCAAAAACGAGCAATATCTCCAACAAAAGATACGAGCCCCAGAAATACAGCCCAAGTTCAAATAAGATAAATCGAAGCATCAAGCCGGTGAAAGAGAGCGCCAACAGACTGAATACGATGATGTGATTCCGCAGGTAATTTTCCATATCTTCGAATGAGATTTTGATCGTCATGACAGCCTCTTTTCGGATGAGAGAAATCAGGTTTCTCCAGGATTCTGCCGCTCGCATCTGAGCGGCATGGCTGTCATTATCGTTTTTTTCGTCTTCAAAAACAACTGTGGATTCCCCGAGGGTATCGGGAATTCCCCCCGTTTGCCTGCCAAGTTTAAGGATCAACTCCACACGTGAAGCCACCTGCATTTTGAAATAGATATTTTTCAAGTGAAATTCAACAGTCCGTTCGGAAACCCCAAGCGACAACGCAATTTGTTTATTGCTCTTCCCTGATAAAAGCAAATCAACAACTTGTTTTTCACGCGGACTCAACATGCAAACCTTCTAACCCTTCAACGGCGGCGCATCTTTATCGTACACGAAGACCTGCACATCCATGCCATCGCTGTTCAACATATCAATGGCAGGCTGAAAGGTCGCATCCTTGATCTTCTGCATATCACCAGCAGGCGCATACACCGAGAGCCGCGCTTCCTCGTCCGACATTTTTGCGGCTTTGATCTCCGCGCTGGCACTGGCGGCTTTGATCAAGTCTGTCATTTTCTTAATGGCATCATCAATGGACATAAGCTGCTCCCTGTTGAGTTTCAAAAATTATACAACATCATCCAGCGTTCATCTTCGCAACGGTCACGCCTTCGCCGCCTTCTTTGTCGCCGCCCTCTTCAAACGCTTTGACATACGCGTGACCGCGCAAAGCTTCACGCACAGCTTGTCTCAACTTGCCCGTCCCTTTGCCATGAATGATACGAACGAAGGGCAATCCTGAAAGATACGCCTGCTCCAAATATCGTTCCATCTTATCCAGTGCGTCGTCAGACATCAACCCGCGCAAATCCACTTCCATGCCAGGCGATTTGGAACCGACCGTGGCAGCCGTTTCACGAGTTGCAACTTTCTTTTTCTCTTCAACGACAACGGGCTCACCAGATCGTTTTATCAGATCGGACAGCCTCGCCCGCACGCGGATCGTCCCAATCTGTACTTCCGCATCAGACTCACCCAAAGCTGTCACTACACCTTCAGCATTCAACGTGATGACGGTGACTTTCTCTCCGAGCCTCAATGCTTGATTACTGACCGCTGAAGGCTGACTGCTCTTTCGTTGGACGGGAGCCTCCACCTTCTCTTCCATCTTTTCCATTTTCTCTTCAATGGCACGGATGGCAGTGAGCGGCTGACTGGCTTTTTTGAGCTGTGATTTCAACGAGTCAATATTACGTTTGAGCACAGCCACTTCCAACTCGCCTTCGGCACGGGCCCTGGCAATCGTTGCGCGGCGTTCGTCTTCTATTTTCTCAAGACGCTTTTCCAACTCCACATTTTGTGCTTCGAGTTTGGCGCGCTGCTTTTCCAGCTTCTCACGCTCACGCGAGGTGCGATTGCGTTCCTTGCGAATATCATCGAGCAATTTATCTGCCCGCAGATCCAGCGGGTTGATCTCTGCCTTTGCCGCCTCAATGATCGGCTGTGGAAGACCGAGCTTCTGCGCGATCAACAAAGCGTTGGACCTGCCCGGGAGTCCCAGAGTCAGCTTGTAGGTAGGACGAAGCGTTTTGATGTCAAATTCAAGAGAAGCATTGACTACTCCATCCGTGGAATGGGCGAATGTTTTTAGTTCAGGGTAATGCGTGGCAACAAGAGTCATCGCGCCCGTATCGAGCAGGTGCGTGAGGATGGCGCGCGCGATGGCTGCACCTTCCTGCGGATCTGTGCCTGAACCGAGTTCATCGAAGATGACCAGCGAGCGATGATCGATCTGTTTGAGGATGCGGATGATGTTGGTGATATGTCCGCTGAACGTAGAAAGCGATTGCTCGATGGATTGTTCATCGCCGATATCGGCATACACCGAATGGAAGCATGGCAGTTCCGAACCGCTTTGCACGGGAATATGCAAACCCGACTGAGCCATTAACACCAGCAAGCCAACGGTCTTCAACGAAACTGTTTTACCACCTGTGTTCGGGCCCGTGATGACAATGGCGCGCGTGCCTGGCTTGGGGTCAACGTCAATGGGCACCACCGTATCTTCGGGGATGAATGGATGGCGGGCATGAATAAGTTCCAGGGTTGGAAAGTTGGCAGGTTGAAGGTTGGAAGGTTGTTCAACTTTTGATTCTTCAACTTGCTCAGAACGTCGTTTTGAACCTGTAACTTTCAAACCTGAAACCTTCAACTCATGCAAGATCGGCTCATTCGCACGCAGATCATCGGCATACTTTGCTTTCGCGAGGATCAAATCCATCATGGCGAGGTTTTCAACACCGTACTTCAACTCGCTAGCGTGCTCCCCCACCAGAGCAGAGACCTCTGCAAGGATACGGCGTTCTTCGTCGCGTTCCTTTAATTCCAACTCGCGCATTTCGTTGTTGAGTTCCACAACAGGCAGTGGTTCAACGAACAAAGTTGCGCCGCTGGCAGATTGATCGTGAATCACAGCCTTGATACTGCCCTTGAATTCAGCACGCAAAGGAATCACATAGCGTCCATCACGCTGGGTGATGATCGGCTCCTGCAACTTCTTCGCAGACTCGGTCAGGTAACGCTGCAAGCGGGACATCAACCGTCCGTGGGCGATCTTGATCTCGCGGCGCAAGGCTCCCAATTTCACGGAAGCAGAATCCAAGACTTCGCCGCGGTCAGAAAGGATGCGCGTGATCGCGTCCACAATACCATGGGATTCTGGCAATGCCTCGGCAAGTTTAGCGAGGCGCGGAAATTCGTCCATTTTGTGGTCGAATGATTTTTTGATCTCGCGGCATGAGATAAGCGTGGCTTTGATATCCAGCAGTTGCTGCGGGTCGAGCACGCCGCTGCGTGCGGCAAGGTCTGCGGCGGGGCGAATGTCTCTCGCGGCGCCAACACCAATATCGTTCACTGCCAAAACTTTGCGGGCTTCGGTCGTCTCTGCGAGGCGTGCCTTGGCAAGCTCAAACGAGTCCGTGGGTTCGAGGCTGCGCGCCAAACTCATCGACGCGGAGAAATCGCAGTAGCCTGCGAGCCGCTCGAGAATCTTCGGGTATTCGAGTACGTTGAGTGTCTTGCTGTCCATAATGGAGATTATAAACCACGGAGTACTTGCAGGCGTGCAAGTTTGGTGCTGCATTAACTGGAAAGTGCTAGAATTAATTAAAACACTATTCTTTAGCCCTTTACAAGGAGGGTAATATGAAAAACACCTTTCGAAGTTTGATCCTCATCCTTTTGCTGGGAAGCCTGGTCGTAAGTTGTTTATCAACACAGAGTAAGGATTCAAATCAATCCCCCACATCTTCAGCAAGAATTGGATTTAATCCAGGCGATCCTACTTCTACGCCGCCCGGTTCCGAAATCTCTGACACAGATTTTCAAGTAGGCGTCCAGGCTTATCGCGACAAGGATTTTGAAAAAGTCCGAGAGTTAATGGAAAAAGTAGCAGCCAGATATCCACAACTTGCACCACCACACTGGTATCTTGGACGAGCTTATTATGAGTCCGGTAATTATGAAATGGCCATGGAGCAGATGGAGAAGGCGCTTTTCATTGATCCAAATTATGCGCTTGCATATGCAGATAGAGGCTTGATCTACTCTGTACTCGGTGATGATGAAGCAGCATTGACAGATTATCAGCGAGCCCTAAACCTCGACCCAAGTCTTGCAAAAGTGCGCCACAATCTAGGTTTTTATTATTTTGAGCAGGGTAAATGGGAACTAGCGTATAAAGAATATGATATCGCTATACACATCGACCCTAATCGATATGTTACGTGGGGTGCAAGAGGTGATGTTTTAAGTACGCTGGGTAGGTACTCCGAGTGCGTAGCAAGTGCAGATACAGCCATATCCATAAACAACGAATATTGGCCCGCTTATTTGGTTCGGAGTCTATGTTATGCAGAGTCGGGGGATGCTCAAGCCGCTTTTTCGGATATTTCCGTGGTAACCAGCAATAATCCTGAAGATTCAAGCATAATGGCCCAATCATGTTTTATTGCACAGAAAATTAATTTTAGTGATGAAGCCATTGAATTCTGTACGCAATCCATTCTTCTTACGCCGGATGATTTTAAATCATATATCAATCGAGGAAATGTTTATTTTAATAAAGGCGAATATGATAAAGCCTTGGAGGATTTCACCAAAGCACTTGAATTTGGAGAGGCGCCTGCAGCATATTTCAACCGTGGAAATGTATATATGAAGACATATAAATTCAATGAGGCGATCGAAGATTATCAGCACTCACTTGACTTATTGCCCAGAGGAAAGGTTTATTACGCACTCGGGTTTGCATATTTACAGATAAATGAATTTAAAAACGCTTCGCTTGCTTTTGAACAGGGAGATACACTTGAGCCGTGGTTGATTTCTGATGAAATTCGTTTATATGGCAAAGCGCGGGCATACTTTGGGCTTGAGCAGCTTGAAACTGCTCTGGAGCTTTGCACAGAATTGATCGAAAAATATCAAAATGGAGAAGCTTATTATTTTCGAGCAAGGACATATGAAGAATTAGAAAGCTATGCCGAGGCCATTCAAGATTACAACACCTTTATCGAGATGGCAAATGGCAAACTTGAAGACTCATACATTCAAATGCTTGCTAATGACGCAAACAATAGAAGGGCAGAATTAATATCCAAATGAGCACCGCTATGTCAAAAAAAATACTTGGCAAGACCGCCATCATAACGGGCGCCACATCAGGAATTGGAAAAGCCACTGCGCTTCGTTTCGCAGACGAGGGAGCTGATCTGGTTTTAACGGGAAGACGCTCCAGCTTGGGCAGTGCTGTCGAAGCGGAATGCAGGCAAAAGGGAGTCCGATGCGTTTTCGTGGAGACAGATCACACAAAGCCAGAGGAATGTCAAAGAGTCGTGGATATCGCGCTTAAGGAATTCAATCGCATTGATATTTTATTTAATAATGCTGGAATCGTCACCAAAGGGACAGCGGATACGACGCCCGAAGAAGTTTGGATGGATACGCTGAACATCAACGTGACGGCGGTGTGGCGCATGTGCAAGCTGGTCATCCCGCAGATGAAAAAGCAGGGCAAGGGCGTGATCGTCAACAACGGTTCGGATTGGTCTGTGGTGGCAGGGAAGAATGCCTTTCCGTACATCATGAGCAAGGGCGCGGTGGGGATGATGACGAAGGCGATGGCGCTGGATTATGCCCGCGAGGGAATCCGCGTGAATGCCGTTTGCCCGGGGGATACGTTTGTGGACCGTTGGATCGAGAAGGGCTATTTCGAAGGCTCCGACCCCGTAACGATGGAAGAAGCCATAAAAGAATCAAGCGAGTACATTCCAATGGGACGTTTTGGAAAACCAGAGGAAATTGCAAATGCTGTTCTATTTTTGGCTTCGGACGAATCTACTTTTGTGACGGGCCACTTACTATTGGTGGATGGCGGCAATACGGCGCAGTAAAGATATAATCCAGCAATTCAATACAACTCAGATGGAGAAAAAATTATGATCGTCGTGTCCGATATGATGGGGACGCTGACCACCGGCTCCCCCTTTTTAGGTTTGGTGGATTGGGTAAAGAATAACCAAAGCAAACTTCGCGCCAATTGGTATCTTGCATCTATTATGCCTTCATACTTGCTCGCAAAAAACGGAATCATTGACTGGCAGGAATGGGGGCAGAAGCTTATGGTGGATAGCCTCGGCTACATCAAAGATGCCAATCCTGAAATCGTGAAACACGCCTCCGAATGGACAGTGGAACATAACCTATGGAAGAAACGCCGTGAGGATGTTGTGGTGCGTCTCGTTAAGCATCGTGAGGATGGCGCGAAGGTGTATATTGCCAGCAGCGTGGTCGAGCCGTTCATCGAGCCATTCGCACAGCGTATCGGCGCGCAGACCATTGGAACGCCAGTTAAGATCGAGAACGGACGCTTGCAAATGGTCAGTGAGTTGATGAAGGATGAAAAGAAGATCGAGCAGGTTCTCAGCCGCCTCGCCGTCGACCGCGTGGATGTTGCCTACGGCGACACGATCCTGGACGTCCCTTTGCTGGAACATGCCGATTATCCCGTGGCGGTGTACCCGGATGCAAAGTTGAAACAGATCGCTTTGGATAAGGGCTGGGAAATTACCGGCGATACACCAAAGTATGGATGATGTTATTGCGAGGCTGTATGGAACGAACAACTTTACGAAGAATACGAAAACGAAAAGCGGAAAATAAAGTTTATTTGTGCGCTCCAGTCAATTCGTTGGTGGAGGGAATTTACGAACAGAACATTCCCTTTTATGAGATCAAAAAGCACGGGGATTTTGGTCTCGGCACTTTCAACGACCTCGATGGTGAGATGATGATGGTGGATGGAAACATCTTCCGCGTGGGTTCGGACGGCAAGGTCAACCAGATCACGGACGAAGATACCTGTACGCCGTTCGCCTGCGTCACCAACTTTCAACCAGCCATGGAAGAGACTCTGGAGAAGGAACTCTCCTACGTTGATTTTCTTAAATGGATGATCGAGTTGATGCCCTCGCCGAACATCTTCTATGCCTTTCGTATCACAGGAGAATTCGGGTATGTCAAAACCCGTTCGGTGCCGAAACAGGAGAATTACCGTCCGCTGGTGGAGGTGGCAAAGGAACAGCCCACCTTCGAGTTCAATGATGTGAGCGGCGTGATGGTCGGATTTTACACACCCTCGTTCATGTCTTCCCTGAGCGTGCCCGGCGTACATCTGCATTTCCTCACCGAGGATAAATCCAGCGGCGGACATTTGCTCGAATGCCGTCCGCGAAACGTAAGAGTGGAAATGCAATACCTGTATACCGTGGAATTATCGCTCCCATCGAATCTCGATTATCTCACCTGGGATTTCCAACGCGACATTGGCAAGGATTTGGACAAGGCCGAGAAATAAAAGAAGAACCTGATTAAACAACGAGCTCCCAAAAGGCGCAAATAATGAATATTGCATCAATCCTTGGTTCGGCAGGAACAGTGATCGGTTTGATTCGAGCCGTCCCTCAACTCGTCAGGCTTCTGCGTGCAAGAGAAGCGTACGGCGTTTCCCTAGACTCAGCGGCGACCAGTTCCATCGTCAGTTTTGGATGGGCTGCCTACGGACTGCTGACCGATCAGGTCTATGTAAGTTTCGCCACCGGCTCATCAGGATTGATATTTGCCATCATCACATTTTTTGCCCTGCGCTTCGGGAGAAACCTGAAAGAATTCAGAGTCGCCCCATTCTGGTTTGTCGTTTTACTTTTATCTGGAATGTTGTTTGGAAAAAACGGGCTGGGCATTATGCTTCCAATTAGTGTGCTGGCGGCAAACATTCCCCAGCTTTGGGTCGCCTATAAAGAAGGCAACTTAACAGATCTTTCGCTGGGGACCTGGGTGTTATCGATAACGGACGGACTCGTTTGGGGCATCTATTCGATCATCCAGCATGATATTTCCATCATGATATTCGGTTTCTTTCAACTGATCACCAGCGGATCAATCGTGTCATTAAAACTTCTACACCGCTCAAAAGAAAAAAGCCTGTCTTCAAGCACACCCTGCAAAGAATAACAACGACATTCAACATACCAACAGACAGAATTCTTCTGTATAATCAGCCAATCGTCCACTTTATAAGGTAGAGAGAGGTGACCCATGACATTCCAGCTTGTGTACTATTCCCAGCAAGACCCGCAATGGAAATCTGACATCCTCGGCTTTGGTGACCCCGCAGATACCATCGGCTATGTTGGCTGCGCGTTGACCAGTGTGGCCATGCTCCTCAGCGGGCATGGATACGTTGAAACCCCCAAGACACTCAATAAAAAATTACAAGCTGTTGGCGGCTTTGCCAGCGCCGGCATCCGCTGGGGGGCGGTCAGCCAGGTGGTTCCGCAGATCAGCGTAAAAAGCAACATTTCCTGCAACAACGTAGAAGCTCCGCTCGGCTTGATCGACTCCTCCATCGCAGCGGGTCAGCCCGTCATCGTCATGGTGGATAACAGTCCCGCCGCAGGCCTGCAAACTCATTGGGTTGTCCTCTACGCAAGGGAAGGCAGCGACTATCTCATGCTCGACCCCTGGCCCTATCAAACTGACGTCAAGAAAAAAACCTATCTCATGCCGCGTTACAGTCAGGGCAACCCATTGCAGCGTTCGATCATGCACGTCATCATCTATGAATGTTTCACTGCCGGCGGTGGGATTGCCCAGCCATCAGGATCATCGTCCTCTACGAGCACGCCGCAGACTCCGCCGATCACTGCTCCCGTTACGAGCGGCAAATCCACCGCCCGCGTCAAAGCAGATGTGACCTGGGGTTTAAACATCCGCTCCACGATAGACACGTCCACCATGGCAAATGTAATCGTATCCGTGCCTGCGGGAACGGAATTGACTCTCATGGAAGATGATGGCGTTTCAAAGATCGGCGCAGTCAATCAATGGGTACGGGTCCGTGATGCGCAGGGACGCGAGGGATATGCAGCCGCATGGTATTTGGAAAAAGGCAAAATTGTGGCGCCTGCCCCGGTACCCGCACCAACTCCAGGTCCAGTGAACGAAGCGCCTGTTCCAACGTCTACGACAACGCCTACACATGTCCCTGAAGTCAAGGGACTAACTGTCATCGTTAAATCTGCGGGTGCAAAAATTTACAAAGCCGCATCCATCAAAAGCGAGGTGCTGTCAAAAGAAAAGAGCGGCGCGCGCTTGACCGTGGTAGAAGCTGTCAGCAGTGCAGAGGGTAAAGTTGGCAAAGCCGGCAAATGGTTGAATGTGAAAGGCACGAACAACAAGCGCGGTTTTGTGGATGGCGGCCTGGTGAAGAAAGGGTAACTCATTATTTTATTGCGAGCCGCAGCACTTGCTCGTAGGCGGCGAAGCAATCTTGTCACCACCTCTTTTGCAATGACATATATCAGCTAATTGAATTTAAAGCTTCCACAAAGATATCCGCCATCTTTTGGATATTGATCTCTTCTGAAACGATGCGAAACGATTCTTTTCCCATCTCTCTCAAACGCGCTATATCAGATAGCGCGTTTTTCATTGCAGCAAGCAGCGCGCCATAATTTTCAGGCTCGATCTGCCATCCATTTTTTTCTCTCACTAAATCGTCCTGTGTTCCGTCGCCTTTTGCAACAATGACAGGGAGACCATAGCTCATGGCTTCCTGCACAGCAAGTCCGCCGGTACCGGGCAGGACGAATAAGTCAGCTTGTGCGAAAAATGGTCTTAACTCCACGCCGTGTTTTGCACCGATAAACTCCGTGGAGGGATGGATTTCCTTTGCAAGTGATTCCAACGCGGCGCGCTCGGGTCCATCACCGACAATGAGCAGTCGTGGATTTGTCCCCAATGCAGAACAAGCGCGTAACAACGAATCAATTCGTTTACGTGCCTGCAGCCGTCCCACAAACAGAATCGTCACACGGTCCACTGTCAACGGTCTACTATTTGGCTTCTCTGGTGCTGGCGAAACTGAATTATGCGCCACGAATATTTTTTCGCGCGGGAAACCAAGCGCGGCATATTCCTCCGCACCGCGTTGACTGTACGAAAGCATGGCGTCAAATTGACTGATAAACGAAAGCCTGCGTTGTTTTCTGAATCCGCTCACGGACGGAGAGCCAAGTCCCCAGCCAATGACTTTGCGCCCGCGCGAGTGCATCCACTTCACAGCATATGAGGTTGCCAAATAGCGCGGGTTGGCTTCCACGATCAATGCATCAGGATCGGTCTCTTCAAGCCAGTTGACAAACCCCTGCTGGTAGCAAAGGTAGAACATCCCGCCAAATAAGTGGATATTTTTTGCTTCTGTGAGCTTTGCAACTTCGGTTTTCCCGCTCGCGATCATTTCCGCGGGACGGGGAGAACCTGCAAAGAGATGCATCCCGCCTTCGCATTGACTCGCCAACAAGTCAAAAAATGGAACGCGGTAACTGGGCAATACGCGTTGCTGCAAGCCAAGCCTGCCTGAATATATTTTCATTGTTTTGCCTCACAACGCGAAAAGATGACCGCGACATCGTCGCGATATTCTTCGCACCAAATTTGAGAAGATGATGTCACAGCTTGTACAAGTTTCGGCTGTGCCGCGTGAGAGAGCATGAGCAGGTTGATGTTCTCACGGTCAAACATGGCCTGCCAATTTTCAGCGCGGCTGATCTGGACGTACTCCGTCCACTGTTCGGGTGGGTAGGCATTGAAGCGGCTGTCCATCCACGGTTGACAGAAGGGCACGGCAAAGGAAAGATATCCGCCGAAGGAGTAATCTGCCCAAAGGTTGGAACATGCTTTGGGGTGGTCGAGCAGCCACTCGGTCGCAGCGAGGGGCGTGGTGACAGTTTCGTAGACGGGGACAGAATCCCCCATCCAATGTTCACGGAAGCCCGGCAGAAATATCAAAGGGATCAGGAGCACGAAAATTCCAAATCCATAATTGAGTGCGGGGAATATTTGTTTTGGCTCCACAATATTTTTCATCCATCCCGAAAGTAGGAATGCGGTGAAAACTGCAACGATGAAAAGAAACCAAATGACGTAACGTAAACCCGTAAGCGCAAGCCAGCCAAAGCCGAGATATAAGACCCATTCATAGGTTGAAAGTTTGCGGGGCGAGAATGCGGCCAGCGGAGCGAAACCGAGCATCCACGCAAAGAAGATATTCATTTGCCAGCCCTCATTGCGCGGCGGCGCCCATTCGAAGGCAAAGAGATGGTCGGAGGGCGAGTTTAGCATGAAGACAAAATAATTCCAAATTGCAAAGCCGTGCGGGTTGATCCCTGTGACGAGAATCATCAACGCCATTGTGATGGCTAACGATTTTTTATTGCCTTTCCCAAAAACAAGTGCTGTGCCTGCCAGTACGAACGGCAAAATAAATGAGCCATGCAGGTTTGCCCACAGCAAAACAGAGACGGGCAAAATCCACAAATAACTTTTGCCTCCGTTATGCCAACGCAGGAGACTCCATAAACACAATACAAACAGTGGATACACAAACAACTGCGACCGTACCCCCCAATTATTTGCAGTTGCAATTCCAAGAAGGAATACGATCACCGATGCGAGCCGCGGAGTTGATAGACCGTGCGCCATGACCCAAATCACTGTGTATGTGACCGCAATCAAAATACCGCGCAAGAGCAACGTGAATGTCGCGCCGCCAGATTCATATACAAGATACAAAAGCACACCAGATAACCATTGCTGATACACAATCGGCTGTCCCGCCTGACTCCAGCTGATCGTATCGGTTACTGGAACGGCACCATTTTGAACCGTCTCCTGTCCCACACGCATTAACCACCAAAAATCCTGCGGCTGAATGGCAAGCAAAAACGACACGCCAATCAAGGACATGAGCGCAATACATAGCCAAAGAAAATTGTAAGAACGGGCAGAGATTGGGCGAGAATTCATTCAGCTTCTTTTACAGACAATGGATGATTGACCATGACCTATCGTCCACCGTCAATCATCCAACATGTGGCGCAGAATACGCGGGCGATTTATGCACATGCACAACTTTCCAACTTCCATCTAACTTCACCATCACACGGCTTTCGTTGTGCGCGGCGACTTTCACACCTTCAGGAAGCGCCGTGCTGATAAGCAACGTGTAACTTGCTATAGCTGTGTCGCCGTAGCGTTGAATCAATAAATTTGAAAGATCAAAACGTGTCTTCCCTTTTTCTTCCGCGCCAAAGACAGAACCGCGCTCGGCATTCGAGTTCATCATAAATTCGTGGAAGGGCAGCCCATCCAACCGCTGCGGCGTAACCCACCACTCATACAGCGTCAGATCTTCCGCCGTCGTTTCGCGATATACCGCGATGTCATTGCTCATGATGCCTTGCAAATGTCTCAACAAAAATTCGTGAACTTCCTTGTCCATTACTCAATCCTCCAACAGGACTTTCAAATAGGAATCGACCATCTTATCGAGGCCGAACTCCGCCTCGGCACGCTTCCGCGCCGCCGCTCGGAACTGATCCTGTTTCTCAAGCACATCCCCCGCCGATTGGGCCAGGGCTGAAATATCAGGCGTTTCCAACCTCCACGGATTCGCGCCATACGGGACGATGAAGCCCGCATCATCCGAGACCAATTCTTTCAACGCGCCGCTGTCAAAACCGATGACGGGCAGTCCGCAGGCCAACGCTTCGATGACGGAATTTGGGCAGGGCGGGTTGACCTCGGCGCAATACATCAGATGAGATGAACGCGCCAGTTTTGGAATTTCTGCGCGTGGAACAGTGCCGAGAAATTTCACGGGGACTTTGCTTTTCAAATTTCCTCGTGTTGCTTCATCTACAACTCCCGCCACCACCACTTCCATTGGATATGTTGCAGATAATTTTTCTGCCACAGAAACTGCATGAAACAAACCTGAGTTCAATCCACGCGCCAGGCTTCCTTCAAGCAGCAACATGCGGAAAACATCGTTGGGACGTTCGCTTTCACCTTCGGGAGTGTAGGTGTTCAAATCCACGCCATTGATGATGACTGTGGCAGGCGCTTTGGCAACACCATACCAATCCTCCCACCATTTGCGAATGAATTGACTCTGATAAATAACCCTATCCGCGAAACGCCTGCGGATGAACGAGAGCATAAAATTCCCATACTCGGCACGGAGAGTGTACTTCACCCCCGACCATTTCACACGCTGCACCCAGTTGATGCCGTCCAATCTTTGGACGACGCGAATGCCCCGTCGGCGAGCCCTGTTCAGGTCAAGAAGGAAGCGAGTGCCTGCGATGACGAGGACTGCGTCAGACTTGGCTGAAAGATCATAGGTCACACCAATGCCGCGGGAAGTTAATCCCTGTTCAAATTTCAAACGGAAGGATGCCATGCCGCCAGTCCCCTGCACGAAAGGCGTGATGCAAATGCGAGTCATAAATTTATTATATCGTAGGGATGTGTCTCACAATAATTATGGTATCCTTGCTTCACATCATTCAGGGAGCATTTATTTTATGTACATAGCCATCGAAGGGGTGATCGGCGTGGGTAAGACCACGCTGGCACGCCTGCTGCAACCGTCATTCGAAGCGGAAGTGCTGCTGGAAATCTTTGAAGAGAACCCGTTCCTCTCCGATTTTTATGCAGACCGCGCACGATATGCTTTTCAAACTCAAATTTTCTTTTTACTCAGCCGCTATCATCAACAGAATAACAACGTCCCGAAAATTCTTGCGGAAAATAAAAACCTAATTGCCGACTACACCTTTGCAAAAGATGCGCTCTTTGCGGGCATCAACCTAAAGGGTGATGAACTGGATATGTACCACAAAGTACACGAGGCGCTCGGAGAAAAAATACCCAAGCCCAACCTGCTGGTGTATTTGCAAGCCAGCACAGACACGCTCATGAACCGCATCGCCTTCCGTGACCGACCGTATGAACGTCAGATGGAGCGAAGCTACATCAACGAGTTGAACATCGCATACGAAGAATTTTTCTCCAAGCCATTCGACCACACACCTGTCCTGAAAATAGAAACGAACGAGCTGGATATTATCCACAATACAGAGCATCTCAGGCTGATCGAAAACCGCATCCGCGAGACTCTAAATCTGCCTCCGTTTCAACCGAGTTTGCCGTTAGAATAGGCAGGAATATCATGCGCGTCACTCGAGATTCCCTCCTCCGCATCGCCAAAGAGACCGTTCAGGAACGGGCATACAACGACCCTGAAATCATTGCTGCGTACCTGACAGGCTCCCTGCTTAGCGCGGACCCCATGCTCGGGGGCACCGCCGATATTGACCTGGTCTTCGTTACCAAAAATCCGCCTGCCAAAGCGCGCGAGTTCGTAAAACTAACCCCAGACTTTCATCTTGATATCAACCGCCGCGCAAAAGATGAATTCAAGTCGCCCCGCGAATTGCGCGGCGACCCATGGCTCGGCTTTGAGATGTACGCGCCCATGCTATTGTATGAACGCGAAAAATTCTTTGACTTCGTACAAGCCAGTCTGCGCGCGGGATTTGAATTTGAACAACCTCCGCTCATGCTGCAACGCTGCCGCACCCTGCTATCCCACGGACGCAGCATTTGGATGGATTTGAACGAACTCGACAAACCTGCGGGTCCAACAGAAATCCGAAAATATATGAAGTCGCTTTTCCATGCCATCAACACTGTGGCAGAAATAAGCGGTTCACCCATTCAGGAACGCAGGCTGCTGCTTGAGTTCCCTGCGCGTGCCGAAGCCGCCCAAAAACCCGGCATGGTCGCCGCAGCATACGGTCTGATTGGCGCAAACAATGTGGATGCAGAAAAAGTAAAAAGCTGGCTGGCGGATTGGAAAGCTGCATTTAAACTGGCAAGTGAGAAAGCGGATGTGGATATCCGTATTCATGCCACACGCCTGAATTACTACGAAAAAGCCATCAAAGCCCTGCTGGAAGGCGAAACGCCTCTTTCCGCGCTCTGGCCGCTCCTGCACACCTGGACCCTCTCCGCTGAAGTATTATCCGGCGACCATTTGCAATTCTGGCAAAAGGCGTGCAGCGAGCTGGGTCTGCTTGGAGATAGATTTGCCGAACGAGTGGAGGGTCTCGATCATTTCATTGACGAGATCGAAGCCACGCTTGATGAAATCGCCACCGAGAACGGACTGGAAACATTTGCAGGAGTATAGTCAACCAAACTTCCGAAGCCTTAAGGTTTCGGAAGTTTTTTATAAGCAAGTCATGTGACTAAACGGGACGGGTCAACAACGTCCCGATTCTCAAACCTATCTTATTTGTCCAATGACAAGAAACAACCAAAGGAGATTTAATTATGCCCTCAAGTTCTTCATCCCCCTACCTGCCGTTTGGCGAAAATAAAAATGCCGCGTGGTACGGCAAAGACATCATTTCCGTAAAACAATTCAGCCGCACAGATCTTGAATATGTGTTCGGCGTGGCGCATGAAATGCGCGGCATGGTCGAACGGGTTGGAACGTTTGACCTCCTGAAAGGAAAAATCCTGGCAAATCTGTTTTACGAGCCGTCCACTCGAACTTCGTCATCATTTACTGCGGCAATGGAAAGGCTTGGCGGTTCGGTCATCCCGATCAACGAAGTGAAGTACTCCTCCGTTTCAAAAGGCGAGAGTCTGCCGGATACCATCCGCACATTGGAATGCTATGCGGATGTGATCGTGCTGCGTCACCCTGAAACAGGCTCAGCCGCCATAGCGGCGAAGGCGGCGCGAAAACCCATCATCAACGCGGGCGATGGCGTAGGCGAACATCCTACCCAGGCTTTACTTGATACCTTCACGATTTTCGAAGAACTTGGAGCAGGACAAGTGGACGGCATGACCGTTACCATGCTCGGCGACCTGAAATATGGGCGCACCGTCCATTCGCTGGCGCGTTTGCTTTCATTGTTCAACGTGAAGTTGAATTACGTCTCGCCCGATATTTTGAAAATGCCAAAGGAAGTGATGAACGAAGTTGGGGAAAAAGGAATCCCGCAGGCAGAATTTGGCAAACTCGAAGATGTTTTATCTGAGACCGATGTGCTATATGTGACTCGTGTCCAAAAGGAAAGGTTTGAAGACCCCGCAGATTATGAAAAGGTAAAAAACTCCTTTGTGGTGGATACAGAAATCATGAAAGCCGCAAAAAAGGAAATGATCGTCATGCATCCGCTCCCGCGCGTGACCGAGATTAGCATGGACTTTGACGACGACCCTCGCGCAGCCTACTTCCGCCAGATGGAATATGGTTTGTATGTGAGAATGGCACTGCTGGCAATGGTGCTGGGCAAAGCATAAGGAAATCAAGAAACAAAAAACGAGTTGTGAGGCTGTCTCACAACTCGTTTTTCATTTCTATTTCGCGCTACTATTAATCTTCTGCGGCTCTCGCCATTTCTTCAGGCTCAAAGACCACCTCTTCTTTCCCGGTCAATTTATCGTCAATTTTTGAAACGATCAAGCGCAGATGACCATTGTGAGCCACGTAATCCAGGTCATCTGCAGGGACGGCAAGCACGGGGCAAAGCGTAAAGTTCTCGATCCACGACTCGTACAAATCATTAAGGTTTTGCAGATATTCCGGCGTAATCTTACGCTCGTAATCCCGTCCGCGGGAATTGATGCGGTGCATCAAGGTATCCACCGAAGCGCGCAGATAAATGACAAGATCTGGCGGGGGCAGGAATTGCACGGCGGTTTCATATAATTCACGATAGGTTTGATAATCACGCTCTGCGATATTTCCCTGTTGATATAAATTGTGAGCAAATATTTCAGCATCTTCATAGACACTGCGGTCCTGCACCACGGAATTGGGATGCTGTGCAAGGCTAAGATGAGAACGCAGGCGGTGCGTCAGGAAGAAAACCTGTGAATGGAATGCCCAGGCAGACATGTTCTGATAAAAATCAGCAAGATAGGGATTTTCAGTTACAGGTTCATAGAACGGATACCAACTCATCTGTTCGCACAGCATTTTTACAAGCGTGGACTTTCCAACACCGATGTTTCCCGCAATGGCTATAAATTTTTTCATAAAACTCTCTCGTCGGGGGAATTTTTATTTTTCTTATCTTACCACTGAGTGAATGGCACGAGCGGAGTTTTAAGATTAGGTTTTAAAAACAAAAGGGCGGGTTTATCACCAGCCCAAATGAAACTGCAAATTCCTACGGAATTTCGCCTGCGATTTCCTTGTCGATCAACTGCTGGAAGCTGGAAAGCGGCTGAGCACCGACAATTGCCAGACCATTGATGAAGAATGTGGGAGTGGATTGAATTCCAAGGTCCAGGGCAAAATTCATATCCTGCTGAATAAACTCATCGTGCTTGCCGCTGGAAAGGCAGGCAGTAAATTCACCCACATTCAAATTGAGGTCGGTGGCATATTGAATAAAAGTTGCTTGATCCAACACTTCACTGCTGAACAACTTTTCGTGATAATCCCAATAGGCGTTTTGGTCGTTCGCACAAAGCGATGCAACAGCAGAAGGCATTGCATCCGGGTGAATGGACGTGAGCGGCAGGTTGCGATAAACGAAACGAATCTGATTCGGATACGCATCCAACAAGGCTTGATACGTCTCATCGTGGAAGCGGCGGCAGAAAGGGCACTGGAAGTCGCTGAACTCCACAATGGTGATGGGGGCATCTTCCGGTCCAATGCTTGGATAACCTTCGGTGGGAATATCGTAGCGGACAAATTTCGGCTGTGCGGTCGGCGCTTCGACAACATCGCCTGACGGCTGCTGCGCGGCTGCCGCTTGAGCAGGAACCGCCGCTGCGGCAGTGGTCCCGCGTCCCCAAAGCACATACCCGACGAGAATGCCGACCCCAAAGGCCAGCACAACAAGCACGGAATAAAAATGGCTGCGTTTGAAAGTGATGAATTCTTCAGCATCCGGGGCTGTTATTTGTTCTTCTTCAACAAGAATGGGAATGGATCCCTTTTCAACAGATGTGGATTTTTTAGTTTTTGTAGGCATGAGGCGAAATTATAGTCCTTCTACGGGATTTGTGGAGAGTACCTTAGTTTGAATTAATGTGCATCTTTTTATAAAAACCTGCGTATACATTTGTGAACTGGAGGTTCTTATGGCTAATCAAACAAAACAACATGTTCCCTGGTATTTGTGGCCGTTTGCCGCGATCTGGAAATTGCTGGCGGTCATTGTCGAAATGACAGGCCGCTTCGTGGCAATGGTGCTGGGTCTTGTTCTGATTCTGGTTGGAGTCCTCGTCAATTTGACGATCATCGGCGCAATCGTCGGTGTGCCGTTGGCTGTCATCGGTCTGCTGCTTTTACTGCGCGGGATATTCTAACAAAAAGGCGACGGTCATTTGTTACATGATCGTCGCCTTTTTAATTTAAGGAGTATCCACTTTGGGCTGCGTCACTTTTTTGGGAGGCAAAGGCAGACCCCGGGCGCGGAGAGAAGCGAATGCCTTTTTAACGGCAGGGATTCGGATAGTCAGGAAGATCGCGAGGATCAACCCATAGATCAGTGGGCGGATGATATCGCCTGAAAGGGAAAAGAAATCGCCCTTTTTGCTCCATGCATAATGTAGAACTGCAAGCGGGGCGATGAAATAAACCACTTGGTGCAGACGCTTCCAGTTTTTGCCGAGGCGTTTTTTCCAAATATCAAAGGATGTGAACGCAAGCGGCATGAGCATGAGGAAGGTGAGCATGCCGACAACGATATATGGTTTTTGCAATACCGTCTGGACGATGAGACTCCAGGCAAGGCCGTAATCCAGATCAACAAAAATGATGACGTGGATGGTGGCGTACATAAAGGCATACAAGCCGAGTGCGCGGCGGCGCTTGAGCGGCTCGCTCCATTTGAAGATGGTGTTGATGGGTGTGCACATCAGCGATAGCAAAAGCAAAGTGATGGCGTGCCGACCGGTCCGCTGCTCCAATTCCTGAATGGGGTTGATGGAGAATGTGCCTGTTATCAGCTCATAAAGAATCCACACCGCAGCCGACCAGGCATACAAGTGAATGGCAATTTGAAGAGGGGTAAAACGCGAGAGAAATTTCATTGATTTAATAGTTCAGGCTCAAATCCATGCCGTCATACAGGCTGGCAACTTGTTCACCATAGCCGTTGAAAGGAAGTGTGCCTCTGCGGCTGATCTCGCCAATGCGGCGTTCGGTGGCTTGCGACCAGCGCGGATGATCCACACCGGGGTTGACGTTGGCATAGAAGCCATATTCGCTGGGAGCGACTGTGCTCCATAAAGTTTGCGGTTCTTCGGCAACCAATTCGATTTTGACAATGGATTTGATGGATTTGAAGCCATATTTCCACGGCACCACGAGACGAATGGGAGCGCCGTTTTGCGCAAGGATATCTTCCCCATAAATACCAGTTGCAAGGAGGGTCAGGTCATTCATGGCTTCGTCCAGGCGCAGACCTTCCTGATATGGCCAAGGATAGAACGGGCTGCCCTGTCCCTTCATTTCTTCAGGGCGATAGATGGTTTCAAAACGCACATACTTTGCGTCTGAAGTCGGCTCAACCATCTTGAGCAAGCTGGCAAGCGGGAAGCCATTCCACGGAATGACCATGCTCCAGGCTTCCACACAGCGCAGGCGATAAATACGCTCTTCCTGGGGGAACATGCTCAGCAGGTCTTCCACACCAAAAGTCTTTGGCTTGCTGACAAAACCGCTCACTTCCACAGTCCACGGAGCGGTGGTGAACCCTTTGGCGAGGCCGGCCACGGCTTCCTTGTTGGTGCTGAATTCATAGTAATTGTTGTAGTTGGCTATTTCTTCAAAGGAGTTGGCAGGGTCGCCGCGTTCATCGGTCTTGCCAGGTCCTGCATCCGCCGCAAGGGACTCGGGAGTCATATCAGCAGCATTGGGGGCACAAGCGGCAAGCGCCATGCTGCCCGCAACAACTCCTGCAGCTTTGATAAAGTCACGTCGTGAAAGGTAGGTTTCCTTCGGCGTGATCTCAGATGAACGAACGGGCACGGATTTGAAGGGATTACTCATGGATTTTCCTCTTATTGATTTTATGGGTAGGTCTCTGCCAGAAGGCTTTGGATTGCAGTTTCAGTTTCATTGTATCTTCCTTCGCCAATGTGGACGTAGCGAAGGTGTCCATTCTTGTCGATCAAATAAAGCGTGGGCCAATAACGGTTTTTGTAGGCGCGCCAGGTGGCGCCGTCATTATCCTGCGCAACGGGATATTCTATTTCATACTTCGAAACCGCAGCCTGAAGATTTGTCAGGTCTTCTTCAAAAGAAAATTCAGGGTAATGGTTGCCGATGATGACAAGTCCTTCAGGGCTGTATTTGGCATGCCATTCCTTGAGAGAAGGCATCACGTTCTGACAGTTATAGCAGCCAAACGTCCACATCTCAAGCGCCACTACCTTTCCACGCAGGTCCGCAAGGCGCAGCGGAGCCGCCTGCGAGACATTCAGCCAGGTATCATTTGTCAGTTCGGGAGCAGGACCGAGGTCCGGCAGGGAAGCGTCAAAAGTCGGCATAACGGGTGCGGAATTTTCAGATAGGGTGGTGCAGGCGGTCAAAAAAAATAACAATCCAAACAACATTTTTTTCATATTTCACCTTTACCGCTGGTTGCACATTTGCCAAAACCTGCTGGTAGAACCTACATGTAAAAGCATAATTCTGGTTTTGCCAGTCAGGCGGCACATGTTACGATGAGGTGATTTTAGAAAAACTTTCTTACAAAAAGATTACGTGAGAGTGAGAGTTTTGTTAGGGAATATTAAATGTAAATCGGCTTCCCCGCCCTGCTGCGCTTTCAACGTACAGTTCACCGCCGTGTGCCTGCACGATCCCATGTGAAATGGCCAATCCAAGCCCTGCCCCGCCTGTGTTGCGGCTGCGGGATTTTTCACCGCGATAAAAACTTTCAAAGACATGCGGAAGGTCCTCGCTGCGGATTCCTTCGCCTGTATCAGAAACGCTCACTTCCACGCCCGCGCCTGTTCGCCGCGCATGGACTTTTACCTCCCCTTGACTCGGCGTATGCCGAATCGCATTGCCGATGAGATTGTTAAGCACACGCCCAATGCGCTGGGTATCCATGCTGACAGGGTCAACCCCTGCTTCCACGCTGCCTTCAAGTTTCACTCCCTGGCGAGCTGCCAGTTCGGAAAAAGATTCAAGCGTATCAGAGATCAGGTCTGCAAGGGATGACTTTGCGCGATCCAATGGAATGCCGCCGGCGCTCAACTGCGCCATTTGGAAGAGATCATCTATCAGGGCGGAAAGCGAACGTACATCGCGCTGGGCGGTGTTCAAATATCGTTTGATCGTCTGCGGGTCTTCCACTAAATCATCTTCAAGCGCTTCCAGAATAGCGCGGATGGAAGCGAGGGGTGTTTGCAGGTCATGTCCCACCCATGCGATCAATTCTGTTCGCAATTTCTCCAGTTCGCGTTGTTTGGCGTCAACGGCTTCAAGCTGCTCCGCCATCTGGTTGAAGGTATGTGCCAGCATGGAGACTTCATCACGTCCCTGCACAGCGACACGCGTTTTCAAATCTCCCTCTGCGAGCTTTTCAGCCGCATCCTTTAACTGATGAACGCGGTCCGTAATAGTGCTCGAAAGAAAATACCCCAACACCATTGCCATGCCGCTCGCAAAGACAAGCAAAACGATCGCAAGCAGCAGGTCATGCTGGCTGGCAAACATCATCTGCGCGGAGAACCAAATATTAAAAAAAGTTAGCAGGCTTGATAGAGCGTACCCGCCCAGCAAAGACCAGCGCAACGTCGGCGAAAGAGACAGCCAGCCAAAACGATACGCAATATACCCCGCAAGCGCGGATACAAATGCGGTAATCCCCAGGAACAACGCCATCAACCCCAACTCGTATAAAGGCGGCGCCATCATCATATTGAAGATGGCGAGAGAGATCAAAAAGATCAGCAGGATGCCAAAAACAAAACGGGCGACCAATGTAACTGGTGATCTCATGGCTCGAATTTATACCCAACACCCCAGACTGTCAGCAGATGTTTCGGCGAAGACGGGTCGCTCTCGATCTTTTCACGCAAACGACGCACATGCACTGTAACAGTTCCAGGGTCAATATATTCCGCGCCGCCCCACACCCGCTCTAGCAATTGGTCGCGTGTAAAAACCTGTTTAGGGTGACGCGCCAGAAGATACAACATGTCGAACTCTTTCGCAGTCAATTCGATGTGCGCCTCGCGCACCAGCACAACACGAGTGAGTGGATTGATCGTAATGGAATCATACGACAATACCCGCTCAGACTCCGCCCCAGCCTGATCCCGTCCAGTGCGCCTTAACATCGCCCGAACACGGCTCACCAATTCCTGCGGACTGAACGGCTTGACCACATAATCATCCGCACCCATTTCAAGGCCGGCAATGCGGTCAATCTCTTCGCGGCGGGCAGTCACCATAATGATCGGAACATCCGAATGGTCTCGCAGCCAGCGGGTTAAAGAAAGCCCGTCCACCTCAGGCAGCATCAAATCGAGAATCACAAAATCCGGTATTTGCTTTTCCAGGATATTCATCGCTTGTTTACCGTCCGAAGCAATTTGCACCTGAAAGCCCGCACGCTTTAAGTAGAGGCTTACCACCTCCGCAAGGCTCGGCTCGTCCTCCACCACAAGGATGCATTTTTCGCTCATAGGCGAAATCATACTTGATTAATGGCAGAAAGTTATTAATAAATCCTTACGAACTTCAGAAGAATTCATACTCTTGTAATAAATGGACAGGAGATTTGTAAGAAGATCTTTGTATTATCAGACATCATAAAACACAGGAGCCTCATGAAAACAAAACACATTCTTTTCAGACTGATCGTATTAACCGCATTTCTCATCGCAGCTTGCGGCGGGAATCCCACAACAAAAGCGATGATGGAAAGCACACCAAACGCGATGATGTCCCACGAAACCCCAACGGCAGATGCCATGATGCCAAAGGAGACCCCATCCACAGAGTCCATGATGGAAAGCCCGGCATGGTTTGGCATGTCACTGACCAATGCCCATACTGGCGAATCGTTCACCATTCAAGACTTCAAAGGCAAAGTAATTCTAGTAGAGACTATGGCGGTCTGGTGCTCGAATTGCCTCAAACAACAGACACAGGTAAAGGTCCTGCATGGTCTGGTGGGCAACCGTGATGATTTTGTCAGCCTCGGACTGGATATTGATCCCAATGAAGATGTCTCCAAGCTAAAGAGTTTTATTGAAGGGCAAGGCTTTGATTGGCTGTATTCCATTTCCCCGGCGGACGTCTCACGCGAGATTGCTTCACTGTATGGAGATCAATTTCTCAATCCACCTTCCACTCCCATGTTGGTAATCGACAAACACGGTGTCGCTCATCCCCTGCCATTCGGCATTAAAAGCGCCGAAGAACTGCTACAAGCCATTCAACCATTTTTGGATGAAAGCATCTAAACCAATTTGCGGTCATCATGAAATTTCATGATGACCGCACTATAAAACCATGGAAACAATCCTCACATCCATATCCCTCGGCCTACTCGCAACCACCAGCCCCTGCGTCCTGCCATTGTATCCGGGCTTTCTCGCCTACCTTAGCAGCGGACAGGAAAGTTTACAAGGAAAACCCGGTCGCTATCTGCTTGGCTTCTTTGTACTGGCAGGCGTCCTTACCATGATGCTCGCGTTGGGAGGAATCATTGCCCTGCTCTCGGTATCAGTTGGTACAGCATTGGCCTTTGTAATCCCCATAGCAGACCTGATCATCATTTTGTTTGGAATTTTATTACTGCTGAACATCAACCCCTTCAAGAAATTACCGCAAATCCAGGTTCCGTTATTGTCGCATCCTTTTGCGAACGCCTTCGTCTACGGGCTGCTATACGGACCTATCGCCCTGCCTTGCTCAGGCCCATTGGTTGTCAGCATTTTCGCCTTATCTCTTACCGTTGGTGATGCACTTGGAAAACTGAACATTTTCCTTTGGTTCGGACTGGGGTTTGGCATTCCACTATTATTATTGTCTTTTCTTTCAGGCGTCGCGCAGCGTTGGATCACACGTCAATTCGCGCAACGGGCACGCTTGATCAATTTAATAAGCGGATTATTGCTATTAGGAATTGGGATATATGACCTGACGGTCAACTGGCCGCTCATCAGTTCCTACCTTACTTAACACTGAAGTCTTCACATGCCTTCCAAACGCTTCTTGAGATTCGTGAGCAGCGCAGTTTGCGCCTTTGTGGCCTCGCTGGTAACAAACCCCGCCAGCCAGGAATGAACATAGATACGCATCGCCTCTTTCACGAGTGTACCTTCATTCAGAGATTCGAATGTGTATTCGACATGCAAAGTAATGTTTGGAAAGCTGTGTACGGTTGTCGTGAATTGCAGCGGCGGATTCGTAAAAGTAGTCTGCACCCGGATGCGGTTACGGTACAGGACAATTCCATTCCAACGAAAGGCTTCGACAGTTGTATAGGAGACGTTCTTCAGGCCATCCCTCGTACTGAACTGGACCGCCTCTACATGTGTCAGCAAAGGCTGCAAGCCCACAAAATGATGTGGATCACTCAAATGATCGTAGATCACCTGCGGCGGCACATTAATTTGAGATTGAAATTCAAGATTGTAGATTGGCAATTTCAATATTCTCTTATTACATAAATAAAGGCTCCTCAATACATAGGGGAGCCTTTAGGATAGAGCGAAAGCAGCTATTCTCTAAAAGAATCCAAAGCGGACTGAAGGGTTTCGTAATTTGGGATGTTTTGCAGAAAACCTGTAACCCCAAGCACATGATATACCTGAGGGGGGGCATTGCACAACTTCACTCGCGCAACCTTAAAATGTTCCTCTTCGGAAGTGAACAGTTTATACACCTTCTGCATGGCGCGCATGCCGGCGCTGGTAAGCGTATCCACTTCAGCAAGATCGATCAGGAGGAAACGCGCACCCGCAGTGTATGCATCTCGTGCCGCCGCAAGCAGCATCTCTTCACTTTGGGCATCCAGCCAACCGCGCAAATGCAGAACGGTAACAGGCACTCTTCCCAACATCTCTTCTTTCGTGATCTTTAAAGCAGTATCCATGGCTCCTCCGAGTTCAACGAATTATATGTCCGATTTACGAGAATGAGAACCTTTCGCTTCTTCCGTAACTGACAGTTGATCCTGTCCGATATAACGTCACCTCCCCTGCGCCATGCACTTGCCACCCGCCGTCCATATCACCCAGCATGCCGGTCTGCTCGTCTATGCCGATCAATATGGAATCAGGCAATGAGAGAACAAGCTGTTTCGCCCAATTCCTTCCAAAGTTATTATGATGCGGCAAGACACACGCACTGGAAATCAAGTTCAGCCCTCGCAATAACTTCTTCTCATATGGGTCATAATAATGTTCACACAGAACCATTGCGCCGGCACTACTGCCTGCGATCACTGCGCCTGCTTGAAACGCATCCAATGCAGCCTGCCAGCATTTGCTGTTTGCAAGAGTCTCCCCCAAATAGCGGGGAAAACCTCCCAGTAAATAGATCAGGCGCGAGGTCCGAATGGAGGCGGCAAGGGAAGTGTCATCCGCAGATTTCGAATCAATCACATCCACAGTAAAAACATTTTTGGCGCCGAGGCTTTGAAACCAGCGCACGCCGTTATTTCCAGCGCGTTTATGATTATGATCCACTGCTGCCGCGGCGGGGATGATGCAAACAGGTGCGTCGAAGCCGCCAGCCAATTCCATGGCGCACAGATCCGGCTCGGACATTTTCCCGCTGAACTCGGCGCCGCCTTCCAATAGCAGATATCCCATTTTATTTGGCAAACGAATTAAGCGCGTCCTGCAGGTCTGGATACATGGCAATGTTTTGCAGGAACCCGGCAATGCTCAACACATAGTGAACCCCGGAAGAAGGCCGTGAAAACTTGACATACGGCGACTTGAAGGTTTCATCCGGATGTTCAAGCTGCCAGGCTTGCATCACTTCATTGGGCGTGAACATTTTGTAAATCGTGTGCAGGGCGCGCAAGCCCGCACTCGTCACCATGTCGACACCGTGCAAGTCAATTAACAAAAAACGCGCGCCAGCGCCTTGCACTGTACGCACATGTTCAACCGCAAGGGTTTCGCTCTGCCCGTCGAGAGTGCCTTCAAAATACAGAACAGTCACAGGTCCTTCGGTCTTCGTGATCTTTAACAGGCCAGTCATTTATGAACCTCCGTGAAAAAGATTAAATAACAAGTGGATGGGATTATACATTAAAGGGTTCCCACGAAAGAATCAAACAAAACATCCCTGCGGCGTATCGCCGCAGGGATGTCGATCTTAGTAATAAAGAAATTTTATTCACCCAATTTGGTCATGACAAAATCATCGAAAATGACCGTTGTCCCGTTCCTTTCGTCATCACTGGCAGCGAAGAGCCCCACGGTCCCGCTCGTATAGGTGGTATCAGAGACGCTATCTACCTTCTGTCCATTCACATACAGGGTCAGCGAACCATTACCGCAATCCAACCCAAGGCGCATGGAAGAGGGGTTGGCAGAAACCAGATCCGATGTGCCTTCTTTCAGATACACATCATCCAGGGCGACCGAGGATTTGATGAAAGCATAATATCCGTCCGGCGAAACACCCACATAGTAGAAGGCATTTGTGGTGCCCTGTTCATTGCAGACAAATCCAAACATAGACTCGGGGTCTGTGCTTTGATTCGTCACATTAACTTCCATGTGCGTATTTTCATACACTTCCGTATTCGGCGTGGACCAGGTCACATAACGCGACTCAAATACGATCATCTTCAAACCGCCGTCCTGATATTCCACGGAACTGAAAGAATCAGTTCCAATTCCCCAGCCGCTGCTGCTGCTTGAAAAATCATCGTTGGGCAATGGGTTGAGCAGTGCGCTGATATCCGGCGTGGCGCAGGCAAGAGTGGTCAACACAAGCATAAAAACTGCAAACAAAACCTTAATATTAAAATTTTTCATGACATTCTCCTTTGTTTGTGGGCAATATTTTAACATCCATCCCGCCCGCACAAAGGGTACTTAACTCCCAATCATTCCCCGCGTTCCACAGCAACGCGCATCTCAAATCCATCCGTGCTGACATCGATCCAGCCGCTGCGATCCGTCCGCAATAATGAATATCCATCCAGAGCATCGAGGACATCCTGCGAGGGCAAACCATCCGGGTCACCGGCTGCCACGCTCAATATAACCAATTGCGGATTCAAATTTTCAAAAATATCCGTCGGGTTTGAAGGCGCATAACCTGAATCGGCAAGCAGGAGTACGTCCACTTTGCCGATCACATTCCCAAACTCAAGCGACTCGAGAGTCCCTTCACTGAGGCCAATGGGAAGCAACGCACTAAAATTTCCATCCTGAATAAGAAGCACGCTTCCTCTCGGACCTGCAGCCTGCACCTCGATAAATGCGCCGCTACCCAACTCAAGCCTTTGTCCTGCTTCTGCGCGGCTGACAGGGATGCCTTGCTCTGCAAAATATTTATCCAATAATTGTGCAGAGAACGAGGCCTGCACATTGCCGCTCCACAAAACATTTTCAGGCACATATCGCTCCACAATGCGCGGCAGTGCGGAAAGTTGATCTTCTTCTGTGGAAGCAATGATGAGCCAGTCCAATGTACGGGAAAAGAAGGGAAGCCTGCGCCCCAGTTCATCAGAAAGTTCGGAAGCGCTCGCGCCGCCGTTGACAAGAATATTCCTGCCTTCGGGAGTCTGAATCAGGACTGCGTTTGCCGAACCCACCTCAAGGAAAGTGACATGAAAACGCCCGTCGCCCGATTTTGCAGAGGCCGTCCATACCAGCAGCATGCAAATGAAAGCCGCAGCAAGAGCCAGCGTCCATGCGGCGGCGCGCAGTGACCCTGCCGCAGATTTGAACCAGTTTTGGATGGTTGACCAGTTCAAGGTCACGGCAAGAAGCGTGATGTAAATCGCGAAGATGAACCAGAGAGGCACATCTCCCAAAACGATCACGCCGTTGGGGATTTTGTCAAAAAATTCAACAACGCGAATTGTGTAGCCTGCAAAGGGCCACGCAATCCATGCGAGGAATTGACCCAGCGGAAGGAAGATGAGGCTGACGAAAACAGCCAGCCCGCCAAGGATCATCACCGCAGGCTGCACAGGCAGAATGAATGGATTGGCGATGAATGAAATCAAAGAGATGCGGTTGAAGTAATACATCATGATCGGGATTGTCATGACTTGCGCGGCAAGGGTGAGAATGACATTTTCATTGAGAATTTTCACGATGACACTGTTATCCTGTTTGGAGATTTTTGAAATCAAATTTGCTGTGTAATTCGAAAACGGTTCAGCATAAAGGATCAATCCCAACGTTGCAAAGAAGGAAAGTTGAAAGCCGACATCCCAAAGCACAAGCGGGTTGAGAAATGCCATCAAGAGAGCCACTGCGGCAAGTGTGTTAACACCTGCATTCCTTCTGCCGATCTGCCGCGCAAACAGAGACAGGCTGCCCATAATCGCGGCACGCATTACAGCCGCATCACCGCCAACCAGAAAGGCATATAGAAATATCATCACAACCGAAATGACTGCCCCAAGGCGGTCATTGAAGATATTCTTGAAGATCGAAAAGAACAAGCCCGCGATGATGGCGATATTAAATCCGGAGATGGCAATAATATGTGCGGTGCCGGTATTTTTGAAGACTTCCTGCAATCTGCGCGGCAGGCCTGTATCCACGCCGAAAAGGATTCCTGCAAAAAGAGAAGCTTCGGGATCTTGAAAAATACGGTATGTATTTTCAAGCAGCCTTGCCTTCAGTTTATAGATCGGAATGAAGACAATGTTTCCGCCGTTGCCGGGCAAGCGAGTCACTTCGGCGATGGTCATGTATGAATACACATTGGAACGGGCAAGATAATCGCGGTAGGAAAATTCCTCATTCTCGGGCGGAGTCTTCAATTGCCCGCGCACGCGGACTCGTTCACCGTATTCGTATTCTTCATTCACAGGAACACGAACAAGAATAAAGCCTGAAACAGGCAGGTCACCACTGCCAGTATCCACCGCTTCCACTTTGAGTTTGAGATTTGTGTAATTATCGCGGTAATCAGGAGGTTCCGCCAGAGAACCTGTAATCAACAGATCATAATTGCGGTCATTGTAAAAAGCGATGTGAAAGGCATTGATATTCGGCTGGCGGAATTGATAATAGGCAGAACCAAGAAAGAGGAAGACGGGAAGGATGAGGGTTAAAGGAGGAAGTGTAAAAGAAGCGACTTGTAATGTACGGTTACGAAGAAACAGAAAAAGAAGAAAGAAAACAACTGAGATCAGAATCCATGCCCAAACGGGAAGAGAGAAGACACTCGCGAGCGCGATTCCCGCGATGAAGGATAGGGAAATCCACAATAAAGGCATGTCGTGGATTTTACATTAGTTTAGGATTACCATTAAAACCTGACAATTCTCCTCTGGAATGATTACATTAACACAGCGGCTCAAAGTTATAATCCATCATCATGGCAGATAACAACCTCATCCTTGTGACTGGTGCAACAGGCTATGTTGGCGGGCGGCTTGTGCCGAAACTCCTTGAAGCGGGGTATCGCGTGCGCTGCCTCGTGCGTGACCCGTCCCGTTTACAGGGGCGCGCCTGGCAGGATAAAGTAGAAGTGGTTCAAGGCGATGCGCTTGTCCCAGATCAAATTGCCAAAGCCATGCAGGGCGTATCCGTTGCCTATTATTTAATGCACGGGATGCAAGGCGGAAAAGTCAATGCCGAACGCGATCTGCGAGTGGCCTGGAATTTCACCCACGCAGCAGAAGATGCGAACATTGAACGAATCATCTACCTCGGCGAATTGGTGGACCCGACTTCGCATCTTTCCCCCTATTTGCGGGCACGACATGAAACGGGATATTTGCTGCGCTATGGCAAAGTTCCCGTCACAGAGCTTCGAGCAGGCATGATCATCGGCTCAGGCTCTGCCCTTTTTGAAATGATCCGCTATCTGACAGAGCGTGAGCCGCTGTTGATTTGTCCCGCCTGGTTCTTTTCACAGGCACAGCCCATTGCGATCCGCGACGTGCTTTCCTATCTGGTGGATACGCTCAAGACGCCCGACAGCATTGGGAGAGTGATCGAAATTGGCGGTCCCACCCGCCTCACCTATGCAGACATGCTGTTGGGATATGCAAAGGAACGCGACTTAAAACGTGTTTTGATTCCCACTCCATTTTTTGCACCGCGTCTTTCAGCCTATTGGGTGCACATGGTTACACCCATTCACTGGCGGGTTGTCGCGCCGCTGATCGAAGGTCTGCGCGCCAACCTCATTGTGAGGGATGATGCGGCAAAGAAATTATTTCCGCAGATTCAGCCGATAGATTTTCAAACTGCCACACACTTAGCGTTGGGACGCATCCAACGGGACAATGTGGAGACAAGCTGGTCTGACGCATTGGTCACCGCCCTGGGCGATATCAAGCCGTACGAATTCAGTGTGGAAGAGGGGCTGTTCATCGAACGCAGGCAGGTCATTCTCGACATCCCAACTGAAACAGTCTTTCGTTCGTATACAGGCATCGGCGGCGAGCGCGGCTGGCTTTACATGGATTGGAGTTGGGCGTTGCGCGGCTGGATGGATAAAGCCATCGGCGGCGTGGGCTTGCGGCGTGGACGAAGGCACCCTGACGAAATCCACACCGGCGAAGCTCTCGATTTCTGGCGCGTGGAAACCGTGGAAAAAAATTCAAGGATGCGCCTGCGGGCTGAAATGAAAGTGCCGGGCAAAGCCTGGCTGCAATTTGATTCCACGTCTGCGCCCGATGATAAAAACAAGACCGTATTCACCGTCACGGCTTATTACGAACCGCATGGCTTCTTTGGTTTTTTATACTGGTATGCCATGTGGCCCTTCCATAAATTCATCTTCGACGGCCTCACACGCAGGCTGGCTTCCCGCGCCCGGGTGCTGGCTCGTTCGTATTGATAAAGCCCATAAAACTTTTTCTCTGGATGGGGTTATATAGCACATGACGAACTTTCTTTTCCCTGTTCTTGGCTACCTGCTTGGTTCAATGCCGTTTTCGATCTGGGTAACGCGCTTTGTCAAAGGTGTGGATGTGCGTGACTCGGGTTCAGGTCATGCCACCACGACCAATACCATTCGTCAGGCTGGTTTTGGCTGGGGGGCATTGGTGTTCATTCTGGATATGGCAAAAGGATTTCTGCCGACATTTCTTGCATTGAACTATTCAAACGATCTATGGATAACCGCCTTTACAGCCACCTTCGCGGTGGTCGGTCATTGCTGGCCGCTGTTTGCAGGCTTGCGCGGCGGCATGGGGCTGGCAACCACAGGCGGCGCGTTTTTGGCAGTCAATGTAATGGCTTTCCTTGTTTGTCTTGGGTTGCTGATCCTGCTTGTGCTGGTCATCCGTCACTCGGCGCGGGCGAGCGTTTTTACCGGCGTGCTCGCGGCACCCGCACTGTGGATTTTGAATATTCGCGATGTCTCTTTTTGGGTGGCTGCCGGCGCGGGACTTGTAATTGCAGTGCGCTTTTTGATCGACTGGAATCGCAAGTATCGTGAACTCTGGCTGGACAGGGAAAAAACGTCAAACTAAGATTCTGTATTTCGGTCAGCAAACAGGTTTGGGCGGGGAAGGAAGCGTTAAGATAAAAAAGAGCCTCAGTTCTTGGACTGAGGCTCTTTTATTCTCCCAACAACCAATCAAACAAACCATGTCGATTCGGCGAAGTTTCCTCCAGCCGCGGCATTGCCATCAGGACAACAGTGATATTGTCATGTCCGCCGCGCTCGTTGGCCAGGTTGACCAGCATTTCTGCGGCTGATTTGAGATCTTTTTTCGAGCGGACTATTCTTTGAATCTCGTCATCCCAAACCAGGTCTGTCAAACCATCGCTGCACAGGAGGATGGTATCGCCGGGCTCGAGGTGGAAACCCTGATTGTTGACCGATTCTTCATCGGTTTCCTCATTATCGATGCGCATGCGGAAATCCACTTCAGGGAGTTTGATTCCGCCAAGATGCCTGCGGATGACATGGACATTCGGATGGTCGTGCATTTGCTCGGCAGTGATGATGCCTTTTTCGTAGGCTTCCTGCACCCAGGTATGGTCAATGGTGAGGCGTTGAATGAATTTTCCGCGCAAAAGATAAATGCGCGAGTCGCCGACATAAGCAGTGTAAAGCTTATTCTCGATCACCCAGGCACAGGCGCAGGTGGCACCCATACCTTCCTGATCTTCCTTGCCGGCTGAATGTGCGGCAATCGCCTGGCTGGCATCATGAACTGCGGCTTCCAATATTTTTACAGGTTTCTTGGCATTGCTCTCCCCCACGCCCATACTGATGTAATTAACAGCCAGCTCGGCGGCAACTTCCCCCGCGCGATGCCCGCCGATACCATCCGCAATAATGGCGAAGACAGACGGGCGCGCATCCTCCTTGCTTATCAGGAACGAGGAGACCGCATAGCGGTCTTCATTGTTCTTGCCGGACATTCCGGCGCTGCTAAGCGCGGCAACATGCAGATGAGGAAGTGTTGAACGGATCATTCTTCAACGGGTTGAACAGTGATCTTCGGGGATGGAATGGCTGGCGGCACTTTAAGCATAAAACGATACATTAATTGACCAAAGTGTACCATATCCCCATGCGCGAGACGATAGCCCTCACGGGGGACTGGCTCGTAATTGACCCAGGTCCCTGCAATGGAGTTATTGTCCTGTAATAAATAAACGCCTTCATCCGTCAGGCGCAGCCGCGCGTGAACGGAAGAAATGGATGGGTCATCCAAAATCTGGGTACTTTGCACAGGGTCCGTGCCAAAAACTATCTCATTTTCAGCCAGCGCGATGGGAGCAACTGCGGCATACTGCCCATCCGAATTAATGCGGATGAAAGAAGCCGCCGCCTCTTTACTGGACTTTGGTTCTGCTTCTTTTTTCTTCGACGGGGTACGCCGCTTTTTGGGTTTTCCTGCGGGAGCTGCAGCGATGGGCGTAGTCTCTTCCTCAGCCTCTGTCTGAATCGTTTGCGTAAGCGGATCCGCTTCGGCGCGGCGTGTCTGCTGCGCTGCCCGCAGGGACGGGATTCGCAATCGTCCACTTAACAAGATGAAGAAAAGCACCAAGCCCGCAAAGATGATCGAGCCAAAGGTGATCGGTGTGCGATATTTTGCCAATAAAGCAGCAGGTCCGCTGGGCGGCTTGACGACCGTTATCATCACCGGCAGTCCCATACTGGTCTTATTTAAGCCGAGGTTGTCCACCGCTTCCACGGTGATCACATGTTCCCCGTTTGCTGTGTAGGCTTTTAGATCCCAGGTGAAGATATTAAACGGCTCGGCGGTATTTTCATCCGCAATGACGCCGTCTACATATAAGGTGGTCCGTGCGAGCGGACGCGGATGTCCATCTGGAAATTCGACAATGATCTCGATCGTCTGCGTTTCGGGCAGCAGGATTTCAGTATTGAATGGATCGTCTTCCGGAGCCTGACGCGTAATCTGCAATGCAGGCGCTACTGGGAAAGCATTGGGCGGTTGAATGTTTACATTGAATTTTTGATCGTTGGAGTTCACAACCCCCGAAGGCAGGTTAACCTGCACACTGACAGGATAGTCCCCGGAAACCATCGCGCGGGAGGTGTAGGCAAGTGAATAGACGCGGCGCAAAGCGGAAAAATAAACTTCAGGGTCAGGAAAACGTTCCTCGCCCGAATATTGGAACATGGTTCCGCCGGTTTGAATGGCAAGGTTATTGAAGACAGCCGCGCTTGTATTCGCAAAGGTGGTATTTGCATCTACATACCAGATAAAGATGCGGATATTTTTTTCCTTCGCGCTCTGGATATATGGTTCGATGGAAGCAGCCAGATCCGAGACTTCCATCTGTGGGGTGATAAAAAGGATGGCGCGCTTCATGCCAAGGCGCGGTGTTTGGGCGCTGACTGTTTCGATGGCAGTGGCAAGGGATTGTAAGTTAGGCGTGGCAGCACGCATGTCAGGCTGGAAGCCGTTCAGGCCGACGATAAAGTCTGCGGGAGGAGCGTGGTTGATGACTGGACCCGCCTGACTGACAAGGCTGAGGTCGTCGGGAAGGTCAGACGGACGGCTTTGCGCCCATTGAACGATAACCTGCGAAACACGCTGAAAACGGGAAAGTCCGTTGGCATTGCGCGCATCCAATGGTGTGCCTTGATTGACAGCGATGACCAACTGCAAAGGCACAGCGATCTCATTCAATGAGTCGACCGGGTAGGGCACTCCGTTTTCGATAACAGTAACAGCTTCGGGTTTAAGCCCCGAGGCGAAAATTTTCTGGGCGTCGAATACATCCAAAAATGCAGAAACCGACGGAAAGGCAGAAGCCTCTGCGTTATAAAGTGTCGCAGAGGCAGTATTTTCCTGCGCACGGACGGAAGGCACGCTCCCAAGCAAAAGAACCAGGCTGAGGAGCGGAGTAAAAAATTTACGCATTTGCCTCAACAAGGACGGGCGCTTCATCCTGCGGTTTGGAAAGTTTCAGGAAGGTCAATGTCCATACGGATTGGATGTAGGCAGTGAGAATGCCGTTGAGGAAAATGATGACGGGCATATACAAGGCGCAGCAGGCCAGTGCAATATAAAGGGGCGTAAACGATTCACGCAGAGCATCCATGCCAATAATGATCGGCAGAATCGCTAGAAGGATTGGAAGTGCAATCACAACCCCGATAATTGCGCCGCCAACGCCAATGATAAGGGCAAGGAGAAGAAAGCTGACCGCGTTGGTCTTAACGATCTCCCATCCGCGCTTGAAACCGTCCAGCATGCCGAGGTTTTCAAGCACAATGGCAGGCTGTGCCTGTTCAAGAATGACTGCAACCACCCAACTGACCGGCACCATGATGCATATAAGCGGGATGACACAGAGAAAGCCAATTCCCATTGTTAAGAAGCCGAAAAGAAGTAAGGGGATAAAGATCACCAAAAAGACGAGGCCGATCAAAAAATTTATGCCGAAGATGCGCCAAAAATACGGCATGCTCTCCGACCAAATCTCAGCGAAAGACAATGTCTCTGCGCCGTTCTCGACCTTGTACACCCCTTTGATCAAACCGATCCTGCCGAGGATTCCCGCCGCGTATAAAAGCAGGGAAAATAAAACGATCGCAATGACAACGGCGATCACGATCCATAGATTATCTTCAAAGAACCGGGTAATCTGTTGTTCCCATTGGGTGGTGGGAAATGGTGAATCTCCCGAACTGGTTCGATACCCGGAGTTTCCGCCCCCACCTCCGCCGCCGCCCCGCGCAAAACCAGCCAGAATGCCGAAGACCCAAAGGATTTTATGTTTCCAAATAATCTGCCAGGAACGAGTTAATATTTCGCCTAGATTGAAGTTTTTCATGTTATCTCCTACTCCCACTCAATGGTAGCGGGTGGTTTACTTGTAATATCATACACCACGCGGTTGATTCCTTCCACCTCGTTCACAACCCGGCTTGATATTTTTGCAAGCAGGTCGAAAGGCAGGCGCGCCCACTCGGCGGTCATAAAATCGTCCGTGGATACGGCGCGGATGGCGGCTGCTTCCTGATAAGTGCGCTGGTCACCCATCACACCTACCGAACGAACGGGCAGCAACACCATAAAGGCTTGCGAGGTCTGCGCGCCTTTCCCCAAAAAACCTGCTTTGGATAATTCCTCCAGAAGGATTTTATCCGCCGCCCGCAGACGGGATACACGCTCAGGCGTACACTCCCCGAGACAGCGCACGGTCAACCCTGGGCCTGGAAATGGCTGCCGCCACACCAAGCCTTCGCTCAACCCAAGCGCTTCGCCAACCAAACGGACTTCATCTTTGAACAAATAACGTAACGGCTCAACGAGTTCAAACTCCATGTCTTCGGGAAGCCCGCCTACATTGTGATGAGACTTGATCTTTTCAGCCTTGCTTCGGTCTGGGCCGGAAGATTCAACCACATCGGGGTAAATTGTTCCCTGCACTAAAAACTTTGGCTGCCCCACTTGCTTTGCCTGCTGTTCAAAAATGCGGATGAATTTTTCGCCGACGATCTTTCTCTTTTGTTCGGGGTCAGTTTGGCCTTTCAACGCACCGAGGAATTCGTCAGCGGCTTCGACTGTGATTAGTTCAGCGCCCAAGCCTTCCCGAAATGCTGAAGCGACTTGTGCGCCTTCGTCTGCGCGCAGCAGACCTGTGTCCACAAAAACACAGACGAGTTGATCGCCAATCGCTTTGTGGACGAGAGCCGCCGCCACGGATGAATCCACGCCGCCTGAAACCGCGGCGAGGACACGCGCATCTCCAACCTGCTGGCGGATTTTTTTCACGCTGTCGTCAATGATGGAGGCGGGAGTCCAATCTGGTTTTGCGCCGCAGATTTCCACGGCGAAATGTTTGAGCAGTTCAATTCCATTTGGCGTGTGATGTACTTCGGGATGGAACTGCACGCCAAAATATTTTCGCCGCATGTCGCCCATCGCGGCGAAGGGACTGTTCCCAGATTTTGCCAGCACGATAAACCCCTCGGGCATGCGCGAGATCTTATCTCCGTGAGACATCCACACTTTGGTAATGTTATCCAACGCGGTGCCGCGCACGAGATGCGTAATTTCAGCAGAGCCATATTCACGTTCGGCAGACGGATCCACTTGACCGCCGAGAGCATGAGTCAATGCCTGCATGCCGTAACAGATTCCAAGAATCGGCAAACCTGATTCGAGGATGAATTTTTGAATGAAGGGGGCGTTCTCTTCATACACGGATTTCGGTCCGCCGGACAAAATAAATCCCTTCGGCTGGATCGAAAGGATTTTTTCCTGCGGCGAGTCCCAGGGAAATAACTCGCAATAGACCTGCGCTTCGCGCACGCGGCGGGCAATGATCTGGGCATACTGGGAGCCGAAATCGAGAATGGCTATCGAATTCATGAATATTGATCCCTACTGTTCTGATACAAGATGAAAGTGCAGATGCGGGAAGTCTTGATATTCTCCGCCGTTGACAATGAGACGATAGGCTTTCAATTGAAATTCGTCCACCAGGCTTTGGACGGTGGCGTATAGATCTGTTAGAAAAGCGGTGTCATGCGGGTCGAGACTGGCGAGAGAATCCACCTGCCGTTTCGGGAGGATGAGCACGTGAAACTGATAGCTTGGCGAAGGATGATGAAACGCAAGCAGGTTCGAGGTCTCACGGAGGCGTGTGACTGGGATGAGGAAACTCATGTAGGTAAGGATCCAGCCGATGAGCGAGGATAGAATCCGAAGGAGTTTCTTAATCAACGAATTCGATCTTACCGTTATCCAGTGATTTGATGCAGGCGATGGATTCGATGGGAACGCCGAGCGGCTTCAACGCATCACGCCCGCCTTCGAATATTTTTTCGATCAACGCGCCGATGCCGACGATGTGAGAGCCAGCCGCCTCTGCAAGACGGACAAGGCCAAGGATGGTTTGTCCGCTGGCGAGGAAGTCATCGATGATAAGGACTTTTTCACCGTTGGCAAGATATTCGGGAGAGATGATCAGCTCGACCATGCGGCCTTTGGTGTGCGAAGGCGCAAGAGTGAGATAGACCTGGTCTGGCATGGTGACTGGTTTGGACTTGCGGGCATAGACCACAGGCAAGCCGAGGTGAATGCCCGTGGTGAGCGCCGGGGCGATGCCTGAAATTTCTGCCGTGAGAATTTTGGTGGCGCCGAGGTTTCTAAAAAGGTCTGCGAAGATGCGCCCGCAGTCGTTCATGAGATTTGGATCGACTTGATGATTGACAAAACTATCCACTTTTAAAATTCCGCCGCCGAGTACTTGCCCCTCTTTCATAATACGTTCTTGCAATTGATTCATTGAGCCTCCACATTGTTTAGACAGATTTTTGGGTGGATTTTACGACTGAATGAGGAAAGATGAAAGAGGGGATTCTGAAAAGCACCTTCAATCCACTTTTCCCCATACTGATATTAACCGCTTATTCCCATTTAAGCTCACAAAAAGGACTGTGTTAGAATCCTGCGCGTGAATGAGAAAAAAGTTTTAGTGTTGGCATCCAATTCACCGCGCCGCAGACAATTGCTCGCGCTCGGGAACTGGGACTTCGTTGTCAACGTCGCTGATATAGATGAGACTCAACGTGCCGGTGAGACTCCCAGGGAATATGTGCTCCGCCTCGCACAGGAAAAAGCACTGGCTGTAAGAGATAAGGCAAATGAGGATAACATCATCATCGGCTCGGACACCACGGTTGTCCTTGACGACGAAATTCTCGGTAAGCCTGTTGATGAAAAAGATGCCGAACGCATGTTGAAGCAATTGCGCGGACGAACGCATCAAGTTTACACAGGTATTGCCTTTTACCGACTAAAAGATGGCAGGATGCTGTCGGAATTATCCGTCACCGATGTGCCGATGCGTGATTATTCCGACGATGAGATTGCCGCATATATCAAAACCGGCGACCCGATGGACAAGGCAGGCTCATACGCCATTCAGCATCCCGATTTTCAACCCGTCCATTCCATGCAGGGATGTTACGCTGGCGTGATGGGACTCTCCATGTGCCATGTCGTGCGCGCGTTACAAAAATTCGATCTCTCTCCCGCAGCGGATGTCCCCGCGGCGTGCCAAATTTTATTGAATTATCAATGTCAGGTTTCATCCGCGATCCTGCGCGGGGAACTGGTATCTTGAAAGGAAACGTAATGAAGCCATTACGCTGGATGAATTTCGTTTTGATCGTCATCTTTCTCTCCGCCTGTGTTTCCGGCGGAGGAAACCTGCCGCCCATTCTGGGCGGTCCCACGTCCACGCCATTGCCGCCTCCACAGGTGGGCATCACTCCCGCACCGGATGAAAACGCAGCCATCACAAAATACCTTGAGGCTCTCCAACAGGATGATTTCGAAACAATGTATTCCCTGTTGACCCAGTCCAGCCATGACGCAGTGACATTGGAAGATTTTTCCAAACGCTGGAACGACGCATTAAATGCCATGAGCGCGGCTGAAATCGAGTACACGATCAACTCCGCGCAGATCGGTCCGCGCGATGCTGAAGTTGGTTATAGCATCACCTATAAAACCGTATTGGCAGGCGATATTCAACGCAATATTCTCGTCCGCATGAAAAACGAAAACAACCAGTGGAAAATCGTTTGGGATGAAGCCCAAATCCTTCCCGAACTTGCCGGCGGCAATCTCCTTGTAATGGAATACAGCGTCCCTGCCCGCGGCGACATCTACGACCGCGAAGGATTGCCCATTGTCACCCAGTCTGACGCGTTTGCATTCGGCATCAATACCGGCGAAATCAACGAAGACATGCGCGGCGCATTGACCACGGAACTTGGGCGGTTATGCGGACTCGATCCGCTGGATATTGAAGACCAGATCGACGCTTCAGGACCCGGCTGGTACCTGCCCATGTGCGAAGGGACACGCGCCGAAGCCCAAAGATTGCTTTCCATCAACCCCGGCGGACTCGTGGTTGCAGATTACAACTCCCGCTATTATTTCGAAACCGGGCTGGCCCCGCAGGCGGTTGGCTTTACACTTTCCATATCCCCCGAACAACTGAATGAATACCGCCGCCTCGGCTATAACGGAAGCGAAAAAGTAGGCGCACAGGGAATCGAAAAATGGGCCGAGGATTATCTCGCCGGGCAACATGGCGGCACATTGCGCGTGGTTGCGCCGGATGGAACGATCATTTCAACCCTTGGGCAAAGCAGCCCGCAGCCCGCAGATTCCATCTACCTGACACTTGATAATAATTTACAGTCCTACGCTCAATCTGCCATTGAATTCTTCCGCGGCGCCATCGTCATCATGGAAGTGGACACAGGGCGTGTTCTCGCCATGGCCTCCAGCCCGGATTTTGACCCGAATCTTTTTGATCCTGAAAACCCAAACAATGCCCTCGGACTGGGTGAACTATTAAACAGCCCAAGAGAGCCCCTGCTCAACCGCGCCACCCAGGGACAATATCCACTGGGTTCAGTCTTCAAGATCATCACCTTCTCTGCCGCGCTCGAAAGCGGGTTGTACTTAAAAGACACTCCGTACGATTGTCAGTACGAATTTACCGAATTGCCCGACCGCATCCTGTATGACTGGACGTATGAAAATTGCCAGCAGGCAGTTGCAAGAGGTGACGTCTGCAATACATCATCCACCACGCCGTCCGGTCTGCTTACCTTACAGGAAGGTCTGATGCGTTCCTGCAATCCCTATTTTTGGCATATCGGTTTGGACTTGTACAAAAATTGGAATCGCGGCAATGACATTGCCAACATGGCGCGTGCATTCGGGTTGGGCTCTCCAACCGGGATCGCACAGGTTGAGGAAGCCAGCGGGCAAATCCTTAACCCAGGCAGTGAATTGGATGCCGTCAACCAAGCGATCGGGCAGGGAGATGTGCAGGTCACTCCATTGCAGGTCGCGACCTTTGTCGCGGCAATTGCAAATGGCGGAACGTTATACCGTCCGCAGCTGGTGGAGAAGATCCAGCCCGTGGATGGCGACCCAATCCTCTCCTTCCGTCCGGAAGCGCGGGGAACACTTCCACTGCGGAGTGAAAACCTTGAGATCCTTCAAGAAGCCATGTTCATGGTGACAAAATTCAGAAGAGGGACTGCCAACTTCCAGATGATCGGTTTGCAATTCGATACAGCCGGCAAAACAGGGACTGCCGAATCCGGCAGCGGTCTGCCGCATGCCTGGTTTGCAGGCTACACAAATAACGAGGAAAACACCGGCTTGCCGGATATTGCCATTGCCGTTATCGTCGAAAACATTGGACAGGGTTCTGAATATGCCGGGCCGCTGTTCAGGGCAATGGTGGAAACC
>JACZJB010000141.1 GCA_014860805.1 Anaerolineales bacterium
GGCGATAATAGTGACCACCATGTTTCCTACAATAACGGTGTTTTTAACTGCGATTGTGAGTTTTTCCTCACCCACAGGCGCTGCGGTCATTCCATGGCGCTTGAGATCCTGCTTAAGGATATGATCGTTGAAACAGTGCAGCCTTAATTACAATTGAATACTCAGACTGCCATCCTCAGCAGGGTGGCAGTTTTTTTATTCATCATATTCTCATTAATTCTTAAAGATAATCGGGTAAAATTTTCGGCATGCAATCTACATTTTCACGCAGGGATTTTTTGAAATTAGGCGGTCTTACCCTCGGCGGGCTGGCGTTTTCACCCTTCCTGCCCGGGCTGACCGATTTTGATGACAGTTTTGTGGTGCGAATTGCCACAGCTCAGATGCCTGTGCGCAAGGAGCCGACCGATGAAAGCCGCATTGAGCTAACCTGGTATCGTGATGAACTCGTGCATGTTTACGGACAGGTGACCGCAGAATGGCCGCCGCATAACCCGGTTTGGTACAAAGTATGGGGCGGATACCTGCATCGTGGACGTTTGCAGCGTGTGAAGACACTTTATCAAACACCGCCCAGCACAATTCCGGAAGGCAGGCGGCTGATTACGGATGTTTCTGTCCCATTTACCATGCCTTATCGTTATTCAAAGGCGTATGGCTGGCAGCCGATGTCGCCGCCCTTGTACTATGGTTCCGTTCACTGGGTTGAAGCCTTGGAGCAGGGTCCTCCGATGGCAGATTACAAAGGCGCGTGGTACCGCATCTTCGATGAACTCGATTCAAACGTTACCTATTATGTGCCTGCCATTCACATGCGGGTCCTTCCCGCGGACTATATGGCGCCGATCTCTCCTGAAGTGCCTTACGAACAAAAACTGATCGAGATCAATCTTTCAAAACAAGAAATGTATGCCTACGAATATGGCAGCCTCGTTTTCCAAACCAATATTTCATCTGGCGTACCCGGTGACCCCACAGGAGGTGCAGGGATCCCAACCACCACGCCTACGGGAAAATTTTCAATCATGGACAAAGTCCCAGCGAAGCACATGGGCAACAGCTATTTCAGCAGCGCAACCACGGGCAACCTTCTTGCCGATGTGGACAATTACGTGCTACCTGGCGTTCCCTGGTCGTCCTTCTTCACCACGCAGGGGCACGCCTTCCACGGCACCTACTGGCATGAAAATTTTGGCGCGCCCATGAGCCATGGATGCATCAACATGCGCAGCGAAGAAGCCAACTGGCTCTTCCGCTGGGTCAAACCCAACCACACCAGTGACGCGGTTGCCAACCGCGGTCTTGGCACAATTGTTGAAATTCACTATTAACCCTTTTGGGATTTCTTTTCCCAAGCCGACGCCACACCCAGAGACTCAACACATCCCATGCCCATCTTAAACTGGAACGGAAAGCATCTTTCCCCGCCCGCACCTGCCACTCTTATTCAAGATTCAATTCTCTACCCGAATGGACGCGGCTATCCTAAAGCCAACTCGGAAGGCCGTATCATCCTTGGGGATAACCTTTCCGTGATGAGAGCATTGCTTCCCGAGTATGAAGGCCGTATCAACTTAATCTACGCAGACCCGCCATTTTTCACCAACAGAAAATTCTCCGCGCGTGTTGGCAGGGGAGAGGATTCGCGCAAGCCGTCCAAATGGAAATTGGCCGAGGGATATCACGATTCCTGGCCAGATTTGGATTCCTATTTGCAATTCCTTTATGAGCGGCTTACGTTAATGCATCGCCTCCTGGCGCCAAGTGGAACCTTATATCTGCATCTCGATTGGCACGCTGACTCCTATGCACGTTTGATTTTGGATGAGATTTTTGGAGCAGAGAATTTCATCAACGAGATCATCTGGGCATATCATGGACCTTCTCCGATCAAGACTGCTTTCAACCGCAAGCACGATACCATCCTCTCTTTTGCAAAAAGCAAGGAATATGTCTTCAATGCGGATGCTGTCCGTGAGCCATATAACCCCAACACGGTTACCACATTTAAGTCTTCCCGCAAGGCTGGCTTTGGAAAAATTCCTGACTTGGAGCGGGGAAAAGTCCCTGAAGATTGGTGGTATTTTCCAGTCGTGGCACGGTTGCATAATGAACGGACTGGCTACCCAACTCAAAAGCCTGAAGCATTGCTCGAGAGGATTATCCGTGCTTCTTCGAACAAGGGCGATCTTATTGCAGATTTTTTCTGCGGCTCTGGCACTACATCTCTTGTAGCGGCGCGAAATGGACGCCGATTCATTACTTGTGACGAATCAGTGCGGGCCGTCCAAACCGCGCGTTCTCGTTTGTCTGAAACCAAATCCGTTTTCTCTTTTGAGCGGGATGCTGCTGTTGAGAATGTGGTTGCATTTAAGTCAAAGAAGATAAAAGTGAGCGTCGCTGGCGGTTATGTCAGCTTGAAAACTTCTCTCGATATCGATTTTTGGGAGGTGGATCCTGATTGGGATGGAAAAATGTTCAGGAGTGCCGCGCAGGCTCAACGTCACGCACGAAGCGGTGAACTTCCTCTTGAATTAAAAATAAAAATCGGAGGCAAGGTCTGCGTCCGATTGGTTACTGTTCAAGGGAAACAATTTCAGTTAAATATCTAGGCGGTAGCCGACGCCGCGGATGGTTTTTAGGAATTTGGGGTTATCGGGGTCAAGCTCAATGGCGCGGCGCAGCCAGGAAATATGTACATCGAGTGTACGGGTGTCGCCGGTGTAATTCGTCTCCCATGCTTTTTTGAAAAGCGGTTCGCGCTCTACGACTTCTCCATGTTTATCCATCAATAAATGTAACAGTGTTACAAGGCGCGGGGTGAGCTTTGTGCTTTTACCAAGACAGCGCACGCGGCGTTTTTCAAGATCCAGCCGAATGGGACCAACGTGTAAAACGTTTTTTCCGTCACCGGGCAGGAGGGGCTTGATGCGGTTTACGAGTTTCTGAACGGTGAACGGCAGGGTTAGGATCGCATCTGCGGCTTCTTTGCTGACTTCCTTGTCATCTTCAAGAATAAGGATAATGGGAAGCTTTGCATCTTTTTCGCGAATGGACTGGCAAATTCGCAAGCCCGTGCTTCGTAGAGAGGCGGCGTTGATCACAACCAGGCTTGGGCTTACTTCCTTGAGCAGCCCGATTGCTTTGCTGCCGTTTTGAGCAATATGTACATCAAATCCCTTCTTCTGCAAGTCGGAAGCAAAAGAAGGGATCTCTGCATGTTTAACTTCAATAACCAGAAGTGTGGTGGTCTTCATAGGATTTTTTAGTTACCTGTTTTGGAAAAGATGACGGTGAAGATTTAATTTTTACCTTTAAGTTTGTTAAGGTTAAATCATTATACACCAAATCTTAACAAACGTTTCCAACTTTGGTACTATTGGCATTAATCTCATAATTTTCACAAGGATGTGTATTTTTATTAACGCATCAACTTCGCTTGACTTTTTTATGTTTACTTGGTAATATCGGCGGGCTCAACTATTCGATGCGGGGTGGAGCAGTGGCAGCTCGTCGGGCTCATAACCCGAAGGTCGCAGGTTCAAGTCCTGCCCCCGCTACTCAACGTCAATCAACGACCGTCAGGCTCCGTGAAATCGGGTAGCCTGACGGTTTTTGATTCGAAGAGTCTCCAAAAAAGGAGATTTTTTCATGAACCGTAGACCGCAAGGCTTGGAGGCTTCAAAAGCCGTCATTGGCTTCCTCCAATACAAAGGCGCAGAGGGTCTTGCGCCAGTCACAGTCGCTGGCTATGAACGCGACCTAAAACTCTGGATCGATCACATGGGGGATATCGATGTTGTGAGAATCACACCACAACATATCCTGTCATTCCTGAATTACATCCGCACGGATTATGTACCTCGTCGCATTGCCGGCGATAACTCCAAAAAACTTGCTCCAAAAACCGTATACAACATTTATGTCAGCCTGGCATCTTTTCTGACCTGGGCAACCAATGAGTTTAACTTCGCCAATCCGATGAAGAGCGTTCCGCGTCCGCGTGTTCCTGAAGATGCTCCGGTAGAACCTTTTAAGAAGGAGGAGATCGAACGCCTCATCAAAGCCTGCGATTTTTGCCAGGAAGCCACCACGGATCGACGCCGTAAGTTCACCATGCAACGATCTACAGGCAAACGGGACAAAGCCATCCTGCTCACCTTATTGGATACCGGTTTGCGAGCCAGCGAGTTATGTGCGCTGCGGGTCGAGGACGTTGACATGAAGACCGGCAGGATCATGATCCGATCGGGAGAAGCCGGCAAAGCCAAGGGCGGCAAGGGACGGATCGTGTACCTGGGTCAATCTGCACGTCGTTTCGTCTGGCGCTATCTGGCGGAACGTGATGATGTCAAAGATCCGGAGGCTCCACTTTTCGTTGGAAAGTTCCGGCGTCCATTCAACCGGGATGCGTTACGCCAGCTCATCAAGGGCTTGGGTGAAAAAGCCGGCGTAACGAAGTGCCATCCACATCGTTTTCGACACACCTTTGCGATTACCTATCTGCGTTCGGGCGGCGATATTTTTACACTTAAGTCGCTGTTGGGGCATGGCAGTCTGGATATGGTTCAGCATTATGCCCGTATCGCTGACGTGGATGTGCAACAAGCGCATCGACGGGCAAGCCCGGCAGACAATTGGAGACTATGAGTTGAGCGGTGCTGCGTTCAGCGCTTGACCAGCAAACCAGCGGCAATGGTGATCGCCCGATGCAAGTCGTCCTTATCCAGTTTGGCAAGCATGCCCTGCAAGTCATCATCCCGTTGCTGCATCTGGTCGTTTGAGATCTGTCCCAGCAATTTGCCTCGTTCGATTTCCTCAAGGTGAACATACCGTTCATCAGTGATGGCGACATTGGCATGCATGAGGTTGCGTGAAAGCGCATGATATTGAGCCATCGTCCGGCAGTGTCGAAGCCCATAAATGGCGTATCCATGCCGGTATTTATGCGGTGATTTGTGCGGCAACCCTGCAGCTGCTTCCAGGATCTTTAGGCGTTTGTTCAAGGCGACCGATCGTTGTTTGCCAGGTTCAAGTTCCGAGAAGCGTTGCTCGCCCCAATTTTGTTGGATGGGTGCGTACCACGGGTATTCCGGCGGGCAGTGTTTCCTGACTTGTTCATCCCAGGCGCGGACAACATCCAGCAGTTCCGGAATGTTATGCAGAAAGGTGGTCGCGCTTTGGTTGTTCTTGGTGCTGACGCCCAGTGCAGGCTTTTGCTCAATGTGCGGAAACTCCGTATCCAGATGCACGGCTTTGATTGGCAGGCTGGTGATGGCGCCAGCACGCGCGCCGCTCAGAAAAAGCAGGGCACTCATTGCTTGATCGCGTTGAAGCGCCAGGTTTTCCTTGTCAATTTTCAGCCTGGCAATTTTGAGCACATCCTCAAGCGCCACATAGTCCAGGTTGGCGGCGCGTTGGACTTTGGGTGGTGTCATGTCCTCGACCCAGTGAGCCGGCAGACGGTTGAAGCGTTTGGTGTGATAGAGCTTTGCCCATTTGAAAAAGGCGCGGGTGGTTTCGATGATCTTCTTTTTGCTTTCCGTGGCGAGCTCAAGGTTGTTGATGTAATGCACGAACGGGGGTCGGACCTGGTCGGCGGTCTCAAGCGGATGTTCCATCGCCCACAGCAGTGTGTGGCGCAGCCAGAAGCGATAGCGATCCACGCTTTTTCGATCACGATTCTTGATGGAGAGCAGGTATTCCAGATATTCCCTGATGATCAGGTAGTTGTTGCGATGGATCAGGCGGTCGATATCACTCATGGCTGTGGTTTGGAACTCCTTGTTGGCTTGGCGCGGAATTGGTTGGCGTTCGCCCGCCGCGATGAATGATCCTTCCACATTGCGAACAGGTCCCGCTTGTCATGGTCAGTTTTCCGCGGATATGCCGTGTGCTAGTCGCGAGCATTTCCACATGTGACCTGCAGTGCATGCAATACCCTTCGTTCTCCTTCATCGCTTTTTGTTTGCTTCCAGGCTTTTTGACTCTGTTGACCCAGTCGGCAAATTCCCTTCCGTGGATCCAGATCCGCCCGGTTGCATCCTTGAGGTGTGGCGCGCTATTGGATAGCCAATCTCGCAGTGTGCGTTCCACGGCATCGATCTCTTTTGCCAGTTCGTGAACGGTGTAATGCATCGGGAGCAGTCCAGAGGACTTTACGATCACGGAATGAGGTAATTTGATCAATGACGACCGCATTGTCCATGCTCCGCAATGAAATTTGCCTGCTTGTCATCCGTGAACTGGATGGTGAGGCTTTGATTGATGAATAGTTTGTGCAATGTAAGTTCTCTCCAATGTTCCTGCTGTGAATTTTTCACATGCAGGTTGTGTTTTGTTTGGAGGACTCTATTCTGTCTGTGGGTAGGGAGGTGGAAACGTGTCGTTTTTGGATGCAAACATCCCCTGCATCTTTTTCAACATGGGTTGATCAAGAATACAGGGGATGTGGGTGATATGACGTTCGAAGATCTATTGCGGGAACTTACTTGCCGGTCGATTTTGTCTTGGGTTTCTCTTGACGTTGATTTTGTCCGGATTGTTCATCTTCCACGAGCGTGTCCAGGACCTTTTTTGCCATCTCACGACGGGTGGGATCTTTGATCTGGATGATTTTGTCGTTCATTTCCTCAACCCATTCGTCAGCGTCTGGTTCAGCTGGCAATATTCCTGCTACTCGAAAGACTGTGATGGCAGGCAGTTTAAATGCACGCGCAATTTGACGTAGGGATTTTTCGTCAGGAATACGCCCTGCCATATAGTTTGCAATGGCTTGACGGGTCAAGTTTGATTTTCGAGATAAATCAGCCTGTGACCAGTCGCGTTCCTGTAATTGTTGCATTAGCCATGTCTGAAATTTTTTGTCCATACGTGTTGACATTTTGTCACATAAATAGTAAACGAAGTATTACTTAGTAGTCAACAATTGTTGACAATAATATATATTTGAATATAATGCCTTGTAAACAATCGTTGACAATAAAGCAACGACTATAAGGAGAATTATGAACGAAGAGATTCTAACAAAACTGAAGCAAGGTCTGATTCGTTGGTCCCAGAAATATGGGGTGACCCCGGCGGCTTTTGCCAGGAGGATGAAGTATGCCTACGCCATCGCCTGGGATCTGATTCGCGGAAAGCGGCAGTTTACTCAGGAGGCATTTGGACGGTTTGCAATTGCCTATGGAACAGACGCCGCGGCGGAACTGTTAGCACTGGCTGAAATGCACGTGAATGCGGAAGGGGAGGGCGAAGGCGTATGAGATCGCTCAGATATCTACCCCTATTTGTATTCTCGCTGGCGTGTTCGCTCACGACACCACCCTCACCGCCTCGAGACATGCCGGCACAGTTGTCCAATATCACGCATTTAGCGACAGCAACACAAGACCCTGGTTCCATCCCCCATACAATGCCCACTACCTGCACAGTATCAGCACAGTCCCTGCATTTACGGGAATGCGCTGGCTTACATTGCACCGTGCTTGCCTGGTTGTCGGCGGGCGATGTCCTGGAGGTCCTGGCTACGGATCAGAACTGGATCAATGTCACCACCCCTGCCGGACAAACCGGTTGGGTGCATTCCAAATACTGTGGAGGAACACAATGAAAGCTCTCTTTAGGTTCGTGGCGTTGGTTGCCTTTCTCGTCATCGGTGGTGGGTTGCTTGTGTATGCCGCCTCCCGCTCGCTGGACTTCGTGCAGACCACCCTGCCGGCAAATGACCAGGTGCTTGGGTATTTCGCACTGCTCGCCACCTCGGGCGGCATGATCGGTTGGCTACTGGTCTTCCTGTATCGCGCCGACGGCATCATCCAGCGCGGTACAGCTCTGCTCATGGTCCTGCTCGACTTCCTCGGTGAAGCGGCACTCTTCACGATGGATACCCTGTATCGCTCCGGAGAGAACGGCTTGGTCGGGCAAATGACGCAGGATGAGATCCGCATGGTCATTCTCGGCATGTCCGCCCTGATCGCTATCAACATCTTCGCCACCATTGTCTTCGAGCTCGGACGGATGGAAGTGCTCAAGGAGATCGCTGAAGGTGCGGCACGTGACCTGGTCATGTTCAAAGCCCTGGCGCGCATCGAGAAGGACTCGGAAACCGTCGCCGATGAAATGATGGAGGACATCGTCAACCAATGGCGTGGCAACTTCCGTTCTGCCTTCGGCTCGGCAGAAAAACTGGGGCTTGGACAATACCAGACCAAGCCACCCACGGAGCCGGCAGCCAAACCGAAGAACAAATTCTCCCTGCTGCCCCTGATCCGCCGCTGGAAGAAACCGTTTACGCCCATCACCGAACCTGAACTGGTTCCTGCGGAAAATCACGGGAACGGAAATGGTGCCAAACCGCCAGAAGAAAACCCTACTTAAGCCGGTCTGTCGACTGGAATAACCTGCTGGATTCGGCGCGCCAGATCGTGGCGTCCGGGGCGATCCAACTGGTGAAACGGAGTGCCGCTCGCTTGCCCCATTCTGCTGAGGCGATGGCACTCACCATCAGTGCGCTTGGAGCGCTGAACCGACATACCGGCGTTCGTACTCTAAACCTTGACCTGGACGGCAAGCCTGTTGCGCTCGCGATCATCGAAGATGCCGTCTTCGAGCACGATGCGGAAGGCCATACCGTTTTGGAAAACTCGATAAGGAATGACCCATGAAAATCATCGTATTTGCAAATCAAAAAGGTGGAACCGGCAAAACCACCGCCGTCATCAACATCGGCGATGCTTTTGTCAGGATGGGCAAGCGTGTGCTCATCGCCGACCTGGATCCCCAAGGACACGCCGCTGTCTCCATGAATCTGGAGACTGAGCCCTGTGTGGCAAATTGGTTGATGTATTCGATCTTCAACAACCAGCCCATCACCCCGGAGATCATGAACGGCTGGATCCGCCCGACACGGCGGGAAAATCTTTTTCTGCTTCCGGGTAATCAAATGACTGCCAAAGCACAACGCCTGCTCACCATCGAGGATACACCGATCAATTACATCAAAGACAATCTATCCCCCATCCGCAAACTTGGCTTCGATTACCTGCTCTTTGATACTCCACCTTCCACGGGTGGCTTGCAGGAAATGGCGTCCTGGGCGGCGGATCTGGCGGTGATCGTATCGAGTTTAGACTTTCTGTCGGCAGATGGCGTCTCCGGTTTTCTGGCGATGCTCAAGGTCTTGCAGACAGAAAAGCAATGGCGCGGAAAACTAGCTGGTGTCCTGCCGACTTTCTATGATGAGCAAACTCGCACGACCCGTGAACAGATGACGAACCTGCAATCTGCGTTTCCCGAGCAGGTCTTCACTCCCATCCATCGTGCGACCGTGCTGCGTGAAGCCTCTGCCGAGGGGCTAACCATCTTCGAGAAAGATATCAAGAGCCGTTCCGCATTGGAATACGAAGATCTTGCCAGACGGTTATTCAAATTGGAATAGGAGTGGAACATGTCCGGACGAAATGCCTTCTCAAATGACAATCCCACCGTAGCACATGATCTGGTGGTTGCGAAAAAAAAGAAACAGCCTCGCAATTGGGAAAAGACCAACCCTGCCCGTCGTTATCTGATCACCGTGGAATTGCGCGATGAAGTCGCGGCGCTGGCGGAGACCTTGATGGAAAACGTCGATCCGGTGGCAGGTGTCTTGTTCGATTATGCCGAGCACTGCCACACGCGAGGGACCTTGAAGTTCAAGCCGCGACTCAATCCCAAGGGACGCAAGCACACCCTGGCATGGGAGGAAGCCGACACGGAGCCGACCCAGTTGCCGACACGCCGACACAAGCCAGTGAAACGTGCCGACCCGGCTTTTTCCCATTCCCTCAAAGGGCAGACGGCTGCTTATCGTTTGGGAACGGATCGGCATGAACGACTCAAAGTGATTGCTGAAGCATACAACCTGCGTCTGGCGGATGTGTTGAGCGCGTTTTTCCGACACAGCCTTGATGCGTATCAGGCTGGCAAATTGAAGATCCGCCGCGAGCCGGCAGTGATGCAGATGAAAGTCCAGGGCTGGTCCGAATGAGAACTGGACTGAAGTTCCCTGAGCGCATACGAGAACCTGGTCCCTGGTTGATCAAATGGCAGATCGCCCAAAATCGAACAAGAAGCCTTCCGCCAAATGCAGATCGATTTTTGGATGGAAAAAAGGGCGGTAAGCGTCATGTTTACCGCTTGGATTACTTCCTACTTATTTTTGCTTACATGTCTGCTCATTCTATTGTTTACCCCATCTTCACAGGAAGGGCAGAGAGCAGCTTTCTGATCCAGATATGGCTCATCCTCCGTCTGGAAAAATTCGCCTCTCCTAGGGCTTCCTGTTGAGATCACCAAGACCGAACCTACAAGGATATTTGCTATGAACAAACTACTGACTAACTTCCAACATCATCTGGACGAACAAGACCTTTCAACTCTCACGGTCAAAGGCTATCTATCGGACCTCGGACACTTCGAACGCTGGTTCGAGCGAATCAATTCGGAATCGCTTAAGGTCCAACGCATCACGCCAACAGATATCAAGAACTACAAACAATTCCTGCTCAACATCGAACGCCGCAAAGCCGGCACCGTCAATCGCAGGCTGGCTGCCCTTGCTGCCTTGTGTAAATGGGCACGTCAAACCAAACAGATCACTAGCGATCCCACCGAGAATATCAAGGGCATTGCCAGTGTTGCACGCAGTCCGAAGTGGCTGGACAAACATGAGCAGCATGCCTTGAAGCGTGCGATAGAAAATGATCTGGAACTTGCGAAGAAGAACTATCCCAAGCGCTGGATCACTAGACGGCGTGATGCTTCCCTAACGCTCTTCTTGTTACATACTGGTTTGCGTTTGAGCGAAGCGATTGGACTGCGCATGACCGACCTCGAACTCTCCGAACGCAAGGGTAGCATCTCGGTCCAGAACGGCAAGGGCAACAAACAGCGCAACGTGCCATTGAACACGGACGCACGCAAAGCCCTGCAGGAATGGATCGCCGTGCGACCAGGCTGTGAACATCTCTGGATGACCGTCGAAGGCGAACACGAAAGCCTGAGCGGACGCACGGTCCAGCGCATCCTGCAACGTTATGCCAAAGCTGCGAATATCAAAGAATTGACTCCACACATCTGCCGACACACCTTTGCCAAGAACCTGGTGGATAGCGGTGTCGGTTTGGAAAAGGTGGCAGCACTGCTTGGACACTCCAGCCTGAACACCACCCGCATCTACATCGCCCCCAGCGAACGCGATCTTGAACTTGCCGTCGAACATCTCAGCGAAGGATAACAAAGGAGCCCATCATGGACTTAAAACAGAACGCCGCCGGGCGGAAACCGGCGGCATCCCAACAAAGGTGGACTGCGTCTACAGACAAGGCGCATGATACCACAACTTCCAACCGCCTTAATTTACACGTCGTCTTATCCAGGGTGAACCTGGAAGAATTGGCTCAGCAAGCTGGCACGAAGTTGCAGAGAAGTGGGGGAGAGCTGCGGGGTACTTGTCCCTTGCACAAAGGGGATAATCCTACGGCATTTGTCATCTATACCGATCCGAACAGTCATTCACGCTGGCATTGCCATACCAAATGTGATGCCGGTGGCGACGCCATTGACTTTGTGCAACGCTGGCAGGGACTTGACTTCATGGGCGCCGTGAAATATCTGGCGGAAACTCTTCATCTCGATCTGGCTGATCTTGGCTTTGATCCAGCATCTGCTCAACGAGAAATGGAATATAGAAAACAGACCGACCTGCTCGATGAAGCAGCAAAGTATTTTGCAACGCAACTGTGGAGCAAAGCAGGCGAGCCGGCACGAAAATATCTTCTGGGTCGCGGTTTCACGGAGAAGACCTTGCGCGAAGCCGGCTGGGGATTTTGCAAATCGGATCGTGGTTTGCAAGGACATCTGCAAACGATAAAAGCAGATAGCCAAATGCTAAAAGAACTTGGAGTGATCCGTGCCGACGGCTTGGACTTCACTGCCAACGGCGATGGCACCAAAGCTTCACCGGATGGATACATCATCTATCCTCATACCTGGAATGGCAAGACCACGTATTTCTCGGCGCGTGCCTTGAAGCCCAAAGACCCAAATGACAAATCGCGCAACCTGCCAGGTGATCGTCAGGTCTATTGGGCATTGGTGCCCGGCGATCCCCATCTCATCATCGTCGAAGGACAATCCGATGCAGAAAGCCTCAGACAACTGGGACGTTCCGCCCTGGCGTTGTGTGGGGTGGGGAACCTGTCGGAAGGGGAGATCGAGCGTGTACAGAAGAGACGCGTAGTTTATTTGGCATTAGATAATGACCTGCATAAATCCAAATTACCTTCAGCCGAACAAGACAAGATCCGCAAGCGCAAGGCAAATGTGACACGCCGGCTGTGTGAAGCCCTTGGCGCCTTGACGATGATCGTACCCGACCTGCCGTCCAAGGATATGAACGAATGGTTCCAGAACGGTTTGACTTTGCCGATCCTGGAGAAGCATCTGAGCAGTGCAAAACCCTGGCTGGATATCCTGATTGATCACAGCAGAACTGTATCCCCAATGGAGTTGGATGAGTCCCTGCAGGCGATCACCCGACACATTGCAAGCCTACCCGACACGCTTCGCTCCCGATATGTTTCTCTGATTGAAAAGAAACTTTCCATTTCCCGGCGGGATTTCAAAGGTTTGATGAATCAGCACGAGGAGGAAAATGGAAATCTGTATTCCGATATCCGTGAACGCCGGCTGCATTTTATGGGCGATCCGTTGGGCAACTTCTGGGCACGCATCAGTCATGAACTGATGGTGGATGACGGACTCAATCCGCCGACCGTGCGCTATAGCATCGAAGGCGGATTGGCTTCGGGGCAAGCCTTGCAACCTATCCAGGTGGAAGCGCGTGCCTTCAGTAAGCTGGATTGGATCTCAGATAGCTGGGGCATGCGACCGATCATCACCCTGCCTCCGGGCAAGTCGTATTTGATAACTCGTGCTATTCAAGAGGTTTCGATGGAGAGCGTCCAACGCGAGAGACTCTATACCTTTACTGGTTGGCATGACTGTGACGGAGAACGTGGTTTCCTAACGGCTTCGGGGTGGTTAGGGGAAGATCGTTTGAATGACCAGGTCCGCGTGGATCTTGGTTCGAATAACTTACGTCATTACGCCTTGCCCAAGGACGAGATCGATCCGGAAGAAGCGGTGCGTGCCACCTTGGAATTTCTGCAGCTCGGTCCGAGGAAGGTCACAGCGCCTTTATGGGCGGCGATGTTTGCAGCACCGCTCACGAGTCTACGTCCGTTGAACGCTGTGCTAACCGTATATGGAATCACGCAGAGCGGTAAGTCAACGCTGGCTCATCTGGCACTGACACACTTCGGAACGGGCTTTGTGCAAGGACGTGATTACCATGCTCCCATCGACTGGACCTCGACCGTAACCGCTATCGAAGCGGCAATGTTTTATGCAAAAGATGTCCCTTTGGTGATTGATGACTTCGCGCCGCAATTCTCCAGCCTGGCGGAAGCGCGTGCCATGCACAAGAAGGCGCATCATGTCGTACGTTCGGTAGGGAACCGCTCGGCGCGAGGACGCTCGCGAGCCGACCTGTCCCAGCAGAATACCCGTTTCCCGCGCGGACTAGTGATCATGACCGCGGAGAACCCATTGATTGGCCAGAGCATTGTGGGACGCATGTTGTATGTAGGGGTGGAGCCAGGTGATATCCTGCCGACAGCTGAAAATACAAACAACGATGAAAATAAATTGACGAACCTCCAAGGCAAAGCACAACAGGGTTTGCTTGCACAAGCAATGAAGTTATACCTACAATATCTGGCGAGTAACAAAGAGCGTATAGCCAAAGAATATCCCGCCCTAGTAGACAAAGCAGCGCAGAGTGCTCGCCAAGTCGGCAATCTGCAAAACCGCTTGCCAGATGCCTATGCAGTGTTGGCTGCGGCTCAAGAGTTGGCACTGCGTTGCTTCGAAGATATGCAGTTGATCTCGTGGAAGGATGCCGAAGAGATAATTCAGGAGAACAACCAGGCACTTTTGGCATTGATCCAAAATCAGGCGGAGCAGGTGGCGGCGGAATCTCCGGTGCGGAAATTCTTCACAGCGATTGCCAGTCTGTTGGTTGAAGGCAAAGTGTATCTGGTACCACGCACTCAAGACGAGGAATACCAACCACCGATCCATGCGAGCCAGATCGGCTATTACGATCCAGGTCCGGAGCAGAAGCTGATCTATCTGCGGACGGAGACCAGCCTGGCACAAGCCAAGGAATTCTGGCGCGGGCTGGATGAAAATCTCGACATCATGCCGGATGCCTTGCGCCGGCAGCTGCGACAGGTGGACGGACTGCTTGCACAAGTAGGGGAGCGACAGGTTGAGGCAAGTAAGCTATGTGCCGGCATCCGGCAGCGAGTATTGATCGTGGATGTCCACAGGGTTGAACAGCTATACGGAGTTTCACTGACGCGATCTGATAAGTAGATCCAAAGCCTGGCTTTCGTGAAAATGGGCCAGGCTTTTTTGTTCTCTGCTGATGAAGCAGGGAAGCGGAATTTTTTAATTAAAAAAAGTGACATTCTCTTGTAGTTCAGTAGTTCACCTAAAAAATTAGTACCCATATATGGATGAAATAACTATTTTATAAGCGTTTATCCCTTTATTTATGCATATTTTGACTGAACTACTGAGTGAACTACTAGTGAACTACTGTTGAACTGATTTGAAAATCGAGTGAACTACTTTTTTTAGGTGCAGTTCAATAAGCAGTTCACCAAAATACCCGCCAGATATTGGGTTGTAGGGTCGTTTTGTGAAGCGTTTATCCAAATATGGCGGGTGTCTGATGGCAGTGAACTACTGAACTACTAGAAAAAGAGCATATGGACTTTAATTAAAAATTCCAGCCTTTTTCTGAAGAAACAGGTCTCACGGCAATAATTTTGCGACACGTTGAAGAGACCCTTGATGCGAAATCATTATCATGCGCATTCAAAGGAGATATTAAATGACTGATCAATTACGTTCGACGTTTCATAAAAAACTGGCTGCATATGTTGCCGACGAATGTTTCGATGAAACTCAATTACGCATCTTTGATGCACTCATTGAGGAGAAATATTCATTGTCGTTGGAGGAACTGGTAAATCATGTCTTTGGCAAAATACCGGACAACGAACAGGATTCCAAGTATGACAAGGCGGAGGAGGAACGACAGGTCCAGGAGGGGATAAGGGGGTTACAAAGACTGGCGATACCAATCCTGCTGGAAGAAGACGGAGGTTATTTTCTTGGTGATGACGAAGATTCCATTGAGGAATTGATTGGATACGTCGAGACGGATATGGAACTTCTTCGAGAGCAATACAGTTGGATGAATTTCCACCACGGTCGTATGTTTGAGAAGCTGGGTTGGTGAAGACATCCAAGTCTGTTGATCCTCTATCCAACCTAGCGTTAGAGTGGACGCCAAGTTATCCGACGAACAGACAGGATGTGGTGCTTGATATTTTCAGGCACCACATTTCTTATAAGGATGGGCTGCCGCCCTATGCCCAGGCGCGGATTATTGACCTAATTGCTAATCAACTGATCAAGGCACGTCCGCATCCTGCGTTTTGGATTTCAGTGGAAACGCCTGGGAATTGGTTCTATGCCGAGCTCAAACGGTTGGTGAAGTTCAAAATACCAATGACCATCCAGCCGGCATCGAAGCCCGTTGTTTGGGAATGGCAGTTTTCCAGTCCGATCCAGCCGACACGTATTCAGGAAGGGGATGTCCCAGTCCTGGCGCCTTGTTTTGATCCGAAAGAATATGACATCAAGGAACCTGCGTTGCGCGTCCTGCAGGTCCTGGCGAGACTGAAAACGGCATACCGACCCGAAATCGCTTCCCTGGCAGGGTTCAGCGAGAGTCATGTCCGGAATCTGTTGAAGCAACTTCAAGTTGAGGGTTTGATCGAACGCCGGCAGATCGGCAAATACGAAGGATATGCGATCCGAACCAAGGGATTGAGGATCGTGCATCGGTCATGGAACATCCCAAAAGGCATTCACTTCACAAAATACAGAGGCGAATTCCGATACGCTGGTGAGCGTCACCGACGCAAGGCACGCATGTGGCGGGCATGGCTGGAAAAGGCATACCCGGATATCCAAATCTGGGAGTCCTGGACGGAAGTCCCCCTCCAGCGAGGCATTCCTGATGCGCTGGCTTGGGGAACGCATCAGGGAAAAGAGAAGCTATTTTGGCTTGAAGTGGACAGCGGGAAAAGCTCCGGGAAAACGATGCAAAGGATCTATAGCGGGCGAATTGCCCAGGCATGCCGGCATGCTGTCGCATGGAACCTGCCCATTATCTTTTGCATTATGGGACCGGGCTGGGTGGTGAGGCATTTCCGAAAATATGATTATTCCAAGTTCACTCCGATCGCTCTCATTGGGCACGACTGGCGGGATTATGGAGGGCTGCCCCAGTATGCGATGGGCGAGTGGCGCGATGATCTTCTGCCGGACCGTGCGCTGCATGTTTCCAAGAAAGAACTGCCCTTTGATCCAAAACAATATCCACCCAAGCCGAAAAAGGAAAAGATAATCAAATCCCTAAAACCGAAGTCCCTAAAACCTAGATTCTCCATAGGAGAAAAATACGACGACACGTGGTCTGGAGACTGCTCGGAGGGGGAGGAGTGATGCACTAATGAAAGTGGCGTAACGGGGGTGCACAAAATATTGACGTTAAAATG
>JACZJB010000001.1 GCA_014860805.1 Anaerolineales bacterium
ACTTTGGGCCACAGATTTCCGTTTTTGATTTTTCCAACCGCCAGCAAAGCCTCGCGTCGGACGGATGTCTCTTCATCACCCAGTAATTTCTCAACTATGTCATCATAACCAGATGAACCAAATTTCTTAATCGCCTGCGCCGCAAGCACTCGATTTTGCACGGACGAATGACTCGCCAGCTTCTCCAACTTTTCACGTGACATGGAAATGCCGCTTTCGCCGCCGTATTTCAACAATCCCACCAACGCGCCGAACGTATCGGCCGAATTGTTGGAATTCAAATACGGCAAAATCAAATTGATATCTTCCGCCGTCAACGCAGAGAAAGCCTGCACCGCCGCAGTTCGATTTGGCGGCAACGCTTCTTTTTGGATATGTTCAGGAAGTTCTTCGCGGGCTTGTGCAGGTTTGAGTCTTTCGATCCGCTCCAGCACCGAAACACGGACTTTCGACGAAGCATGTCCCAGCAGCGGAATCAACTCACTTTTCAGCTTGGGATGATTCAGTTCTTCGAGCAAGTCCAACGAATAGATGACAGTCCCTTCGTGCTGGCTTTTCAGGCTTTTGATCAAGACTTGTGTGTTGATCTCTTCCACGTTGATCAACTCTTCACGTTTGAAACGCCGCTTGTGGATGGCTTCCACAAGTTGTTTTGGGTATGCTCCCGCCAACACAATGCTCAAAACAAGCCAGCCAATCGCGAGGATGATGTAAACGAAGGAAAGTTGGATCGAATCAAATTTCAAGATATTGGAAAGCAAAGTTAGCAGCAAACCTGCGATCCCAATCGCCGCAGGTTGGATGATTCCTTCACCAATAGCGCGAGCCTTGGGGCGCAAGGCGTCTGAGATGGGTTGGTACAAAATCGACGACGCGGATTGGTCGAGGGTGAAGCCGAGTCCCTCATTGTTAAATTTTCCTGCTATTGCAAACCAGAACAGGCCCAAGGTCCAGGAAGAGGCGAAAATGCCAATGGATGCGAATCCGCTCATGGAGAGGATCAAAGCGATGGGCGTGGTTAACAATCCAGCCCATAATCCATATTTGCTGATGATGCGGCCCGTTAGAAATGTATCCGTGATAAAGCCGAGCAAACCAACCAGACTAAAAAATCCGCCGATGAAGCCTGCGCTTTCGGCGGTGTTCGGATATTGGATGGAGGTCATGTTATAGAAGATGGCATCCATGACGAAGTAGGCCACGCGCCAGATCGCAGCGATGCCAAAGACCATCAGGATGTAACGGTTGCGGAACAAGGCGCTGGTGGGCGGCTGTACTTGCGGAGCCGAGTCTGTGAATTGCGCTTTCGGTTTTTTTATGCCGCGCAAAATAACCCCTTGAATGATGAGTGCGATAAAAAGACAAACTGCGACAACGATATAAAGATTTTCCGTGCCGAGCAGCTTGGCAAAAGTCCCTGCGAATGGGCCAGCGATGACATACGAAAGCCACGAGCCTGCATTGAGCAAGCCAAAAAGACGCTTGCCCTGACGTACATCAAAGATATCGGCGGCAAGAGTCCAGAAGGCGAGGACGGCGAGATTGATGAGGGTTTGAGTCCAGATGGGGAGGAGCAAGGCCAGCCATTTGGATGGTGCAATTGCGAGGCCAGCACGCAAGACAAGTGTGATGATCGAAATAAATAAAATGGTCAACCACAGCCATCTTGCAAGTGAAACACGTTCGGATATTTTTAGAAAAACAGCCGTGATGGTCGAAACAACGATGGCGATGCCGATGTAGGTGAATGGGATCGCGGAGGCGTCCCAATATTCCAAAAACAACGGCATGGATATGGTTTGCGCGAAGAGCATGGCTGCGCCCATGAAAAAGTATTGCGCCAGCATAAGATACACATTGCGGCGCTCATCGGGGCGGACGTTGAGGATGGTATCGATTCGCGAAAGCATAATTCGAGTGATTTTATCACGCGGTACTTTTGAAATGATACAATGCGGTTGCTTGTTCCAAGGAGGATGTCTTGAGTGGTATTGCATTTGTTTTAGGCGTTGTCATCAGCACAGGTTCACTTGCATGGGGATATGCAAGCATGGGACTTGAAACTGTCCCGCGTTGGATGATCGCTTTTGGCGTTGTGTGGCTGTTTGCTTACTGGCGGCGCTGGAACTGGTTCTCAGCACTTGCGTTGTTCCTTTCCATGTTGTTTGCAATCGCCGGGCTGTGGCTGCAATTTCCGATCGGTTGGATGTTTGCGAGCGCGATCTTCGCCCTGGCTGCATGGGATATGGCAGAACTGCGGACCAAATTAAATTTTTTATCCCCGCGAGAAGATGCCAAAGGATTTGAGCGCCGTCGTGTTGCGCGAGTCAGCCTGTTGATGTTGGTCGGCTTGCTGGTTGCGTCCATCTTCATCCTCTGGTGGCGGCAGTGGAATTTGGAATGGGGATATTTTTTGTTGAGCGTAACGTTACTCGGCTTAACCCAGGTCATCGCGTGGTTTGGAAAATAACCCGCTTAACCATTCCTCTGCCTCGTGCGGATGCTTGAAATGAATTAATTCCAAATGCCTATGTTCGGGAAGAGCCAGCAAATCGGGCGTCTCGCGCTTGCGCCGCCAATAGGTTTTGAACAGCCAATTGAATAAAGAATCTTGCGACCATAGTTTCAGGTGAGTCCAAAACGTTTCGCGGTTGCCATTCCACAATTCTTCCTGTGTCACAGCGCGGCGGATGGTGCGAGTGAGCAGCCGCCAAAAGACGATGTGAAACGGATAATCCAGCCAGATAACTGCCTGGGCTTTGGGCCAAATCAAATCACGGACGATGCGATAATTCCCCGCCACCACCCAGCCTGATGAATCTCCGTTCTTTCCGCGCTGTAAGCTGGTCGCTGTTTGGACTCGCTTGCGAAACACCTCAACATCCGCCTCCTTCCAGTTTGGTTCCCAATGCAATGCATCTAATTCGATGAAATCCACGCTAAGCTTTTTGGCAAGCTGCTCTGCCAACGTGGACTTGCCCGATGATGTCGTGCCGACAATAACGATGCGTCTGTGCGGAAATGGGTTCATGTTCGGGGAGTATAATTTCCCAATCGTAAATCGTAAATCTAAAATTCAATGAGGCTTCCATGTTTGATCTTCCCGACGATGAAATTCTCCCGCTTTCCAAGGAACATGTCTTTTGGACATGGTCTGCGCAAGCCAAAGTAAATCCCATTGCAGTGAAACATGCCAAGGGCGTATATTTTTGGGATGTGGACGATAAAAAATACCTCGACTTCAACTCGATGACGATGTGCGTGAACATCGGTCACGGAGATGAGCGCGTCATCAAAGCCATGCAGGAACAGGCAGCTGAATTGCCTTATGCCGCGCCAGGCATGACCACGAAGATCCGTGCGATTGCGAGCAAGACCGTGGCAGAGATCACTCCCAAAGCTGCGTTGAGCAAAGTCCTTTTTACTCTTGGCGGTGCAGATGCCAATGAGAATGCTATCAAACTTGCGCGCGGTTATACAAAGCGCCACAAGATATTGTCCCGTTACCGTTCGTATCACGGGGCGAGTGCGGGAGCCATGGCTGTGACGGGTGATCCGCGCCGCGTGGGTTGGGAACCGAACTTGATGACGGGCGTTGTCCATTTCCTTGACCCGTATCGTTATCGCTCCACGTTTCATCGTATGAATCCAAATATTTCAGAGGAGGAATTCGCGCGCGATTATCTCAATCACTTGGAGGAAATTATTTTATATGAGGGATCTGAATCCATTGCGGCGGTTATGATGGAATCGGTCACTGGCACGAATGGCATCATCATCCCGCCGCAGGGATACATGCAGGGAGTCCGCGCTTTGTGCGACAAATACGGCATCGTGATGATCTGCGATGAAGTGATGAGCGGATTTGGCCGCACGGGCAAAATGTTTGCAATTGAACATTGGGATGTAGTGCCGGATATTATGACCATGGCAAAAGGACTTACATCCGCGTATGCGCCGTTGGGGGCGGTGGCGATGAAACCTGAGATCGCCGCAGCGTTTGATGAACATGCTTTTGAAAGCGGCTTGACCTATACTTCCCATCCCATTTCATTGGCGGCGGCTGTGGCGAATATCAATGCCATGAGAGAGGATAAAATCGTCGAGCACGCAGCAGGCATGGGCGGAGTCTTGAGGCGTATGTTGACGGATCTTGGCGAGGCGCATCCATCTGTTGGGGAAGTCCGCAATATCGGCTTGTTCGGCATTATCGAATTGGTCAAAGATAGAAAAACGAAAGAGCCGATGACTCCGTGGAATGGATCTTCGCCTGAGATGGTGGCGTTGAGAAAATATTGCATGGATCATGGTCTGTTCCTGTACACGCACTGGCACACGGTCTTGATCATTCCGCCGTTGATTATTACTGAGGAGCAATTGAAGGAAGGCTTCGATATTTTGGATAAGGCACTGGTGGTCACAGACAAGGTTGCGAATAAATGACAGTACTGGACTTTTTGTTTTGAAGATGTACAATTGAATAAACCATTTATCAAAAGGAGAATGTGACATGGAACAAATGCCCTCGAATACGCCCATGATGGATGCCAAGCCTGGCCCTGCTGGCTGGGCTCAGGTTTGGATGAAGGCTGTTACCAAACCCAACGAACAGACCTTTGTTGAAATTACTGACGGTCCTGAAGCGACATCAAAGACTGCTTTTATCTGGGTCTTCATTGCCGGAACTATTTCAGGAGTCCTTCAGGCGATCCTGCAAGCCATTTATTCCGCAACGGGGACCATGCCTCAATTGCCGATCCCTGGCCTGGAGCAGTATATGCCGCAGACTGGCGGCAGTGGTGATGTGGCTTCGTTCGGCGTCACCCTTCTCATAAGTTTATGTCTTTCCCCGGTGGCTGGTTTGATCTCGGTACTTTTCTTTGCGCTTTTTGCTGCAATCGTCCAATGGATCGCAAAGATGTTCGGCGGCACCGGCACATTCGATAGGATGGCGTATGCCTTTGCGGCCATTACGGTTCCATTCACGATTATTTCCGGAGTGCTTACCTTGTTTGGCGCGATCCCGTATGTTGGCGCATGTTTTGGGATTGTTTCATTCGGACTTGGCATTTACGCCCTGGTGCTTCAATTGATGGCTGTTAAGGGAGTAAATCGTTTTGGCTGGGGACCGGCCATTGGCGCACTGTTTATCCCCGGCCTGGCAGTCTTCACACTATGCTGCTGCATTGTCTTTGCAGGTGTGGCATTGCTTGGGCCAGCGATCAGCGAAACTTTCAACGGGTTGCAGCTTGCTCCGTAAAAAGTAGCGATAAAAAACACCTCCCAAAATATGGGAGGTGTTTTTTATTATTTATTTGGTGCCGAGGGCGGCGGGATGCGATGTGAGCCCAACAGCAATGGCATCTCTGCCATGTAATATGCATGTTCATAAGCGGTATCGCCTCCGCCTTCGCCAAGGATGGGTTCGATTAACTCATTGCCATTCGTATCGATGCCAAAGAGGACCTGTTCAGAGAGTGCTTGCATTTCTGCCGCCAATGGTTCCATTTCACTACCGAAGGGCATTTCCTGCAATTGCAATGCCTTTTCAAGGATCTGCTCCGACCAGCCGCGCATATTTTCGATACAGATGACAACGTGTCTGCTGTGTAGTTGGATGGCATCAGTCGCGTCTGCCGCCTGGGCCGCAAACTGCGCGTGGCTGATCGCTGTTGGAATATATCCCAAGCCATTGTCAGGGCCGTTCGCCAGCAAACCATACCCATCGCTTGCGTCCGCAATTTGGCCGTCTTCGTTCCAGTCGCGGTATTGAGCGGCATTGCCGCTTCCAACCAATTGATTGATGATCTCTTCTGTTTTCAAACGGAAGAGTCCCTCATCATTATCTTTCAATGCTTGGTTTAGCGCGATGACGGAGTTATCGATTTCGTCCGCCGTATACCATAATCCCTGAATCAGTGCTTCCCCGTTTGGCGCGCCATGAAAGGATACCAATAAATGCCGCACATGGATCAATGCCTGCGGAGGAAATACGGAGGATGCCACAACATCCCCGGATGATTCATTCGGATTTGGATCGTTATCCGATTCAACCGTAACTTCGAGCTGGTCAAACAATGCAAGGATATTTTCCTGCTCTGGATGATTAAATACCAGTTGACCATCGCCATTGTCGTTCATTGTGATCGAGCCTACGTTTCGCCTTTGTTCTCCACCTTCTGCAAGGTACCACGCTTCATAATGTGTGCCCGATTTTGGCTTGGGCACATTTGACAAAATAATGGTGGTTCGATCCATCACAGCATTGAAATCTGTAAAGGCGACGCGCCCCACAGGCTGGTTGATATCCTGCCTGCCAGGCCAAAAGACGAAGAAGGCCAGCCCGATCACTGCGAGAACGCCGACCCCCATCCAAATGCGGGGGAAGGCAGGCTTTGTTTTTGTTTCAGGTTTGGGAACAGGCGCTGCTGTGGAATTAAGGGTCTTTATCGAAACGGTCTGTCCGTTAAAGATGGCAGTGAATTCATCTGCCAGTTCTTTTGCTGAATCGTATCGAAGAGCAGCATCCTTGGATAAAGCTCGGTTGATGACGGCTTGCAAGTCTTTGGAAATCCCCTGAATGGGCGGGGGAGGTTCGTTCAGGTGTTTCATCAAAATGCCAAACGACGATTCCGCCTCGAACGGCACAACCCCTGCCAGCATTTCGTAGAGCAATACGCCAAGCGAGTAGATATCTGTCTTTCGATCCACTTTGTCGCCGCGCGCCTGTTCGGGGCTCATGTAGGCGGGCGTTCCAGAGACGGTGCCTGTTGAGGTTTGGATGGATGTATCCAGCAGGCGAACCAGACCAAAGTCAGTAAGAACCGGTTCCACATCCTCTGGTAATGGTTCGTCAACGTTCACGTATCCCGAAGCCGAGCGCAGTAAAACATTGGCAGGCTTGATGTCCCGGTGAATGATATTTTGACTGTGAGCATAATCAATGGCGGATGCCAGCCCCGAGAGGATATGAGCGATCATCCTCATTGAAAGTTTTTCTTCTTTTTTGTGCAGGGTTTTGAGATAATTGCCGAGGGAAGTGCCGTCCACCAATTCCATGATGAGGCAGGGCTGACCTTCGACAAGGTCATAATCATACATTTGAATGATGTTTGGATGGCGCAGCCCGGCAACCACACGCGCTTCACGTTCAAAACGCATTCTTGTTTCAGGGTCGCCGTCCACGTGGTCGCGCATGATCTTAACCGCCACCTTGCGTTTGAGGGTGGTATGTTCGCCAAAGTACACTTCGGCCATTCCGCCGCGAGCGATCATTTCGCCGATCTGTACTTTGTTAAGAGTTTTACCTGTCCATAATGGCATTCGCAGATTATACCCGATAGTATAATTCAACGAATTTCAAGGAGATTTAAATGTCTATTGCGCTCGAAAATGTTTTGCATGAATATTTACAGTCAGGAAATTTAAAGGTATCGACGGCTGAATCGTGTACAGGCGGGTTGGTTTCACACCGCATCACCAATGTATCTGGTTCGTCCGCTTATTTTCCTGGCGGGATCGTTGCTTATTCGTATGAAGCCAAGGCTAATTTGCTCGGTGTTTCATGGGATACGTTGAACACACATGGCGCCGTCAGTGAGGAGACGGTTTTGGAAATGGCGCGCGGTGTGCGCAAAGCGTTTGAATCTGACATTGCCGTATCCATCAGTGGCATTGCAGGTCCGGGCGGCGGTACGCCTGAAAAGCCGGTCGGCACAACCTGGCTGGGACTTTCCACGTCAACGGGTGATTGGGCGAGGCATTTTTTGTGGGACGGCGACCGCGAAGAAAACAAATACCATTCCTCCGAAGCCGCTTTGCAATTCATCATTGATTATCTGGAGGGAAAATTGAAATGAAAACGGTTGTTCTTATCTCAGCCATTGCAGAGTGGAAGGCAGTAAAGGAAATATTTCCACAGCTTGAGATTGTAAACTCTGCCTACGGCGAATCTGCAAAATTAAATCTCGTAGGATATGACTTGAAGCTTTACCACAGCGGATGGGGCAAAATCGCTTCCGCCGGCATGATGCAATATGTCGTCGACCATGACCAGCCCGACCTTGTTATTAACCTTGGCACTTGCGGCGGGTTTGAAGGTTTGGTTGAGCAAGGTGATGTGATTCTTGTGGAGCGGACCTTCATCTATGACATTGTTGAATTAATGGGTGACCTCAACATCATTGATTATTACGCCTCGACCCTCGACCTAAGCTGGTTGCCCCAACCGTATCCGCATCCCGTACGCCCCGGCATGATCGCTTCCGCCGACAGCGACCTGCCTCCAAATAAAATTGCCTCCCTCAAAGCCTATGGAGCCATTGTCGGGGATTGGGAGTCTGGTGCGCTGGCATGGGTAGCCGCGAAAAACGAACAAAAATTATTGATCCTGCGCGGCGTTTCGGATCTGGTCAGCGAAGAGGTTGGGGAAGCCTACGACAACCTAGCGCTCTTTGAAGAACGTACCAAGGAAGTGATGCGCACCTTAATCCGCCAATTGCCGGATTGGTTGAAGAGTATTGAGGCGGGGTAAATCCGCTTCTTTATTTTGCGGGATTTAATACCCTTCCGATGAATAAAATTTGCCCGTTTACTTTGTCGCGGATAATAAAGATGAAGGGACGATCAACCAGCAGGGACGTCTCCCACATGGGAACGCCGGCTGCTTCCATGATAACGGCAGTTGCGGCCGCAGCCTCTGTGCCTTCTTCGTCTACGGCTACAAAAGCCTTGTGAATGACATCTCCAATAAACAAATCCTTTTCGCCGGTCATGCCTGAAAAATCCGCGGTAGAGGCGTCAAAAGCATCCACCATGCCTAATTGATGGAGCGCGTCGGACAAACTGAAAGAACTTTCAAATTTAAATTTGGGGAGATTTAACATCAGGGATGTTGGGTTCATACTCCCGATGATTTCGTTGACCATATTGCCCGTCAAAGTGGATTCAATTTCTTCGAATCTGCCTTCATCTGGAACAATGATATCCATGGCGGCGGTATCGCCAGCATATGGAAGTTCAACGGCAGCATAGCCGTCTCCCTTTGTGTAGGGAATGAACATACCCTGTCCCATCATGGGAACTTCCACCTGACTCCCATCCAACAGGTGGAAAGCAATTTGGCGCGTATTGTTTGCATCGAACTGATCCAGCCAGTCTGCTTTGAAATAAATGGCATTGACCAAAACCATGCGTGTATCGGATGTGACCGAACCATCGGGCAATAGGTCGTTGATCTTGTCTTCTGTCTGGTCACTGACCCAGTTGTTAATGGTGACCCGTTCGTCATTGGGCTTGTTTTTGAAATCAGCAAGGTTGATTCCCGCACCGTAATTAACAGCAATGGTATCCAGGAATTCGGGCAGGAATGTAAATGTCTGCTCGGCCCAGACGGCGTTGGCAATGTTCAAGTGCAGAGGTTCCTGGTCTTTATCCAGGTTGATCGGTTCCTTTTTCAGCTCGAGGTCAAGGGTGTTGAACGATGCGTGTAATTCTTTTTGTGATGCAAAATGTAATGTCTGTCCCATTTGAACCTCGGTCTCGCCGCGGGCTCCGGCGTACGTCATTGCCAGGGCGAGGGACATGCTGTACGGAGACAGGATCAGATTCCCGTTTTCAGAACGAAGCGAATGGTAGATTTCCAAAGCAAAGGCATTATTTCCATCCACGAGATTCTTGATATCCTCCTTGCTGGCGGATGGATTTATCTCGCGGCGCTTGTTTGATTCTGCGGAGGCGATGGACATGGACGGTGAACATGCAACCAGGGCAACGTTCAACGTGATGATGATTGATAATAGTTTGAAAAGGATCGTTTTCATTTTTTCTCCTATGGATCATGTTTCCAGTTTCATTTCCATTGAGACATTATCCATGCTGTCGCGATAACTCGGAATTTCATAAAACCCAAGCTGTGTATAAAATTCAATTGCACGTCTTTGTCTTTGACTGGTTTGCAGTCGAACTTTTTTGTAGCTGTGTGCGCGCGCGAAATCCAACAGGCACGTAACAACCTGGTAGCCGATTCTTTGACCATGATATTCCTCAAGCAGCCAGAGGCGTTTCAATTCGGCTGTTTGTTCTTCGAGTTTTTTTATCGCGCCTGTGCCAACCAATCGGCTGCCATCCATCACTACGAGGAATAATCCGCGGTTCTCGCTATACTCCTGTTGGAAATTATCCACGTCAAGCAATTCGCCTTCTTCTTCCAGAATCTGGTAAAAATCCTGCACGGTTTTTTCGGGCATGAAAATGCGCTGCGCCACCGCAGTGATGACGTACTTTGCATCTTCGATTTGGTGCGGTTGAATGGGGAGGATGTTCATCATGCCATCATTTTACTATTTTCGTTAAGCGTTATGATCTTTACCTGTCACCCATCATTCCTAGAAGTGTTAATAACAAACATCGCGCCAGAATATGGCGCGATGTTTGTCTCTTTGGCGCAGTCTTTGCAATATTTATCCGCTATTGTTGCGCCGTTTGCTGGAGCCTGTCTCGCGGCTGTGGGGGATTTCTTTTGTTCTTGCGAAAAGATATGCGCAGGTTAGTGCTAATTCTTGAATAAAACCTTACCTACTTACGGCGGCAAGCGCATCCTTTATTTGTTGAAGGTGTGCGGTAAGGTGAAAGTTTGGCTGCAACAATACTGATGCGAAACGGTGATAGCTGCCTTTATTTGCAACAAACTCTTCTGGGATGAGGGAAACATATGCCAGGGTTTCTTCCGAGGCTTTTCGCAGAGCATCAAGCATCAGATTAATGGAAGGATGCGTTTTTACAGTTGCCTGCACCTGCTCGTGGATGTTCGTCCCAAACCCATCGGTGACGGGTTCGTATCCATCGATCAAGCCGGTCAGGAAAATCAAGTTGAAGCGTTCGCCAGCGATCAGGTGGGCAACTGTTTCCAGCGCGCTCCATTCATTTGGCTCGGGGCGCGTCATGGCTTGCTCATCGCTGAAACCGGCAAACGCATCATCCAATTCCGCCAAAGCCGGGGTATAGATCGCGCGGGCCTGTTTTTCCAATTCGGTCGGGTTGAACGGAACAACAGGCATGGGACGTTTGCTGAGTTCCATGCTGACGGTTTTCTTTTCAGGGCCGCGATAAAACACAACGTCAATTTTGTCGCCGCCTTTTTTGCCGGCAATCGCGTTTGGCAGGCTGCTCCCGTCGTTATGAATTGGATGCCCGGCCATTTCCACAATCACGTCATCTTTTTGCAAACCGCAACTTTGCGCGCCCATGCCGTCAAGCACAGCATCCAGCCGCAGACCGTCACGGACTGGAATTTTCAAAGCACTGGCTTGTTCTTCGGTGAAATCACCGGGCGCGATTCCCAGCATGGGGCGATTGGCGATGCGCAGGTCCACGCCTGTTTCCAGAATTGATTTCAGGTTTTCAAGACTTTCCATCCAATGATGGCGGAAGCCTTGCGCCGCGTCTTTCCATACGCTGTCATCTGGTACTTCATGCTCAAGCAATATGCCTACGCTGTGACCTTTCTCGGCGAACGTCACTGTCACCACGGTGGGGGCGGGGTCGGTATTCGAGAACCAGCGGAATTTAACTTTTTTGTTTTCATCCAATTCAAGATAGTGTCCGCTGGAGTAAAAATCTCCGCGCCACCACATATACAAGCGCCCTTGCGGATGCGGTTCTACGGTGGCAACGTCACACAACCACTCACGCAATGAAGTGGAATTGGTGAAGGCACGGTAAGCGAATTTTATAGGCGAATTGACGGTAATTTCAGCAGTCGCGGTAGTCATTCGGGAGGCTCCTTGAGAATTGAAGATACCCTATTTATAAAGTACGGCTTGGGAATTTACACCCTCCTCAGGTATGGAAAATGACCGCCCAAAGCTCTTTTCCGCGTTATGTATCTCCCTTCAAGAGCCAGCATTACGAACACAATGTAAATCCTATGATTTTATGTTCATCCATGGGGGAATTCCATTAATCCGTTAAAATCTGATTTGAATTATTTTAAAAATTCCCGGAGATCAAGATGAAATATACGAAACTATTTCTGCTGGCTGTTTTTTTATTGACAGCCTGCACCGTACCCGCAACAGAAACTCCCGCTTCCATCCCAACTTTGACAATGCAGCCATCAACAAATACTCCTGAGGTTGACGGCACTCCTACATTGACGGTCACCCCGGACGTGTCCATGGGAACGGTTGAAGGTCATTTCACATGGTTGCTTCCTGCTTCCTCTGGTTCTGCCCCCATCAGTGAAGTGACTGTACAGTTGGATCGTCATAGCGGCGAATACTTGAAATATAAAGTGAGGACCGAAGCAGACGGACGTTTTGTGTTTGCAAACGTCGAGCCCGGAGAATATGGATTTGGTATCTATATGAATTTGCAATTGGGCGAGAGGCAATGTGATGCCCCGGAATATGTCTTCAGCCAGGACTTGGGTTGGCAGCATTATGCAAGCTGGCTTAAGATCGATGTTTTCTATGATGTGCTTTTCTCCAGTACCGATATCAGTGTCACTCCCGGAAAAACGGTCGTGCTGGATTTTGTGTTGAAATGCCCATAGATAAGAGAGTTTCTGCCGTATAATTTTACCTTCGCAAGAAAATGGGAAAATTCCCAATGACCGAACCTCGCAAACTCCGCGTTTTCCTTTGCCAAAGTGCCCCGAAGGGGTATTCTTCGCAGGACAATTAAGAATAAATCGGATGTCATTTGACATCCGATTTTTGTTTCATTTGCCTAACCTTGCCCGTTCTTCTTCGATCACACTTTCTTCCAGCTTCTTAAACAGCGGACCCGGCTGATTCAACTTCTTCCCAGGCTGTAAGTCGCTGGGTTTCCATTGCAAGCCTTCAATACTCTTGTATCTCAACACCGTATGCTCGCCGAGCGAGTCTTTGACAGTCTCGGTGAATTGCTCCCCGAAGAGCGGAGTCTCGTAGTTGAAGAAACCATGCAGTTTTTCGCAGGTGAAGGGCAGGAAGGGAGCGAACATCACCTTGAGCGAGTCAATGGCTTTGAGCGCGGTGTAGACTGTTTTGCCCGCTTCGCCCTTGTCCACTTTGATTGCGCTCCACGGCGCGTTAACGTCAAGATATTGATTGACCACGGTGGCAAGTTTCATGGTCTCACTTAATGCAGAACGCAGGCGCACAGCTTCGAGTTCTGCGCCCACAGTGTTGAATCCATTTTCGATGGTGGCGAGCAGTTCAAGGTCCGCGGGACGAAGCGTGGATAGGTCAACATCGGGCACGTGCCCATCCCAATTCTTATAACAAAATGCCAGCACGCGATTCGCAAGGTTGCCCCATGTGGCCACCAATTCATTGTTGTTGCGTGCCACAAACTCGGCCCAATCCCAATCGCTGTCCTTGGCTTCGGGCATGTTGACAGTTAGGTAATAGCGCAGGGCATCAGGGTCGAAGCGCGTCAGCGCGTCGAGTCCCCACACGCCCCAGTTGCCCGAGCCGCTGATCTTTTTGCCTTCGAGGTTCATGAACTGATTGGCGGGCACATCGTATGGCAAGGTCAATTTGACTTTATCGCCCGCGAAGATCTCTGTGAATTGTTCTCCTGCGCCCATCAATTCGGCAGGCCATTGCGATGTGTGGAAGAAGATGTTGTCTTTGCCGATGAAATGGAATTGCTTCGCGTTGGGGTTCGTCCACCAATCGCGCCACGCATCTTTCTGACCTGATACCTGCGCCCACTCAATTGGGGCGGAGAGATAGCCGATAACTGCTTCGAACCACACATACAGTTTTTTCGTTTCCCAACCTGCCTCGTCGATCGGGATCGGGATGCCCCAATCCAAATCACGTGTGATGGAGCGCGCCTTGAGCCCTTCGCTTTCGATCTTGCGCAGTGACTCGCCGATGACGGTATCGCGCATGTGCGGGGCGCGTTCCTTCAAAAAGTTTTTCACATCAGGTTCGAGCTTGGAAAGATCGAGATAGAAATGTTCAGTGTCGCGCAATTCGAGTGCGCCGTCGCCCGTCTTGGCGCGCGGATTTTTCAACTTCTCAGGCTCGAGCACGTTGCCGCAGTTATCGCATTGGTCGGAGCGCGCGCCTTCGAAACCGCAGATGTAGCATGTCCCTTCCACGTAGCGGTCGGGCAGGAATTTGTTTGCGCTGGGGGAGTACCATTGCTTGCTGAACTCCTTGAAAAGGAATCCGTTTTTTTGCAAGGCGAGGAACATGGCTTGCGAGACTTTGAAATGATTCTCGCTATGTGTGGTTGTGAACATATCGTAGGTGATGCCGTAGCCTTTGAAGACTTCGATGAAACTTTCGTGGTACTGCTTGTAGACTTCCTCAACGGGCTTGCCCTGCTTATCTGCTGCAATGACAACGGGCGTGCCGTGCGAATCCGTGCCCGATACCACGAGGACTTTGTTCCCTTGCAGGCGGTGATAGCGTGCGACAATATCACCGGGCAAATGAGAGCCTGTGATATTCCCGACGTGAATCTCGGCGTTTGAGTATGGCCAGGCGATGGCGATTAAGATGTTTTCATTCATAATTTCTCCTTCGGAGAGCTTTCAGTGTCGTATGCCATTGCGAGCGGTTTTTGCGAAGCAATCCTCAACTGTATAGGAGATTGCTTCGGCGGAGAGCGCCGCCTCGCAATGACATGATTATTACAAACAAAAAGGCTGTCCGCGTAATGGACAGCCCGTTTTGATTCAGGTGTGTAAACCTAACGTGCTTTCCAATTGGCGCAGAGGGACATTTCCATTCGCATGTAGCGCACCCCCATACTGGGGGCTTTGGCCATGAGCATGGTCATTAGCACCATTGGGTAAGCAGGTTTGAAATTCATGGGTGGTATTTTACAACAAATCCCGCAGTTTTGCGAAGGGAGAATCTGGTTCGACGGGTTTATGGCCGCAATCCTTCTCGTTCAGGTTCTGCCCGCACTCGGGACAAAGTCCCTTGCAGGAGGGTTTGCAGACTGGGCTGATGGGAATTTCGAGCAGGGTATATTCGCGCAGCATTTCTGCAATATCGAGATGCGCGTCATCGGGGATGATCAAGCCTTCCTCGGTTTCGGAGCGGGTATCGAAGGCGTATAGTTCGGTGAAAGACCACTCCAGTTCGTGGTCGAAGTCTGTCAGGCAGCGCACGCAGTTGAGAGTGGTTTCAGCGGAGAAGTCGCCTTGCAGGATGAGTCCCTGCGGGGTCTTGCCGACATTGGCGATGCCTTCAAAGTTGCGCAGTTCAAGGTCTTCGAGCTTGAGCTTCTCGAACTCAAAGGCGAAGTCGTGGTTGTAGCCGATCTCTTCATGGATGATGAAACCGACGTTAAAGCGAAAGGGTTTTTTAGGGCTTGGCATATGGAATAATGAATCAGGAAGGATCAATGATGAAGAAGAGCAGATCGGAAGCTAAAATCTATCGAACTGCCCAACTACAAAACTAAATCTTTCTATCTACAATATATTTGGCGAGGTTTTCCAGCGCCTCACGTTCGGCGCAGGGTTCCATGGCTTCGAGCCTGGCAAGGGCGCGTTCTACGTGCTGTTCGGCTTCGAGCATGGCTTTCTTGGAAGCGTCGCTGGCGCGGATGTGATCCACGAGGCGGGTCATGTTGTCGTTGTTGGTCCAGCCGCCGTTGGGCAGGGATACGACATCAACATCGTCCGGGTTGGCTTCAGCGTAGTAAATGGCTGGCAGGGTCACCAGACCATTCAACAGGTCTGACCCGAGCGGTTTGCCGACTGCGCTTTGATCGCCTGTAAAGTCGAGGATGTCATCCACGATCTGGAAGGCGACGCCGATCTGATATCCAAAATCACGCATGGCTTCGATGGATGTTTCATTTGCAGGGCTGACCATCGCGGCAGCGCGTGAGGTCATTTCAAAAAGGGATGCGGTCTTTGCGTAAATACGTTTGTAGTAATTATCGCGGTTGATCATTCCGCGTGAGGTGAACATTTGCGTCAGTTCGCCATTGACGATGGTTGCCAGTGTTTCGGAGAACAGTTTCATCAATGGTAAATTGTCGGTTTCTGCGGCGAGGATCGCTGCGCGCGCGAACAGGAAGTCGCCTGTTAAAACGGTGGCAGGCGGTGACCAGCGCGCATTCAGCGTTGCCATTCCGCGGCGGAGCAGTGAGCCGTCGATCAGGTCATCGTGCACCAGCGTAGCTGTGTGCAGCAATTCAACTGCTGCGCCAAGTGTGACGAGTTTTTCGAGCGGCGCACTCAGCATGTTTCCGATGAGCAGGCCGAGGGTGGGGCGGATGCGCTTGCCTCCAGCCGCGAGCAAATGCTCCAGCGCGGCGCGCAGGTCTGGATGAGCTTCATCCGCCTGGGACCGCATTCGTTCTTCAACGAGTTTGATTTCTTCTGTTACAGGTGATAGGAAAGTTACCGCGTTCAAATCAGTCTCCCCATGCAAAGAGCCGCGCCGCGTTAGCTGTTGTGATGGCGGCGATCTCCGCAGGGCTTTTGGAATGGATTTCTGCTATTTTATCAGCAATATGATGAACAAAGGCAGGTTCGTTCCTTTTGCCACGAACCGGCACAGGAGCGAGAAATGGAGAATCGGTTTCAATCAGGATTCTGTCAAGAGGAAATTGTCTGGTAATTTCACGCTTTTCTTCCGCATTTTTATAGGTCACTGGTCCTGTGATGCCGAGATAAAAATTGAGCGCCAACGCCTTTTGCGCGGTTTCGAGGTTGCCATTAAAGGAATGCAGCACACCGGGTTTTTCCGCGAGCCCGCCTTGCAAAGTTTTTTGCCAATCTTCTAAAATTCTCAGCAAATCCACAGAGGCTTCGCCGAGCCACGCATCGTTTTCCTCGCGCATGTGGATGATGACAGGCTTGTTGATTTCCTTCGCAAAATCCAATTGTCGTTTCAAAATGTCACGTTGAATTGCACGCTTGTCCGCTTCCTTCACCCAATAATAATCAATGCCGATCTCGCCGATTGCAACCACTTTGGGATGGCTGGCAAGCTCTTTGACTTCCTGAAACGTGCTTTCGGAAAATTCCTCCAGATCCGTTGGATGGAACCCAACCGCCGCATACACGCTGGAGTGTGACTCTGCCAACCGCACCGCCTCTTTACTGGACTTGTGGTGGAGTCCCGGCACGAGCAGCCGAACCAACCCTGAATCATTTGCGCGGCGGATCACATCTGCGCGGTCCGTGTCGAATTTGTTGTAATCGAGGTGGCAATGGGTATCGGTGAGCTGCATGATGTTGAGATTATATCAGCCTAGACAAACAGGAATTCGCGCTGGTACTAATGCTTGAATTGACGAGTTCTTTTTAAACTTGTATAGTGAAAATAAAAGATATCGAGGTTGAAATGTTGAAAAGGTCTTTTTTATTTTGCGCGTTTGTTTTAATCCTTATTTCCGCTTTCCCGCAAAGAGCAGTTCGCGCGGACGTAGCTCCGCCTGAAGCGCCCCCAGGCACGAATTTGATTCCGGGGAATGAAACCACCCAGGTCCGTATGATGGCGGAGACGGTGACGTTGACCATCTCCAAAAACCAATCTGATCCGCGGAATGCTGTTGCCAAAACAGAAGCAGTTTTTACCATGCGAAACCTTGGCACTGCCGAAGAAAAAATGGCTGTGCGTTTTCCGCTCTCATTCTTCAACGGCAATTCAGACGGCTTTGGTAATTTCCCTGAGATTTCTTCGATTGCAGTCAGGGTTGATGGGAAAAATGTGCCGACAAAAAAAGAGAATCAACCTTTCTTTTATAGCGAATATTCATATCAGGAACGGGATCAAATTCCCTGGGCGGTCTTTGATGTGACTTTCCCGCCGAATCAGGATATGACGATTGAAGTCGTATATAACGTCAATGGATATGGCTACTATCCCTATGACGCTTTCAAATACATTCTCGAAACGGGCGCAGGCTGGAATGGTACGATTGGCAGCGCAGAGGTCGTTGTCCGCCTGCCGTATGAGGTCAGCGAGCAAAATCTCGATTTGTCAGGTCAGGCTGGTCATGGTGAGTCAACTCCGGGCGGAGTGCGAAGCGGGAATGAGATCCGCTGGACGTTCACAGATTTTGAACCGACATATTTGGATAATATTCAGATCGTCATCGTCACGCCGTTCCTGTGGGAAAATATGTTGAGCGAAAAAGCCAGTGTCGAAAAAAATCCGAAAGATGGCGAAGCATGGGGGAGGCTTGCGAAGGCATATAAAGAGGTGGTTATGATGTCGAAGGGCTATTTGCGCGAGGACCCCGCGGGGCTGGAATTGTATGCGTTGAGCGAGGACGCCTATGAAAGATGTATTGCGCTTTTGCCGAACGATCCACTTTGGCATTACGGATACGCCGACCTGTTGTGGGCACATTATCAATATGACATTTATTACACAGGCAAGACCGACACCGAAGGCATTTTGACGAAGACTCTAACCGCTTTGCAAACTACGCTTGCGCTTGACCCCAACAATCAGCTGGCGAAAGATTTACTGCTGGAGATCAGCTATCAAATTCCAGGTGCCGTTCAGCAAATGGATGATGAAAGTTTTATTCTGCTTGGATTGACTGCGACTCCGATTCCTCCCACGCCCTGGGCTGTAGAGTCAACCCCAACTTTTGTGCCCACTGTGATAGCCCCATCGCCAACATATTCAATGGGTGTAAATACTCCCGAGCCTGTTTCTGCGGCTAATCCATTATGTGGAAGCGCGTTTCTTTTGCCGCCATTGGTAGGTGTTATGTTTGTTTTGAAGAAAAGACACTAGGGTAAAAAGTCAGCGGGCTGGGATGATTAATCATTCCAGCCCGCTGACGCGTGGAATATTATTTAATTCCCGCAACCTTCAAGCCGTCTTCCAAAATCGCCTTGACCTTGTCCTTGTGACGGGTTTCGGTGTACACCCGCAAAATAGGTTCCGTTCCAGAAAAGCGGATGAGCAGCCAGCCGCCATCTTCCAATTTGAACTGGAAACCATCCACGGTGACAATGTCTGTTACCTTTAAGCCGCCAAGTGTGGAGGGATAGTTGTCGCGAATGATCTTCTTGCGGGATTCGTGATCGCCGCTGAAAGGACTGTCCACCCGGTCGTAAAAATATTCGCCGCCAACTTTGGCGAACAAGTCTTTTAATAATTCGGTAGGTTTCTTGCCCGTCTTGACCATGAAATCGAGCATGTACAAGCCAGCCAAAATTCCATCGCGCTCGGGCACGTTTCCACGGAAGGCATAGCCGCCGCTTTCCTCGCCGCCGATCAGGGCATTGGTCTCGGTCATCTTTGGGGCGACATATTTGAAACCTACACCAGTCTCGTGGACAGGAACGCCATAGATTTCACCCAGTTTGTTTAACATGCCCGTTGTAGACAGGGTCTTCACAATATCACCGCGTTCACCGCGGATTTCGAGCAGGTAATAAGCAAGCAATGCATACACGCGCAATTGGTTGATGAACTCGCCGTTCTCATCGCCAATTCCGCAGCGGTCAGCGTCGCCATCGGTGATGAGAAGCACGTCAGCCTTGTTATCTACCGTTGCTTTCAAGCCTACATCAATGTTCGGCTGAATGGGTTCAGGGCGCTTCATCTCAGGGAAAGATGGGTTGCGATGATTGTGGATTTCGATCACACGGGTCTTGCCGCCTGCCAGCAGACGCGGGAACCAACCTGCACCATTACCCCACATGGTATCCACCATCACAGTCAAGCCAGCGTCTTTGATGGGCTGCAGGTCGATCAGTCCATCTCGAGTTAAATGTTCAATGTAAGGAGTGGCCGCATCGAATTTGACGATCTCACCAGCTGCGGCAGCGTCTTTATAGTCCTTGCGCTTTACATTCTTGATGTTATCAGGGATGCCGCTTTCGATCTGTTTCAATCCTTCGGGGTCAATCGCGCCGCCCGTCTCGTTGCGGACTTTAAATCCATTGTCAGTGGGCGGGTTGTGGCTGGCGGTGATATTCACAGCGCCGGCAGCTTTTTTATCAACAACTGCGTAAGCGATCACAGGGGTTGGTGTGGCTCCATCTGTCAAATAAACTCTCATTCCGTTGCCAGCCAGCACTTCCGCAACAGCCGCAGCAAAATTCTCACTCCCAAAACGCATATCGTACCCAACCACGATCCACTGCCCTGTTTTGTCTTGCGAGACCATGTAAGACGCGAATCCCTGTGCGGCGCGGCGCACATTATCGAAGGTGTAATCTTCAGCAATGACTCCGCGCCAGCCGTCCGTGCCAAACTTTATTTTTTGTGTCATGTATTTTCTCCTGAGAAGTAATAACTTGTAAAATTATAACCGCCGTGAGCGTTTTGTTTCTATGGTGTGGGTGTCGCTGAAATTATAGCTGGCGGTGGGAGTGGAGTGGGTGTGGATGTTTCCAGCGTGGCAGGTGTGGGAGTGAATGTTACAGTCGGAATCACAGGTGCATTGCCAGACATCAAAATCTGCCAGGCAATTTCCAGGTCACCTGCTGCCACAACGGGGAAATCAGGCAGGTTACCCAGAGTCAGGTCTAAGCGCGAAAGTACGATCAAGAGCAAATCATCATTTGTCTCGGCTTGCAACTCAGCCAACAGGTCACGCGCCGACTGCACGTCAATTTTCGCCAGCCCAAAATTACTCTGCGCCAGATAGAGCCTCGCACGCGCAAGTATATCCAGCGCGCGGGTCATCATCACTTCGTGTTTCAGGTCAAGCAAAATCTTATCGTTGTTCTTTTGCAACTGAGAATCAAGTTCGGCTTGCATCTCTTGTAATTTTTGGATGGAAGCCGAATATCCTTCAACGGATGTTTCCAGCGCAGTCACGCGGGCGTTCATCTCATCCAATTGAGTTTGCAGTGACGAAACTTCAGCTTCAAGTTTATTGATTTGCGCGGTATTTCTCTCCACGGGCGCAATAAACGTCCGGTTGATGTATGGGAGACCATAATATAAAAGCGCGCCAATTCCGCCAAGAAAGATAACGAGGATGATCAATCGAAGCAGAGCGCGCAGGAAGTTGATAAACGCCCGCCCCAATCGTGTCAGGAACGAATCCTGCTCTTCGACTTTTTCCTGTGCAGGCTGTTGACTCTTCTCGACATAAGCGGGCGGCGCCTCTTCCTCGACGGGAATCAAGGCTCTATTTTCTGGATCATTGTCCTTTGCCTCAGCAATAGACTGCAAGCGGGCAAGCAGCGTTTTGCCCATGCCTTTCACTTTCAAACAATCTTCGATAGTGTTGAATGGACGTGCTGCAATGATATTCTCTGCAACAGAGTGCGTAATGCCCTGTGCCTGGGTCAATGTATCAAGGTCTGCGGTGTTGAGGAAGGTGAGGAAGTCGCTCATGATGTCTCCTATGGTGTCATTGTACAACAAAAGGCTTGGGACGAGAATCTGCCAAGGGAACTGTATCAGGGTCAGATTAAGAAGGAAGCGTGCTTCAGCCGCTGGAAACTTCTGCAGGTTGGGAATCCCGAATCTTGAATTTGAACCACGCTATGACAATCGAGATCATATTTGCGGCGACTGCAAGCCAGAATGGCGCGCGTGGTGAAACGCGTTCCCAAAGCTGGGCGCCGATCCACGGCATGGGCAGGGAGAGGATGCCAAGGGTGGTGCCGAAGAAGCCGAAAGCCATGCCGCGTTTTGATTCTGGGACGACTTTGGAGATGAGCGATTCGTAGGCGGGCATGAGGCTGCCGTTGCCTAGACCGAAGAAGCACATCGCAAGGATAAAGCCCGCGTAACTGCCTGAGTTTAATAAAGTAAATATGCCCAAGCCATTTAGCGCAAAGCCTGTGATGATGGCGGCGCGTTCGCTGTATTTATCGACGAGTGAACCTGCGAGCGGCGCAGCGATGATGGCGGTGACACCAATGGCGGCGTTGACGATGCCGATCTGTTGGACATTTAATTTTCCGATGCTGGAAAGATAGATGGGGAAAAGTTGCCCAATGAGATTGTAGGATGTGTCGCCGACCGCGTCTGTGACCCAGATCCATGTGAGAACGCCTCCCGACACTAACAGGGTAAGGATCGCAGTGAGTTGTCCTTTGAAGCCGCTAAAGGTGGGTCTGGCTGCATCTTTGATGGGGGCGAAGCGTTCATTGGTTGCCATCCATACGCGCAGGAGAGTGGCGGTGAGATAAAAGCCGAATGCCACGCGCATCATCAGCGGAAAGCTGAATTGATATGCGAGGAAGCCTGCGAGTGCAGGGCCAATGACAGTGACGGTTTGGTACAGGCCCGAAGTGATGCCAAAGACCCGTCCGCGGGATTCTTCGGAAGATTGCTCGGAGATGTATGCGCCGAAACTTGGCCCAACAACCGAATTGGAAACATATTCCACGCACAAGCCGATCAATATCCATTGCCAACTTGGCGCAAATGCAAAGATGAGATAACCAAAGACGGCAACGGAACTTCCCATGGCAATGACGCGCAGCCGTCCGATGGTGTCTGAAAGCCAGCCGCCGAAAATTTGCAAGACCATCGGCACAAGCGATGCCAATGTGAACACCATCCCGACTTGTGCCACGCTCGCGCCGAGGTTGAGCATGTACAGCGATAACATGCTGTATGCCATTTGTCCGCCGATATTGGCGAAGATCATGCCCGCGAGGAACCAGCGCAGATTGTGATTGAGGATGGGTTTGTTTTTCATTTCATCAAGGCGTTAACTCGCCAGGTGATTTGTTCAAGTAAGGCTGGGTTGAATACTCTGTATGATTCGAGGTGACCCGAGATGGGGAGAATTAATCCGATGGCGATTGAGTAGATCAGGAGAGCAATTGCAAATGTCGAATACATTCGACGAGCGGCAGGATGCGCCTTTAATTGGGCGAGTCCCTGCCAGAAGCCGATCACTGCCAAAAGAGACAGGGTAGGTACAAGGTCCAGTAGGTAGCGCATGGTGGTAAAGAAGAAGAATTGCAGCATGAGAAAAACGAAGAATGCTGCGCCTGTCAGGGAAAGTAATATCCAGCGGAATGTTTTGTCTTTGTTCAAGCCTGCAAGGAATGCAAAGATCATGAACGGGCTTGCGGCGAAAATGCCAGTGATGGCTTCTGCAAGCAGTAAATAAAATTTCGGATATTCACCGGCCAGCCAGTCTGGTCCTGCCCAACGATTTGGAATGATATAGGGAAATACATCCCGCGTCTCAAGTGGATTGAAAAGAGTTTTGTATAAATTAGGCGGAATATAGGCGGGCGAAAAAGTTTCCCCCAGCAATTCGTACAGGTTGTAGCTAGTGAGCTGGTAATGCAAACCAAATTCGGTGAAGGAATCGAAGCGGGCATAGTTGTATACGGCATAGCTGATTGCACCAAGCACCAAAGGTGCGGAAAATGCCGCCACGAGGGAAACCGCTCGAGCCTTTTGTGCTTTGACTGCCCAAACAAGAACCATGAGTGCGAGAAATGCCACGGAAAACGTTAGCGTGGTGCGTGAACCGACTGCCAGGGCAAGAAATATCCCTGCCAATGCCAGGCGTAATTTTGATGAATGGCTGAATGCGGTAAACATCCAATACATACCGCCAAGCAAAAAGAATTGGGCGGCAATGATGGCTGCTTCATAAATTCGCGCTTCGAGAAGGATGTAGAGAATTGGATTCGCCAACCCTGCAAAGGCAATGGCAGAAAGGAGCGCCCAGAGCGGTGTTTCAACGAAATACTTTTTCCAAAGTTCCAGGATCAATAAGACCGAAAATATAAATGCGCCTGTAACATAAACAAAGGTTATGACCTTGTCGCCGATAGGCTCTTGCGAAAACAATTTGAAGATGGCGAGAAAAAGAGCAGGCGCGGGTCCCCAATAAAGATAGTATTTTCCTTTGTAAAGGGATGCATCCCATAACACGGGTATGCCTTCGCGATTGCTCGGCTCATATACATTTTCCATTGTGAGAAGCGCAGGATGAGGCTGAATATCCACAGCAAGTTGACCTTGGCTGAACGCAGTGGCAAGCAAATCGTAGTAACTTGTCTCGTTGGGCCAGGATGTCCATAAGCCAGCGGAGATATACCAGATGTATCCCAAGATGACCATTCCGCTTAATGCAGCAACGGAAAGATGTGTCCACCCCGCAGGAGTGTGAAAAACGTGACCGATGAAATTGTTTTCACGGTAGAAAAAGGAAACTGCAAAAATGAGAAGACCGATAATAAAAAGGATGTACCGTTTTCCGCCCCATGCGGGATCTTTATCCAGACCTAGTTGATTTGCAAAAATCATTGAAAGAACGAGGCTTGCGCCAATGCTTCCGCCTGCTATTTGGATCCATTTTCTTATCATTTCTTGATTTTATCCAGCAATCTTGAATTTGAATATTATTTTGATGGTTTCTGGATTTTATCATCCAACCGATCCTACGCCATGCACCTAAGGCAGTATAATCCTGTCCATGATTTATCTTGATTATGCCGCCACCACTCCCGTTGACAGGCGCGTTTTGGACGCGATGCTGCCGTACTTCCGCGAGAATTACGGAAATCCATCCTCTGTACATCGGCTGGGACAAAAAGCCGAAACCGCGCTCGAAGCTGCGCGTGAAAAAGTCGCCGCCGTTATGCATTGCAAACCCGAGGAGATTATCTTCACATCCTGCGGCACAGAGTCCGATAACCTTGCCTTGCGCGGGGCGATGATGGCAAGCCGCAAAGCTTCAAGCAGGACGTGGATCCTGACTGCCAAAACGGAACACCACGCCGTCAGTAAAACAGCCGAGCAGCTTGAAAAAGAATATGGATTCCAACTCGAATGGCTGGATATTAATGAACATGGAGCAGTTACGCCTGAATCGTTAAGCAAAGCGATTTGCGGCGATACGGCTCTTGTCTCGCTGATGCTTGCCAACAACGAGATCGGCACGATCAACCCGATAGTGGATCTGGCAAATATCGCAAAGACAAATAACATCCTCTTCCACACCGATGCCGTGCAAGCCGCGGCATATTTGGATGTGAATGTTGAAAAACTTGGCGTTGATTTGATGTCTCTTGGCGGACACAAATTCTATGGACCCAAAGGCGTCGGCGCATTGTACGTCCGCAAAGGGACGAAGCTTTTGCCGCACATGACGGGCGGAGGACAGGAAAACAGCCAGCGAGCTGGGACGCAGAATGTCCCCTACATTGTTGGCTTTGCTGAGGCGTTACACCTTGCTGCGGAAGAACGTGAAGCCCGCACCGCTCACGTCAAACCACTGCGCGATCGCATTATTGGACAAGTTCTCGAAACCATTCCCGATGTCCAATTGACGGGTCATCCTGAACACCGCCTGCCGAACCACGCCTCCTTCGTTTTCAAAAACGTGGACGGTAACTTGCTTTTGCAAATGCTCGATTCCGCTGGTTTTGCCTGCTCGTCCGGTTCCGCTTGCAAAACAGGCAATCCCGAACCCAGTGAAGTCATCACCGCCTTAGGTTACTCGCGCGATTGGGCTTTGGGGTCGCTGCGGATTACTTTGGGTGCCGACACCACGCCTGAGCATGTTGATTCATTTCTGAAGACCCTGCCTGTGTTGGT
>JACZJB010000142.1 GCA_014860805.1 Anaerolineales bacterium
GAAAATCATCCCTACCCCAATCCCACGTGGCAGTTATTTCACGGTTTATCAAGCTGCCCAGATTTGTCATGCCACGTCAAAACAGATCAGAGCCTGGATCCGAAAAGGCACACTTGAAGCACTCGATTTACCTGGATTGGGAATCATCATTGAAGTTGGAAAATTAAATGAGATCTTGGATCGGAGAAGTTCAAAGTCTAGAGCGCTACCGGGATAAATCCCTACTCTTGCGGGCACTTCGGAAGATCTCAAAAGCCCTGCACCTGTGCCCCCGCTGTCATGACCAAATATCAAAAGTGCATCTCCGGTCAATTGCTCGACCACATTGATATTCACATCGAAGTCTCCAGAGTCGATTATGAAAAACTCAGCGGAAATAAGCTTGGTGAGTCAAGCGAGGCAATCCGCAAGCGTGTGCAAAACGCCAGAGATGTTAAAAATCACCGATTTACCAATTCCACCGACGTCGTCTGCAACCCAGAAATGCGTATCGGGGAGGTAAGGCAATTTTGTGCGCTCCAACCCGAAGGTCAGAGCTTGATGAGAGCTGCGATGAGTCAACTCAATTTGTCAGCACGTACCTATCACCGCATCCTCAAGTTATCCCGCACTATCGCTGATTTGGCGGGGAGCGAAGAGGTTCAGTCCCCGCATCTAGCAGAGACGCTGCAGTACCGTCCGAAGATCATGATAGGGCAGGTGAGTTAAATTTTTTTTCTAAAAAATATGTGATTAATGTAAGGATATCCAAGTGGATGAAGTAAGTAGCCGGCGCATTTTTTCCTATTTTAACTGAAGAACATCGAGGGCATATTCTGTGTATACAATACGAACTTAAATCCTGCCGAGAATTAGTGATGTATCGTTACCCTTCAACCTCGATGCGATCCACTTGGATTTGCGAGCCGTTATAGTCAGGGACGTTAGTGCCATAAAGATGGCTGATCTTTCCACTGTTGCGCAGCGCTTCGATCTGGGGCTTTACCTCCAGGTTCATTGAGTCGATGACTAAATAGATTATCTGCCCCAAATCCTGCCGCTCAAAGTAGTCATCGTACTGTGCATCAGACTCCGTACTCTTGATAACGACCCACCAGTCTGTTATTTCTTCTGAAGTACCTAGTCGCATGTAACCGCCGGAAGCTTGTTCTTCAACAGTCACAGTAGGTGTAGGGCTTTTTTGCGCTGTGGGACCACACTCTCCCCGGAAATAAACCCACTCGTCACAGGCGTTGCCCTCTGATATAGTTAGTTCACGTGACGAATCCAGCCATTATTCCCACAAAAATCAATATCCCTCGCGCCCGCATTGACGTGGTCGTGCGTTCGCATGTAATGAAGATTCTGGATGATGGGCTGGAACGCCCATCGGCATTGATCTTGGTCTCCGCCCCTGCGGGCTATGGTAAGACGACTCTTGTGATCAGTTGGCTGCGGACCATCAATCAGCGTTACGCCTGGCTATCTCTGGATGTCGAAGATGATTCCCTGCCGCGCTTTGTCGCTTATCTTCTGGCGGCATTGCAAAAAATCGACTCTGCGATTGGGTGGACTGCCCAACGGACTCTTGAAAGTTTCAGTACTGAAATATTCCCAACGGACACAATAATTTCAAGTTTGATCCGTGATCTATCAGACTTTGCCGAGCCTATCATCCTTGTGTTGGAGGATTATCACTGCATGGAATCCCGCGCTGTTCATGAATTTGTAGAGACGATCATTGAACAGGTTCAGCCCCTGCGAGTGCTAATCACCACGCGGAAAGATCCGCCGCTTTCACTGGCGCGTTGGCGTGTGCGTAATCAGCTAACAGAACTTCATACAACTGACCTGCAATTTACGCTGGATGAGACGGCTGAATTTCTACAACGTGTGATGAAGCTTGAACTTTCGCAGCAAAATATTCATCTTCTCGGAGCACGGACGGAAGGGTGGGTGGCTGGCTTGCAATTGGCAGCTTTATCCATTCAGAATCATCAAAACGAATCGGGCGCTTGGTCAATTGCTGGAAGTCACCGCGACATCGCCGGTTATTTGATATCTGAGGTGGTTGAACAACTGCCACAAGAGCGCAAGGAATTTCTCTTGCAAACGTCCCTGATTGACCGTTTGAGTGCCACGCTTTGCGATGCCATCACTGGAGGCAACAATAGCCAAACCCTGTTGGAAGCGCTGGAGGCTGATAATCTCTTTATCCTTGCATTGGACGATGCCCGTGAGTGGTTTCGTTATCATCACCTCTTTGCTGAATTCTTGCGTAAACGCCTGCTGGCTGAATATTCTGAGGACGTGGTTAGGGAATTGCATCAACGTGCCAGTCACTGGTTTGCGGAACATGCTGATATTCTTTCAGCCATTGAGCACGCCCTCGCCGCCAAAGATTATGAATATGCTGCCTGCCTGATTGCCCCACAATCCCAGCAATGGATGCAACGTGGCGAGATCTCCACGATTATCAAATATTTGAATCAACTTCCCAAGGATAAAGTGTGGAATGATTGGAGTTTGTGCCTGTGGTACGGTTGGTCATATGCTGTGCGCGGAGACTTAAACCCTGCCGGGCGCTGGACAAACCGTTTAGAAGCATTGATCACACCACTCATCCAGGAGACTACTCTAAAAGAGAATGGACCCGTTCCCGTGGGCTTGCAAAATGCTTACCTTCAAGTGCTGGCAATTCGTTCAATGCTGGCGCGCCAAAACAAGGATTTTGTTTCGGCAGTGGATTTGGCGGAACAAGCTTTGCGTCTCGTTCCTGAGGATGATTTGCACCTGCAGACCATCGTCTCTGCATTGCACTCTTCTGCAGTTTTGGAGGCTGGGAACTTCGACCAGGCTGAAGATCTCCTGCATTCGACGAGGAAGAGTTCATATCGCGCGAGCAATCCATTCATCACGTTTACGCTATTATTGAATGAATCAGCTCTGGCAATGATGCGCGGACAACTTCAGCGAGCGCATGATTTGAACGAAGAAACTCTGCGATTGGCGCATGCTGAAGGGATGGAACGACTTGCCTTTTTGCCGCAACTGCGTCTGGGTCGTGTTAACTATTTTTGGAATCAACTTGCCCAAGCCAGGCAGTATGTCACTCCGGCAATCGAACAAGCAGACATAAATGCATATCCGAGTCCCACTGTCCGTGGATATATAACGCTTGCTTGGATTCAAAATGCCGAGGGGCAATATCCACATGCCCTGCAAACTCTTACTGAGGCTGAGCAAATCGCGCTAAAGCATCACGCATTGGAATCTGTCGAAATGGTAAGAGGAGTTCGGGCACAGTTGCAGTTTTCGGCTGGTGAAAACGAAGCGGCAGTTCGCTGGGCGAAGTCATCAGACTGGGAGTCGCTCGAATCATCCAAATCCAGTTTGATATTGAGCGACGAATCATTTTTCCCCTATTGTCAGATTTTGATTGCATCTGACGAGTTGCCTAAACAGAAACGAGCGGAGCGTCTCCTTGTATGGCGGTTACACGATTCGGAACAGCAACGACGAGAAAGCACCATTCTCAAAATCCGATTGATGCAGGCGCTGTTACATCATACCGAGAATCACCCTGACCTTGTCATGCCATCTTTATTGCAGGCATTGGAGATTGCGGCGCCTGAGAATTGCATCCGTCCGTTTCTCGATGAAGGTCAGTCATTGATTCCGTATTTGCGCCGTGTGCCACTCAAACATTCTGCGCGAGGTTTTGCGCAAAAGATTCTTGCATACATTTCAACCCCACATATACACTCGCAATTGCTTGAACCATTGAGTCGGCAGGAGCTCAACATTTTGCAATTGATTGCGCAGGGTCATACCAACCCTGAGATCGCAGTCAAGCTCGTGCTGGCAGTAAGCACAGTGCGCTGGTATGCCAAGCAAATTTTCCGCAAGTTGGAGGTGCATAATCGTACACAAGCCGCCGCACAAGCAAAAAAACTAAATCTCATTTGACCCCTCTCCGGAGGGGTTTTCTATAGTCCCCCCAATTGGATGGGGATTTTTCGGATTCGCTGGATTATATTGACAGACATGCGCATCATTTCATCCCTTCTCCTGCTATGTGTTCTATCAGCTTGTGCCTCCCCGACAGCGACTCCCGCTCCCGCCTCGCCGACATCTTTGTCGTCAACTTCAACTTCAATTCCTCCCGAGCCGTTGACAGGTACATGGCTCGGCGCGGCGACAAAACCAGACGGCTCAACTGCATCTCTTTCTATCAACTTCGAAGATGCAAATTTGAGCATTGAGCCTATGACAAAGACCTGGTCAATGGTTGTGACCCAAGATGGAGAAGCGGTGGATTTCTCAGCTTCAGGCAAATCCAACGACCCATTTATGCAGATTGAATTTGCTGGCACATTCTCGGACAATAATTTATCAGGTGAATTAACTTGGGATGGTCAGAAAAGTTCGGTCACGTTTACGCCGATTGTTTCTGTAGATGCCGCTCTATTAGGAAAATATGAAGGCTTGTATCGCTTTGAGTCAGGACGGACATTGAGCGTCATCGTCAGCCCTGAATTCACCTCAGGCGGCTTGACATTCTTCAGCCCAACGCTCATGCTGACCGATTTTGACAGCGGCGCATTACGAAGTCTATACCCAACGAGTGATGCAGGTTTTCTTGTGGGTGTGCTGAGAGATGTCGGCGCTCCATTTGATGGACGAGTCGAGTTTGTGCGTGATGCGCAAGGCAAGGTCAGTGGATTGAACTGGTGGGAAAATCTGCAAGGGGATGCGCCAGTTGAATTTGCAAAATGGGTTGATTACACCATCGAAGAGCATGTTGAATTTACCAGCCAGGATGGCACAAAGTTGGCTGGGCGTTTGTCATTACCGAATTCGGATGTACCCGTCCCTGCCTTTATGGGGTTACATGGTTCTGAACAAGGCACACGCGATAACTTCGGCGCAAAAGTCATGGCGCATTATATGATTAGCCGCGGCTTCGCCATCCTGAATTACGACAAGCGCGGGGTGGGTGATTCGGAAGGCCTCTATCAAGAGGCGGCGAGCCCAGCCAATCTGCAACGCCACGCCAATGATGCGATTGCCGGTGTCGAGTATCTGGCTGCCCGTCCAGAGATTGATGCGAAACGCATCGGGTTGATCGGTTTCAGTCAGGCGGGCTGGGTCATCCCCCTTGCCGCATCGCAATCGAAGACAATCTCACATATAGTTATTCTTTCAGGTCCGGTTGAATCGACATTTCAGGAAGACGTGTTCAGTTCCTACACCAATGACGGTGACACTGCCACCAATTACGAGGATGCAAAAATCACGCAACAACTACGTGATTTGAAACCTGGTGGCTTTGATCCCATTCCAATTATCGCCGAACTCAATCAGCCTGGCTTATGGCTGTGGGGCAGCGTGGATAAAAGTGTGCCGGTCACATTTAGCGCGGAGAACTTGCAAGTCTTGATTGACTCCGGGAAAAATAATTTCTCCTACGAAATTTTCCTGAATGGGGATCACAATTTGAATGAGTCTCCGCATGGCTTGTTTAATGAGATTCCCTATTCGCCGCGTGTGCTGTTTTATTCTGTGCTGGCAGAATGGCTTGAAACCAATATGTCGAAGGAACAATAGAATGCGAAGAATATTATTTCCTATTTATGTGCTGCTGTTACTTTCCGCCTGCGCCGCGCCAGCCACACCAGTTCCAACGACTGTCCCCACAGAGATACCTGTCACCCCCACTGCGCTCGCAACTTTCACGCCGCAAATCACGGCTACGCCCGTTCCATTCTTTACAGTATATGGTGACGAGCCTATTGTTTCCAAAGGTCAGCCGGGAACATGGGATGACCGCTTCACGGACCCGGGCGCCGTCATTTATTACGACGGCATGTTCCACATGTTTCGTAATGGATTTCGTGAATTTCCCGGAGCATCGCAGGTTGGATATGTCACCTCACCCGATGGTTTCACTTGGACGAAGCAGGGTGATGACCCTGTTTTCGAAACCAATGATGTCCCTTATGCCAAGATCGCCATGTACGCCTCCAGTGTAATCTGGGAGGATGGCTGTTGGGCATTGTTTTTTTATACCTGGGATTCTAGTTCTTATCCATCCTCCAGCGTGATCGGACGGATCACTCAGTGTGTGGCAGGTCCCGCATTAACAGAGTGGATACCTGATCTTGAACCTATTCTCAAACCGGGCGCAGATGGTGAGTGGGATGAGAAGCAGGTGCTTGCGCCGCATGTTTTGAAAACAGACAATGGTTATGTCATGTATTACAGCGGCGTCGGTGCTTCGGGTACCCAAATGATCGGCATGGCAACCTCAATCGATGGTGTCACATGGACGAAATACAACGATCCAGCGACAACTGATAAACCGTTTGCTGATAGCGACCCGGTCTTTCAATCTGGCGAGAAAGGCGCATGGGATGCCGCCTGGGTACATCAGCCGCGTGTCTTTCAAACAACGGATGGCTGGGTGATGATCTATCGCGGCACGAGCGACAGAAACGGATCAAATATGAAACTTGGGCTTGCCACCAGTCAAGATGGCATCCACTGGGAACGCTATGCTGGCAACCCGATCTTCCAGCCAAGTGATATCAAAGGCGCGCGGCAATTTTGGTTCACCAATGCAGTTATAAAAGATGATGTGTTGTATTTGTTTGTGGAAGGGGATATCAACCAAACCACCCAAATTTATCTCGCCACTCATGAAGGCGAAATTACACCGTAGAAAAAGGAAAAAGTATCATGTTGATGCAACCCGGCGCTTTCTTATCCCGCATCCTTCTTACCGAGGATCAATCCCGCCTGCGCGCAGGCTGGCGCTTATTGATTGCAGTTTTCTTGACAGGCTTGTTCTTCCAAGTTGTGGATTGGATTCGCACTTCACTCTCAATGACGGGACCAACCAAAGCTATCAGCGGCTCACTAATCGACTTTGCCGTAGTCACTGGTGCTATTTACCTCGCCCGCCGCTTTGCGGATAAACGTTCTTTTGCCAGCCTTGGCTTGAATTTCAATAAACAGGCAGGCTTCGATATTATCGTGGGTATTGCAATTGCTTTTTTATTAATGTTCTTGATCTATCTGATCGAATATTCCCTTGGATGGCTCAAATTTGAATCATTTGCCTGGCAGATTGATTCGCCATCCACGGTCATTACTTATACCTTGCGTTATTTGGTTGTGCTCATATTTGTGGGTTGGAATGAAGAATTGGTATATCGCGGGTATATTCTACAAACACTTATAAGTGGGCTCAACCTCCTAGGGGCGCTTCTAATAACCTCACTCTATTTTGGCATTGAGCATCTATCCAATCCCAACAGCAGTTGGATGGCAGTGGGAGGTATCTTCTTCATTGGCTTGTTTTTTGCTTATGGATATCTCCGCACGAGCCAACTCTGGCTACCCATTGGTATTCACACTGGCTGGAACTTTTTTCAGAATGCGGTCTTCGGCTTCCCCGTCTCAGGCTTTGACCGTCCAGGGCTATTCCGCATCACTGTATCAGGTCCCGATTTGTGGACTGGCGGAGCATTTGGTCCAGAGGCAGGATTGATTATTCTCCCTATATGCTTTCTTGGGGCAGGGTTAATCTACATGTATACAAAACGTCGTAAAATTTCATAACTGACAACTGGTGTTTCCCAAGTACAACACTTCGGCTCAAATAGTGAATAGGATAAAAAGATTGGCAATTTCTTCGGTCAAGAGTTTTTATAAATTTGGTAAGTGTGTTTGGTGATTGCCAAAGGTCAAGTTGTGCATAAAAATGTGGCGTGTTAGCGGTGGTGTCTTTTTTCTGCCATCGTTTTGGTCAGCGTAAAGGTTGCCCAACAAACCGTTAGGTAGTTAGTAAGGAATAACAATGAAATTGGAAAACATAATTGAAAATCACATAAACGCAATTGGCGGGTTAAGAATTTTTAATGAATTGCGAAGTTTACAGACAGAATTTCATCTTGTCGAGCCGACATTTGAAGTTGACGGCATTTATATCGCTGAACGAAGCGGTCAAATGAGGGTCGATATTTTTAGCAACAACGTTCGTGTCTTTTCTGAAGGGCTGAATAACTCAGAAGGATGGCAATTACCCCAAGATGCAAAGGTAAGCACACCGACCTCATCCGACGGGACAAGAGCGCTATTGCATGGAATTGAAAATCATCTTTTTGGATTGCATGAACTTAGTCTGCGTGGATATCATTTGGAATTAATGGATAAAGAAATCATTGGCGACATCGATTACTTGGTTATTAGAATAACTTATTCTGATAACCATAGCATTTCGCGATATGTGAATCCTGCAAACTGGCTTATTGAATTAAGTCGGGAGAATAGAGCGTTACACCCAGATATTGACCCAACAGAAACAGTTATTGAAACCCAATATTCTGATTTTAGAAAAGTTAATAATCTCCTAAAACCTTTTTATGAGAAAACAATTAACTTAACAACAAACGACACCATCCAGACAACGATGGTAAAACAATTAACTGTCAATCCAAATATTGATCCAAATATCTTCAAACGTCCTTAGCTCATTAAACTGCTCAAGCGCATGAATTTTCGAAAACGATATTCAAGGATAAATGATAAAAACTGCCCAACAAAGCGTACTAGTGGATTGGCAGGATTCTGCGACATTTTCGGGCTTTTTCTACACCCGAACAGAATCCTGCTCTTGGAGTTTTATCTCGTCCCGCTCCACCGCCAGTACATTCCAATAACGCAAACCGTTGAAACTGTCGAATAAGTCTCCTTTCAAAAATTATTTTTGAAAAGTGGGACAGAAACGCTGAAAAGAATCTGGTTTCTGGTGTTTCGAACAACATATTCCCAATATTTCGGTTATTTTTCAGCCAATGTGGAA
>JACZJB010000143.1 GCA_014860805.1 Anaerolineales bacterium
GGTGTGGATTGGGCGGGGTAAGTGAAAGATAAGTTCGTGATTCGTAGTTCGTGATTCGTAATTTCAGGTTGTCCGCTGGTTGCTTGTAACTGGTCACTGATTTCTGGCTCTGTATCCACCACTTCAAATAACCTTCTCGCCGCTTCACGCGCGGAGTTCCACATTTGGGCTGCGAGAGGCAGCGGGATAACAGCTTCGAAGGAAGCGAGAGTCAGCAATGTCAATGAAGCCAGCATGGGACCAGCAATGTTGCCATTGGTAACTTGTGGAATGGTGAGGAAGAGCACGGACCACATGCCAAGTTGGGTAAGCAGCGTTCCCAGCGCGGTGTGGATGCCTGTCACGCGTGCCATGCGGCGTTGAGCATTGCCATACTCGTCCGCATTGGTTGCAATTTGTGTGAGGCGTTCATCGGCGCGACCATAGGCGATGAGGTCTGCCATGCCTTGAATGCCATCCACGAGGCGGGTCTGCAAATCGGCACGCAGGGAGATGGTCTGTTCGGCGGATTTGCGGCTCGTGGTCTGCGCGAGGATGGGGAGAACGAGCCCGAGGCTGAGATAAAAGGTCAAATAGACAGGAGCAAGCAGCGGGTAGAAAGAAGCGAGGAAGATGGCAGTGAATGTCCCAACGACGATGGCGGTCAACGGCGGCGAAATGACGCGGACGTAGAAATTTTCCAACGTTTCTACATCACCGATGATGCGGGCTAATAAATCTCCGGCTCGGAAGTTCATCAGGCGGGCGGGTGCAAGGGGTTCAAGTTTTTCGTAGAACCACACACGCAATTTGGCAAGCAGGCGGAAGGTGACGTCGTGCGAGACGAGGCGTTCGAGGTAGCGGAAGATGGCGCGGGTGATGCCGAAGAAGCGCGTGCCGACGGTGGAGACGCCGAGTTCAGCGACCGAGGTTGCGATGGCGGCGGTGGAGATCAGCCATGCGGAAGTTCCCATGAGCGCCACGCTGGCAAGGATGGTGATGGAACTGAGCAAGACGGAGAGCGCGACGCGATGCCAGTTGCCTTTGAGGAATTGAAGGAGGCGGGGGAGGATGGGTGATGGGTGATTGGTAATTGGAGATTGGTGATTGGTTGAAGGTTGAAGGTTGAATGGTAAAGGTTGTTGAGAAGGTTCTGGGGTTGATGGGTTTTCAACTTGTACCTTGTAACCCGTAACTTGTAACTCGTACGTTCTCACCATGCTCGCATACATGCCATCTTTTGCAACCAGTTCTCGGTGCGTGCCTTGTTCGATCATCCTGCCTTCGTCAAGGACGATGATCTGGTCGGCTTGGAAGATGGTGTTAAGGCGATGGGCAATGGTGATGGTGGTGCGTCCTTGCATTAACTCGTGTGTAGATTCTTCGAGCAGGGATTCGGTTTCAGGGTCGAGCGCGGAGGTGGGTTCGTCGAGGATCAGAATCGTAGAGTTTTTGAGGAAGGCTCGGGCGAGGGCGAGGCGTTGGGCTTGTCCGCTGGAGAGGCGGGCTCCGCTTTCGCCGATAATGGTTTCGTATTTTTCGGGGAGGGATTCGATGAAGTCATGCAGACGCGCGGCTTCTGCTGCTTGGATAATTTCTTCGTGAGTCGCATCCGCTTTGCCGAGGCGGATGTTTTCAGCGATGGTGGTGTGGAAGAGGTGAGGTTTCTGAGGTACCCAGGCGATGTAGGGTTGAAGGTCCAAGGTTGCAGGTTGAAGGTTTCCTTCAGTGGGTTGGATAAATCCAAGCAGGAGCTGGACGAGGGTGGATTTGCCTGCGCCGGTTTTTCCAACCAACGCAATATGTTGACCCTGATTGATTTTCAAATTGATGTTTTGAAGGGCCGGTTTGGTTTCGTTTGGGTAGGTGAAGGATACGTTTTCAAGTCGAAGAGCCTGCCCTGAATCTGTTGAAGGGTTGAAGGTTGAAGGTTTTGAACCTTCCAACTTGTAACTTGAAACCTTCAATTCGGGAATTGGCGTATCTAAAATTTCATAGATCCGTTTCGCCGCTGTTGTGCCATTCATTCCTGCGTGGAATCTGGCACCCAGGGCGCGCAGGGGCATATAGAACTCCGGCGCGAGAACAAGCAGGAAGAGCGCAGGCTGAAATTCCATGTTGCGGTAGAGCAGACGGAAGCCGATCTCCACGGCGACGATGGCGGTGCTGATGGTGGCTAGCATTTCAAGTGCGAGCGCGGAAAGGAACGTGATACGTAAAACGCTCAAGGTCGTGTCGCGGTATTGCTCGGAGACTTTGGCAATGGTCTTCGCTTGTCCCTTTGATTGACCGAAGAGCTTGAGCGTGGTCAGCCCTTGCAGGCTGTCTAGGAAGTGGGCGCTGAGCAGGCGCAGGGTTTCGTACTGACGTTTCGTCACTGTTTCCGCGCCCTTGCCAATGATGATCATGAAGAAAGGAATCAACGGGGCGGTGATGAGGAAAACGAATCCAGTTAATAAGTCAATGGGGAAGACGAAAAATAAAATGGAAATGGGGACAAGTGCAGTGATGACAAGCTGCGGCAGGTACTGGCTGAAATACGCATCCAGCGCCTCAATGCCTTCGACGGCGGCTGTGGTCAGCTCGCCTGTGCGTTGTCCACGCGAGTAGGCGGGACCGAGCTTCAGAATGTGGGCAAAGAGTCGTTCGCGCAGGTCAGTTTTGATCTTGACTGCAATAGCATTGGCGGCGACTTCGTTGAGCCAGGTGAGAAATGTCCGCCCGCTGATGGCGAAGAGCATGAAGGTGAGAAGAGCAGTGACTGGTTGGAGAGCTTGCTTTTCGAGGAAGATATTATTGATGACATTGCTAAGGAGCCAGGATTGCCAAATGGTCAGGAATCCAGCTAATAGTCCGGAAAGAATCGTTAAAGTCAGGGAGAGACGGGTGTCACGGGTAAGGGTTAGAAGTCTGCGATGCATAATTTAGTTATTATAAACGAACGAGCCAGAGAGATATTCCCTGGCTCATTCTCAAGGATTTTTAAATTCATCGCCACTTGCTTTGCACGGCGATTGTATACACTTTGATATTTAATACGATGAAGCGCCACAACTGGTATAACTTAAAGTTCATCCAGAATTTTTCTGCCTTTGAGAATTCCTGTTCGCTCTGCATGTGAGACTCCTATTCGGGGATTAACTTCCAGCCTAGCTGGGCCTTAAATTTCCAGATAAAGGTGTAGTGGAGCATGAACTTCATCCATGCGCCGCTTACGCCCATTTCAAGATGTGAGATAAACAGATCGCGGCCGAATTCATTCTTGTATTTCTTGCGATCCGGTACGACCGGGTGCATTACAATCGTCACCGCATTGCCATCCCAAAGAGAATCGCCCATGGATGCAACGCAAGCTGCAACCATTTCGCTCATGCGTTCACTGTGGGTCATCCTGCCTGTTTTGATCAGGTCCACGATATTCATGGCTACAACGCGCCCGATCACGCCGCTGACCATCCCTGTGCGCGGCGGTGCTGGAGCAATCGCCACGTTATTCTTATTGGTGAAAGGTTTGGAGATTGGCCCGGGAGGAGCAAAGGCGATGCCTGCCGCAAAGATATTTGAATAGGATGGGTTCTGGTATTGGGCCGGCCAGGCTTCAGGAGTTTGGGAAAGTTCAGGGTAGGAAAGTCCATACTTTCCATCTACAAGTACAAACCCTGCGGGGTTCACCAGCTTGGAAGAGATATCAGACCCATCGTTGCCGATATATTTGAACGGTTGACCTTTGAACTGTGGAATAAGCATCGAGAAGTCGAACTCGGTTGTACCTTCTTCGCCTTCATAGTTTTGCCAGTGAATCTTGCCTTCTTCCACTTTGGTTACACCGGTCTGGACTTGATAGCGGATGCCGTGATCGTTAAAGACTGACTTGATGAATTCGTCGCTTTTCTGCACAATTCCGTTCCGCTTGATCTGCACGCCATTGACACCGAAATCACCCAAGGCTGGTTCATTGGAAAGCCAGAGGATGTCGGCCTTGTCGCGCAGGCCTTTTTTGAGGAGGTCCTTGTGAACATTGACAATATATTCAAAAGCAGCACCCTGGCAGGTGGCACCGGGATGCCCGGTGCCAATCACGATTTTTACCTTGTCACCCTTTTTCATGCGGTCACACAAAGCGAGATACGCTTCACGCGCTTTAATGGCATGTGGAAGTGAACAAATGGAATGGGTGTATCCATTTTCCGGACCCAGCCCTGGTGTGCCGGCAAAGTTGAGCAGGGGGCCAGGCGCAATGACGAGATAGTCATAATCCAGACGGATTTCCCTGCCTGTGCCGACTTCTTCACCCAATACATACTGGTTGCCGATATCAGGATGAATTTCCTTCGCAGCCGCATGAACGAACTTTATGTTCATGCGGTCGTAAACTGGCTTCAGCTTGAAAATGGTCCGTTCGGGTTTCATATGACCCACGCCTACCCAAACCCAGGATGGCACATATCCAAACACGTCGCGGTTTGATATGACGGTAATTTCGTGCTGTCTGCCGATTTTGTTTCCTAAATAAAGCGCTGCAGTGTGACCTGCAAATCCTGCGCCAATAACAAGAACTTTTGCCATGCCTTCCTCCATGAATAGTTGCAGCTTGTAATTTATTTGTGACGATTGTTACAAAAAATAAAGGCGGAGTGAATTCACTCCGCCTTTATTTGAGGCTAGTAGACTAAACTCTTCTTATCTGTGCTGATGCGTTTGCTGAACTGGTAATACGTCCAGCCTTGATAGACGAGCACGATGGGTACGAAGATCAACGCTACGATGGACATAACCGTTAGTGTGTACTGTGATGAAGAGGCGTTATAGATGGTCAATGAGTAGGCAGGGTTGGTGGTGGAGAGCATCACGTTGGGGAAGGTCATACTGAAGAAGGTGATCTGAGTCAACACGATGTTCAGAGCGACCATGATGAAAGCCCAGCCTTCCATCTTCCGGTTGATGAAATAGCCTGTGGCTAGCAAAACAACCACAGCAGCAATCGGAACGATGCCCGGATTGACGATGCCGCGCGCCCAGAAACCAGCCGCGTATGTGAAGATGCCAAGGGCAACATACAGAACGCTTGCGCCGATCCATAATTTTTTGGCAACGCCGTTGACGCGTTCGCGCAATTCACCTTCGAGTTTTAAGCCGAGGAAATTGGCGCCGTGCAGCAGGAAGATGGCGACCGTGGTCACACCGCCGAGCAGGCCATAAGGGTTGAGCAAAGTGAACAGATTGCCTGTGAACATTTTGTCTGCATTAATCGGCACGCCACGTGCGAGGTTTGCAAAAGCGGCGCCAAGCAACAGGGCGGAAAGGAAGGAGCCGATCGCAATCATCCAGTCAAAGCGGTTGCGCCAGGCAGGATTGGAATCCTTGGAACGGTATTCAAAGGAGATACCGCGCAGGATCAGACCAACCAAAAGCAGGAAGAGCGCCAGATAGAAACCGCTGAACATGGTGGCGTACCATTCGGGGAAAGCAGCGAAGGTCGCGCCGCCAGCGGTCAGAAGCCAGACTTCATTGCCATCCCAGACGGGACCAACCGTGTTGATGATGGCGCGGCGTTCCTCGTCTTTTTTACCGAGGAAGGGGAGCAGCATCCCAACGCCGAAATCGAAACCTTCAAGGAAGAAGAAGCCGATCCAAAGAACAGCGATGAGAATGAACCAAAGGATTTGTAAGAATTCGTAAGACATGTTGTTCCTCCGTGATTAGTCCTGCGAGCCAACGACTGCAGGCGCCACATCCACCGATTCGTGCATGGCGGCATCAGGTCCGGCAATGGCGTATTTTTTCATGAGATAAACCATGGAGACAGCCAGTGAGCCATACACAACAGTGTAGCCAATGACTGAGATAAGCAGATCCACGGTTGTGAGGTTCGGGGAGACGGCATCTTCCACTTTGAGCAAACCTTGTACGATCCACGGCTGGCGCCCCATTTCGGTCAGGATCCATCCGCTGGAATTGGCGATGTAAGGAAGGGCAATGACCCAGGGGACAAACTTCATCCATTTTGCGTTTTCATAATTTCCGCGTGTGGCATACAGGAAGAATGCCGCGAGAAGCATCATAATGAAACCGACCGTCATCATGAAACGGAAAGTCCAATAGGTGACCACCATCAGCGGGATGTAATCGCCGGGACCGTACGTCGCTTCATATTCCGCCTGAATGTCGTACACGCCTCGGACTTCACAATCGAAGTTGTTGCAAGCGAGGAAGCTTAACACCGCTGGGACTCTGATCGACCAAACTTCGCGTTTGCCGCTCAAATCACCAATGGTGAGGATGGAGAATGAAGCAGGCTGTGAAGTTTCCCAATGAGCTTCAATGGCTGAGAACTTCATCGGCTGGGTTTCGAACATGAACTGACCATTGGTATGTCCGCCAAGAAAGACCAAAACACTCGCGATCAAACCAACGAGAGCCGCGGCCTGGAAGGAGCGTTTGTAGACTTCCACGTGCTGCTTGCGGAAGAGGTGATAAGCGCTCACTCCAATGATCAGGAAGCTGGCGGTGGCGAGACCTGCGGAAATGGTGTGCCAGAAGAATAACCAGCCTTTGGGGTTGGTGATCAAGGCAAAGAAGTTCACCAATTCGGCGCGTCCATTGGCGTCATTGATCACATAGCCGACGGGATGCTGCATCCAGCCGTTGGCGAGCAAAATCCACAAGGCGGAAAGATTCGAGCCAATGGCTGCCAGCCAAATGGAAGCCAGATGCGCTTTGTCCGATACTCTGCCTTCGCCGAAGATCCACACGCCGAGGAAGGTGGATTCAAGGAAGAAAGCCATCAAGGCTTCTACGGCTAATGGGGCGCCGAAGATATCGCCGACATAGCGGGAATATTCCGACCAGTTCATGCCGAACTGGAATTCCTGCACGATGCCCGTTACCACGCCAATGGCAAAGTTGATCAGGAACAACTTGCCCCAGAATTTCGCCATCTTGCGGAAGGTTTCATCCTTGGTCTGGTAGAAACGGGTTTGGAAATATGCGACGAACCATGAAAGCCCCAAGGTGAGTGGGACAAACAGGAAGTGGTAGACGGTTGTGAGACCAAACTGCCACCGTGAGAGGGTGATTGGATCCATATTCTTTTCTCCAAAAATTGGTTTTAAAGGCAGTAGGATTTCTCTGCCTCATACTGACAACTTGTGAAATTAGGAACTTTCTTGTTCTTAACGAATTATTATCTGGGTATTTCTAGTTCGGTAAAACTCGGGTTTGGTTAAATGTCATTCGTAACAGAAGCAGGCATCGGCTGGAAGGAGGCGGGTTTTGTGCGCAGGGTCATTTCGATCATGGCGGCGTCTTCCACCAAACTCTTAAAAGTGATGCGGCTCATTTCATCGCGCAGCAGGTTTTTTAATCGCACCCATTGACAGTGGACGGGGCAGCGACGGTCAAATGGACATTCACCTGGCTTGAGCACGCAGTCTGAAAGGTAGAGTTCTCCTTCAAAATGCTCAACAATTTGCAGCAGGGTGATATTTTCTGGAAGATGCGCAAGCGAGATTCCCCCGTCGCGTCCAGCCTGTGTCTGGATAAAACCGCCGCCGGCAAGTTCTGCCACAATGCGTTGTATAAGCACGGGGGGGATGAGCATTTCACGCCCAACCTCAGAGGTGGAGACGCGAGTGCCTTGCGGCTTTTTGGAGAGAGCCAGTATGACTCTGACTGCGTAATCGGTTTGGCGGTTGACTTTGAACATGTGGCTTCCTAAACTTGACATCTGGAGTCAATGTTTACGGCTATTGTAAGAATATGTATTCTTTTTTGCATGTGTTTTTAATCACATTATTAAATGACACTTGTCTTTTCTTTATGACAAGGTATGCGATATTTATTACAATTTTTATCAGAATACCTTTGACCTTTGAGATGGGATATAATCTTTGAAAAAATAAACTCAGAGGTAGTACATGATCGATCCCATAATTTTTTCATTCAAGTTGTTTAATTTTGATGTTGTTCTGCGTTGGTATGGTGTTTTGGTGATGCTTGGCGCAGTTGCGGGTGCATGGTGGGCGGAAAGGGAAATTCGGCGGCGCGGCGAGAACGGTGAAGTGATCTGGGATGCAATGGTGTGGGTTTTGCCGATTGGCATCCTTGGGGCGCGGTTATGGTATGTGGCGAATAGTATTTTTAGCGGCGTCACTTTTTACCGCGAAAACCCAGTTCACATCCTTTACATTTGGGAAGGCGGTCTGCACTTTTTTGGCGGTCTGCTCTTTGGCGGGATCGCGCTATACTTTTTTCTTAAGAAAAACGGAATGGACGTCTGGCTTTTTCTGGATGCGCTTGCGCCAGCCACTTTGCTGGGGCAGGCAATTGCCCGCCCTGCGAACTTTATCAATCAGGAACTGTACGGCCAGCCGACACAACTTCCCTGGGGCATTCCCATTGAGGCGAATCACCGCCTCGCTCAATACTCGGATCTGGTTCAGTTTCCTGTGGCAACAACCCGCTTCCACCCGACCTTTGCCTATGAAATGATCCTGAACTTTTTGATCGTGCTGTTCCTCTGGTGGCTTTCCCGCCGTTACGAGGATGAATTAAAGCCGGGCGCCTTGTTCAGCGCATGGCTTCTGCTTGCGGGGCTTTCGCGTACTTTTATTGAATTCTTCCGCCCAGACCAGGCGCGCATTGGAGATACGTTCATCAGCTATACGATGGTGGTTTCTTTTGGCATGGCGATTGTCGGGGCAATAATGCTGCTTGTCCGCTTTGGGAAACTTCAGCTTGCCATGGCTGAAGACTGGGAGGATGAGTATCAGGTCAAGAAAGTGGAGGACAAGCCCAAACTTCGTTCTCGCGTGAAAGTGTCCAATGAAGATGTCTCTGATATGGATGAGCCCGGGGAGATCGTCGCTCCTGCTAAAAGGAAAACTGCCGCATCGGCGGCAAAAGCTACAACGGCAAAAAAGAAAAGCTCAGCGAAAACCTCTGAAAAAACAAAGAAAACTTCCGCTGCCAAAAAGCCAGCACCAAAACGCAAAAGTAATAGCGAGTGAATCTAAAAGAGAGCGCCTGATGGCGCTCTCTTTTTTGTCGGCTGATTTTACATATCCAGTTCGATGCTTTTTACGGGGACGAGATCTTCGCGGGTTTCAAAGTTGAAGCGTTCAAAAATATCAGCATAGATTTTTACGATCTGTTCGCGGGAGAAACCCATCTGTTCGTAAGAGTAGTTGTGGTCGCTGTTGAAAGTGAGGGTCTCTTTGACTGCCTGGTCGATGATGATGGGCAGCCCGGGTTTGTCGGGATAGCCGAACTGTTCGTAGAACCCGCGGATGACCATCTCCGGGCGTTGGATCAAGTCGTCGTATTTCAGAATCAGATGGCGGGGGGAGGGATGCGAATCCAGATAGGCGAGTGGATGCCTGTACCAATGCTGGGTCATGTCGAGGATTTCTTCGAGGTAATGATATCCCTCAACCGGATCTGTGAATTGACGGCGTGCGTAATTGATCCATGAAACGGTGGAGGGGAACATATCCAGCGGGTTACGGGCGAGGTAGATGATGCGCGCATCGGGGAAGAATTCTGCCAGCGTTTCGATCTTTGCGCTGAACGCAGGGTTCTTTGCCACGAAATGCTTTTTCCCCGTTGCATACATATGCCTTTGCAGCATGGATTTGTAAAAGGTCATGATGCGTTTTTTGTGCTCGGGTGAAAGCGCTTTATCGAAATGCTGGTAATTCGGCATTTCATCCATGAATGGGAAGAGGAAGGTGACGAAGTAGCCGTCCCAGATGAGCAGGTGGATGTTCTCGTCCTCTTCGGGCTGGAAAAATGAAATCGGGTGGATCTTTATTTTTCCAAGCGTGCGGCGGTCAAAAGCATAGAGTACGCGATGCAAGGTGTTGTTGAAATATCTTTTATCCAGCCGCGAGACAAATTGCGTGATCTTCTTTTGTGTCACCGAGGGCGTGAGATAAATATCCCAGGTGGTCAGGCTGGTGAACGTTTCAGAATCACGGGAAAGCAGGCGGTGTAAAAATGTCGATCCGCTGCGCAGGTTGCCGAGGATGAAAAGCGGCTTTTCAATTTGATGATTTTTATAATCAGGGAAGAGAATGTCGTCCAGACCAAAGCACATCCAATGGATGAGCATGCCAACAGGCCAGACGACATAGAAAAGGGCGAGAAAGAGAAAGCGTTTGCGGGTAAGGCGGGCGGTGGTGTTTTTTGATTTGAAGAACGAGCGGTAAAACGTGCGCCAAAAAAGGCGAAAGTTATATTTCATTCAGGGCGGGATCCTTGCCATTTATGCTTATATTGAAAAAAGCCATAAGTGCTATTTCCTCGGCTATTCTATCAGCAAATGATATTTTGTGATTAACACTTTGTGAAGTTGTGGATAAAGAAACGCCTCGCCCCACCCTGAAAATTGGTTCGATTTTCTGATTCATGCGCTTCTCCGCAAAGGGAGTAAAATCCAATTTGGCAAATTATTTTATTGGAGGTGTTATGAGCGATTTACTGACCTACCAGTCAACACAGGATTACCTTGCGACTCTCGTCCCGCCGCGGGAAAAAGAATTTCAGGAAATGGAAGCCTATGCTGCGAAACACGATTTTCCCATCATCGGTCCCGCCTGCGGATATTATTGCTATCAACTGGCGCGGATGATAAATGCTAGATCCATCTTTGAGCTTGGTTCAGGCTATGGATATTCCACTGCGTGGTTTGCCAAAGCGCTGAAAGAAAATGGCGGCGGCGTGGTGCACCACACAGTTTGGGATGAGGAACTGTCGAAGAGCGCACGCAGCCACCTGGTTAAGCTGGGAAGCGATGCCCTCGTCCAGTATCATGTCTCGGAGGCGGTTGAGGCGCTCCGCAACACGGACGGTCCGTTCGACATCATCTTCAACGATATTGACAAGCAGGCTTACCCGGCATCTCTGCCTGTCATCAAAGAGAAGCTGCGCAGCGGCGGGTTGCTTATTATTGACAACATGCTGTGGAGCGGACGGATCTTTGATGGACGGGATGTTTCGCCCGCCACAGAAGGCGTGCGTGAATTTACAAAGAAAATTACAACGGATTCAGATTGGATCGTTTCCCTCTCGCCGATGCGTGATGGAATGATCGTAGCCTATAAAAAATAATGCACCCAGAGGATAAATGACCAACTTCAACATCATCCCGAATCGTCGTAATAACATCAATGGCACGAAATGGACATTTGTCCCGAAGGATGTGCTGCCCATGTGGGTGGCGGATATGGATTTCCCCGCACCCAGGCCGATCTTAAATTCCCTGCGCAAAGCACTGGAACATGGCGTGCTGGGATATGAAATTCCTGGCGGGGTTTTGCAGGAGACAGTTGCCGCGCGTATGGATAGATTGTATAAGTGGAAAGTGAAACCTGAATCGGTGCTGGCTGTCACTGGAATCGTAAGTGGTTTTACAGTTGCTGCCCGCGCTTTTTGTTCGCCGAAAAAAGGCGTGGCATTCCATACCCCTGTATATAACGAATTCCATGAAGTGAAAGATAATGTTGGCGTTCCGCAGATGGATATTCCATTTGTGAAAAGTGTGAAGGGGAATATCATTTCATATGCAATTGACTGGGATGTGTTCGAGAAACAGGTCAAAAAAGCGCGGATATTTTTGCTTTGCAATCCGCATAACCCGCTTGGGATTATCTTCTCGCGAGAAGAATTATCTCGTATGGCGGAGATTTGCATCAAGCACAAGGTGCTTATCGTCTCCGATGAAATCCATTCTGAGTTGTTATTAGGCGGCAGTAAATTTATACCGATGGCGAAGATCTCACGTGAGATCGAAAAACACGTTATTACCCTGGTCGCGCCGTCCAAGACCTTCAATGTCCCCGGCTTGTTCTGCGGATTTGCCATCATCCCGAATGAGGAATTACGCAAGCCGTTTGAGATGGAAATGAATCGCCTGCGCCTACATGTTGCCAGCATGGGGCTGCAAGCCGCGAACGCTGCCTTTTCTGGTCAGTGTGACGGATGGCTCCGCGAATTGAACCGCTACCTGACTGGCAATCGTGATTTCCTCGTGGACTATGTGACGAAGTACATGCCCAACGTCCGCACCACGCTGCCCGATGCAACCTATCTCGGTTGGCTGGATTTCACACAGGCAGGCATCCAAGGCTCTCCTTTTGAATTTTTCAGGGATACTGCAAAAGTATATTTGAGCGATGGAAAGATCTTTGGAAAGGAAGGGGAAGGACATGTCCGCATTAATTTTGGCACGTCGCGAGGGACATTGAAAGAGGGATTAGACAGGATGAGAAAGGCGATGGAAAGGATGTAATTTGTTTTCGCCTTATCTTAACCAGATAATTAAACAAAAAGACGGATGAGGGTCACTCATCCGTCAGGTATTTATATCGGGGAAGGAGGCGAATTGCAACCTTCATTTCGTTTGGGGAACGTCTGGCTCTAAAGCTTGGCTTTAACCAGGTTGGAGCGTTTCGGCCTTCCCTTCATGATGTGTTTCAGGTGGTACTTCTATCGCGACCTCCTTTCTCTTGACCTCATCATACAACAAAAGAACTTCTTTACATTAAAAAATCCTGTTAGTTTTGTAAATAGGCGTGTAGATTAATATCTGCGTGTAACCCAATACTTGATCTCTTTGTGGATCGGATACAGCGGCAGCCAGTTTGCGCCATAACTTTTTCCGGCATATTGCATCATTAATTTGCGCGCGTGTTCAAGATGTTTCCGATCCATGTTCAAAGGCAGGGATAAGAGCTCTTCCAAAACCGCGTGTAACGGTTTTCCCGTCAATCTTTTGTATAAATTAAATTCGACCTGCCAGGCATCCAATTCCCCGTAAATGGATAAGGCAGTGAGCGCCCCTTGCTGCAAATGACGGACTTCATGCACGAACAACGTCCATGCACGCGGATTTTCCAAAACGGATTCTTTTGTGTGGTGGATTGAATTCAGGAAAAATTTTCCTTCGAGTGTCCAGAATGCCCCCACGCTTTTTCGCGCGCGCCTCATCCCAACTTTGATTTTTCTTGCGCGGACATATTCCACCGCTTCACGTCCCTCAGCGGAGGATTGCGCCACCCTCTCAAAATATTTTTCAAGCCACTCGGAATTTTGCATGACTATTTCAACGAAGAATCGATCAATCCACGCAGGAATGTAACCAAATTCTCCATCCCCGAACCCGGCAGAGAAATATCATCCAACTGGACGGCGAGATTTTTTCCACTGCCTTGTATCTCAATATCATAAATGAAACAGTCCGCGCAGACGCCTTTCGGTTTTTCGCTGGTGATGTAACTTGTATTTGTGATGATCTCTGTTAATTTCGCCAGTTCATCTTTGGACAGTTCGCCAGAAATAGTTTTGTTGGCGCGTTCATCGGTGACTGTATAACTTCCGCCTGATGAAATTTTAATGGCGCGCATCAATCCCATGATCCCGCCTGAATGGGTCATTTCCACTGTCCATTCATCTACTATGATCGGCAGCGCAGGCGTGGCAGCGGCAGTTTGTGTTGCAAGAGACGCGCAGCCTGTCATCCATAGGACAATGCTCAAACTAAACAGAAAACTTTTCATACGTGCTCCTTTAAGATAGACCCAAGCATAGCAAGAAATAGACGAACCTGCAACGGTTTTGTTCCTTTGGTTTTATGATAGTTCCTGATAGCAGGATGCGGTAGAATTTAAGCGAGGAAATTATATGAGACAAGTCGCAATTCTTGGAATTGGTCAAACTAAAATAGATGAACATTGGGACAAGTCCCTGCGTGAGATCGGCGGAGATGCCGCTTTTGCTGCCATGCAAGATGCGGGCATGGAAACAGTCGACGCGCTGTACGTTGGCAACATGCTTTCGTCCATGGTCAGCGGGCAGAATCAACTGGGTACATTTTTTTCAGATTGGATCGGGCTGTGGCGGCAGGAAGCCGTGAAGATAGAAGCAGCCTGCGGATCAGGAGCTGCGGCGTTTCGTTCTGCGCTGATGGCTGTTGCCTCCGGCGACGTAGATTCTGCGCTGGTAGTGGGAGTCGAAAAAATGACAGACAAGGCGGGACGCGATGTCACTGCCGCATTAGCCACCGCCGCGGACGCCGATTACGAAGTGGAGCAGGGGATTTCGTTCGTAGGCATCAATGCGCTGGTGATGCGCAGGTACATGCACGAATACGGCTGGAAGCACGAAGACTTTGCTCCGTTCAGCATTAATTCGCATGCAAACGCCATGCACAATCCATACGCGCGTTTGCATGAAAAAATATCCGTTGAAAAGTTTGAACGATCAGCCATGATCGCTACACCGATCAACCTGTTGGATGCGTCGCCCACAGGCGATGGCGCGGCAGCAGCGGTCATCGTCCCTGCGGATAAAGTGCTGCGCAAGCCGCGTATTCTTGTCTCAGGCTCTGCCTCAGCTACAGATACGATCGCTGTCCACTCACGCAAAGACCCGATGTTTTTGCAGGCGGCATATTCATCTTCGCGGCGCGCTTATGAAATGGCGGGAGTCACCCCCGGCGATATTGACGTTTTTGAATTGCACGATGCCTTCTCGATCATGGCGGCATTGTCCCTTGAGGCGAGCGGATTTGCTGAGAAAGGTCAGGGAGTGAGACTCGGCCTTGATAATGAGATCAGCCCACAGGGCAGAGTGCCCGTCTGCACTCGCGGTGGATTAAAAGCAAGAGGTCATCCAGTTGGTGCGACGGGGATGTATCAAATTGTGGAAGTTGTCCAGCAGTTGCGGGGGGAGTGCGGAAAAACGCAGGTGGACGGCGCAAAGATTGGCATGGCACAGAACATTGGCGGTTCCGGTGCGACAATTTTGACCCATATTTTGAAAAAGGATGATTAAATCCGCTTTAATTGGTGGATGGTGTATAGAATTTAATTGAGGTCTTTTACAGGAAAATCATTGCAATTTCATAATGAATCTGTGATTTTTGGTCTAATTTCACCTAGTCATGGCTTTAATGAAATATACTGATAACCCAACTTTCATTATGAAAGGAGACTCCTATGAAAGCCGAACGCCGAAAACTGGATCGTAAAAATTTCACTTATTACATGCGAGTGCTTGACGAAGCCACTGGTGAACTTTTGGGCCAGATCTCTGATATCAGCACTGGCGGATTTAAGATCGAGAGCAGCGCTCCCATTCCTCTCGGTATGAATTTTCAATTGCGCATTGATCAAACCCGCGAGATCTCCAATAAAAGTTACCTGACTTTTTCTGCACGCGTTCGATGGTGCCAGCGCGACCCCTATGATCCCACGATTTACAATGTTGGTTTCCAGCTTGTTGATATGACCCCGGCTGATTATGACGTTTTTGTAAAGATGTTCAACGAGTATGGCGCAAAGAGACAATCACATCACAAAAGCAACTCGGATTACATCTGGGGTTAGTTGATCGTATTTACCAATGCCTTGCTCCTGCAGCAAGGCATTTTTTATTTAATCCATAGATGTGCGGCTTGATTGCAAAACCGTGTAAAATTAATAGATGAAAAGATTCCTGCGCTGGCTGATCCATACTGTTTTGAAACTCATCACAAGAATAGAAATGTCTGGGTATGAAAACCTGCCTGAAAAAGGCGGGTTTGTTATTGCAGTAAACCACCTTGGTTTTCTCGATGCGCCGATGGCATATTATGCCCTTGATAACTGGAATCTCTTTATTCCAGTTGCTGAGAAGTGGCAGGAAAATCCCTTGCTGCGCTGGCTGGGAAAACACCTCAATTTTATTTTTATTGACCGCTTTAATCCCGATCTCCGCTCGATGCGTGAAATGATGAAACGGATGGAGGAGGGACAGACTCTCGTCATTGCGCCGGAAGGCACACGCGCCCGCGATGAGAAGATGGCGCAAGGCAAACCCGGCGTCGCATATCTTGCATCCAAAATGGGCTGGCAGATCTTGCCCGTGGCAATTTCAGGGACGGAAGATAGGATTTTCAAAGGTAACCTTAAAAAATTACGACGTACACAAATCAAATTGACGGCGGGCAAGCCGTTCACTTTGCCGCCCTTCCCAAAGGAGAATCGTGAAGAAAAACTTCAGGAATACACGGATGAAATCATGTGCCGAATTGCAGTAATGCTGCCAGAGAAAAATCGCGGGTTTTATGCGGAGCATCCAAGGTTGAAGGAACTCCTGGCGGAAAAAAGATGAGCGCATCTGTTCGATTCTTCGCAAGAAAGATCCTGCCGTTGATTGCGGATATTGAGGTGCATGGCGACGTCAGCAAATTGCCCAAAGGCGGATATATGCTCGCATCAAATCACCTGGGCAGGCTGGATTCGCTTGTTGTTTATTATGTGATCGATAACGATGATCTCATCCACCCTTTGACCGATAAATACAAGAAACAATTCCTCGCCCGGATTGTCGCTTCATGGCTGCGGGTGACATGGCTCACGCGCGGGCAGGCGGATATGAAAGCCATCCGTGAATTTATCACACGGTTGAAAAACGGCGGTGTGATGGTGATCGCGCCCGAAGGAACGCGTTCGAAAACCGCCAGTTTACTCAAAGCCGAACCCGGCGCGATCTACATTGCGAGTTCCGCCAATGTGGGCATTATCCCTGTTGCGCTGACTGGCACCGAAGATGCGGATGTGGTTTCCCGCTTGAAGAAATTTAAACGACTCAAGATCACGATCACTGCCGGGGACGAAATGTACTTTCCGCCTGACATTAAATCAGTCAAAGGCGCGGAACGGGATGCGTTATTGCAGTCTTCGATTGACGAGGTGATGTGCCGCATAGCAGCCCTGCTGCCTGAGAGTTATCGTGGCTATTACAAGGATTTTCCACGCACACAGGAATTGCTGAAGAATAAATAATTCCCTGTTTGATCAGTTGAATGCGTTCATCCGGCCCTGCGTTTGACAGAATTTACAGCCCCGCCTCTCGGCTTCGACAATAGCCTGGTCGCTGGACCAAAAGAGATTCTCTTCGCCGATCAATTTGACCAGACCGCCGCGCTCCATCATGTTGCGTGCATTGTCGTGGAGACCTGCAAACATGAGCGTGCCGCCTTGTTTATGGAGTCTTTCATGCAGACGATGAATGGCTTCAATGCCCGCCGTATCCACCAATGACACTCCGCGCATGGAGAGGATGAGGGCGTGAGTCTCCTGCAGATTGGCAAAGGCTTCGTTGAATTGACCCGTTGCCGCAAAGAAGAGGGGACCCGTTAAGAATGCCACGCGCACGTGTTTGCACTTTCCTTGAGTTTCGATACCCTTTTCCCTTAATCGCTTGATATCCACATCTTGAACGGTGATGTCGATGCTGGCGATTTTGTTGAGAAAGACCGCCCCAGCCAGAAAAGAACCGATCAGGATGGCTTGAGTCAAATCCAGTACGATGGTGGCCAGCATGGTAATGGTGAAGGCAATGATATCTGTCTTGAAGCGCTTGCCAAAGATGAAGTTGATCGCCTCCCATTCGTTCATCCGTACGGCAGTGACCATTAATACGCCAGCCAATGCCGCAAGCGGAATGCGTTCCATGAACGGCGTGAGCAAAAACATGGAAAGCAATAACCCAACTGCATGGATAATGCTGACCATGCGAGTTTGTCCACCGGATTTGATGCCCACACTGGAGCGGGCAATCGCTGCCGTGGCTGGAACGCCGCCAAAGAAGGGGATGACCATGTTGCCAACTCCCTGCGCGATGAGTTCCTGATTTGCTTGCAGGCGCACGCCCGTCATGTTTGAGCCAACTGCGCCGCAAAGGAGTGATTCCACTGCTCCAAGTGCGGTGATGGTAAGCGTGGGCGCGATGAATTCGGAAAAGTTGTTGAATGGAATATTCGAAAGGCTGAGGCGCTCTGCGAGGAACAAGGTGCGGGGGATGGCTCCGATCATTGGGGCAGACCAGCTCAAAGCGCTGTTAAGAAGCGCGGCAAGGATAATCCCCATCAGCGAGGATGGGAATCGCGCATTCCATTTTGCTGGCCAGAGAAGCATTGTCCCAACCACAACCAAACCGAGAGATACTGATTGCCAGTCCGGTGTGAATCCGCTGGAAAAATATCCAAGAAATTTTTGCGCGGCAGTTTCGGTGGCTGCTGTTTTGATCCCTAAAAAGTTATCGATTTGACCGATGAAAATAATGAGGGCGATGCCCGAGGTGAAGCCGCTGATGACTGGCGCAGGGATAAAGGCGATAAAACGACCGAGGCGCAGGATTCCAATGCCGAGCAGCAATGCGCCTGAGATCAAGCCCGCAAACCAAATGCCTTCCAGTCCGTACCGTGCCACAAGTACGATCAACACCGCAGACATTGCGCCTGTGGGGCCGCTGATCTGATAGGGCGCGCCGCCCAACAAGCCCATGATGATGCCTGCAAGAATGGCAGTGACCAACCCTGCAGCAGCAGATGCGCCTGAGGCGACTCCGAATGCAAGCGCAAGAGGCAGCGCCACTGCAGCGACGGTAAGACCTGCGAGCATATCCTGTTGAAATTTGGCAAGAGAATAGTCTGAGAACTCGTCCTTGTACAGGCGAGCGAGATTTCTTCTTGGCATACGTTGTTCTCCGAAAATAAATAGTTTTACAAAGTGGCTCGTACCGAGGCAATCGCTCGGCACAGGTGCTCCCCCAGAACGTCCTTTGTTTTAGTTGTGGGATTTTATCATATTGAATCTTAAGGCGGTATAAGAACTTGTTCTGTTTAACCTGCTGGTTCAAAAATCGCGATCGGGATTTTTCTTTTTGTCATCTTCTGATAATCCAAATAGGGAGGGTGTTTCTTTGTTAGCTGATCCCACAGGCGTACATATTCCTCTCCCTCAGCAAACCTCGCATTGACTTGAACCGTTTCACCTTTGACTTCAACGCTGGCCTGCGGCTGACTCTGTATATTGAAATACCAATCGGCGTGATTGTCCTTTCCCCAGTTGGATTCGACAACGAGATATTTTCCTTCATGGAGGAAATATGCAATTGGGATACTGCGCGGCTGACCTGATTTTCGTCCAATCGTGTGCAGAATGAGAATGGTTTGTGTGCCAAGTTGCGAACCGACTCGTCCCTTGCTGATGCGAATAAGGAATGCGTTCATTGCCATAAACCATTTGATAAATATATTTTTCATTGGTTCCCTTCAGGGTCCTTTTACGAAATGGGTTCAAAGGTTCCATCCAAATGCAGGTAGAAGGTCTCCACTTTTAATTTTGGGAAGAGCGCTTTGATTTTCGATTGTGCATCCATCAGGTCGTGCTTGTGACGTTTGTAGGTTCCATCACGTCCGTAGGCACGGCAATCTTCATGGTTGATGAGGCAGACGGTTTCGATAGTGTGGATTTTTTCCGCAAGTTCCACATATTTCAAGACCATCTCATAATCGTGGACGCTGCCCGCCAGCGAAATGATGTCGAAGTTGTCATAGCCAAAGCGGACAGTGATCCATGGCTGGATGAATTTTTGCAGGCGGTAGTCCATGCAGTGGACAACGAGCGCGTCACAGTGGATGAGTGGTTTTTTGATTGTCATGGTTTATAAGACCTCGCCTTCGCCGCGTTTCAAAAATTGTCCGTCTCCGCTTTTGCCAAGCCATTGTTCGCCATCCACGATGAGCTTGCCGCGCAGGAAAACTTTTTCGGGGTAGCCCATAATATCCCAGCCTTCGAAGAGGTTGTAATCCGTGCGTTGATGAGAATGCGCGACACCATACTTCAGTTTTTTCTGCGGATCCCAGATCACAATATCCGCATCGGCGCCGGGCACGAGCGCTCCCTTGCGCGGATACAAGCCAAATATCTTGGCAGGGTTGGTGGATGTGTACGCCACAAATTGATTCGCGCTGATATTTCCCGTTTGCACGCCGTATGTCCATAGAATTGGCATGCGGTCCTGAATGCCTGGCAAGCCGTTGGGTATTTTAGTGAAATTGTATTTTCCCAATTCCTTGCCAGCGATTGCTATCTCTTTGCCTTCATAAACAATTGGCTGTGTGCCGTCAAAGAAAAATGGACAATGATCGGTGCCGATGGTTTGGAGTATGCCATCGTGCAGTCCCTGCCATAGGCGGATGTTATCCGCGTCGGTGCGCATGGGCGGGGAGCAGATCCATTTTGCGCCGTCTTCCTTTTGCAAATCGTCTTCAGTGAAGAACAGATATTGCGGGCAGGTCTCGCCCATCACTTTGACTCCGCGCTCGCGGGCATACTTGAGCATATCCACTTCGCCGCCCATATTCATGTGGACAATGTAAACCGGCGCATCGGCATCTGCGGCCATGCCTGCCACTCGTAAAGTGGCATCGACCGCGCCCCAGCCGGGCCTCGTCCACGCATGCCAAATCGGGTCGGTGTGGCCATTTGCCAGCGCCTGCTGGACGAGAGTATCAATGACATCACCGTTTTCGCAATGCGCCATCACCAACATGCCGTTGTCTTTGGCGATCTGCAAGGCTTTGAAAATACCGCCGTCATCAAGACGCAGACGTCCATTGTAGGCGGTGAAAACTTTGAGGGTTTGAATCCCCATTTTCATCAACGATGGGATCTCTGCGGCGATCTTATCGTTGAAGCGGGTCAGGTTCATGTGGAAGGAATAATCGATGGCTGATTTTTCTGCCTTCTTCATCCACAAATTAACGGAGTGGTCAAACCCTTCATCCTCCAAGACAACAAAGTCCATTGCGGTGGTGGTGCCACCGAAAGCCGCCGCTTTGTGACCGGTGTAATGGTCATCAGAAGAGACGGTGTCGAACATGGGCAGGTCGAGATGAACATGCGGGTCCACGCCGCCGGGCAGGATCAGCTTGTTCGTGGCGTCCACTTGAAGGGCAGAATCAGCCGTCAGATTAAGTCCGATGCGGGTGATTTTTTCGCCTTCGACCAAAACATCCGCTTTGAATGTTTCGGAGGCAGTGACTAACGTTCCATTTTTAATCAAAGTGTTCATGGTGTTCCTGTTTGGGGTGATTCGAATGCATATAATCCGTCTTTGCCGACGGAGACATAGATTCGATTTGGGGCGATGACAGCGCCGACGACGATCTCACGCGAGAGGATGTTGATCTCCCAGGTCGGTTTTTCTGCTCCGGGCGTTACGCTGATACAGTTGACTTTTCCACCGGTGCTGCCGCACATGTACGCTTCGTCCTGGCTGCCGAGCGCAACCAGCTTTCCGTTTGGAATGGGGAAGCGGTAATTGCCAATCAGCAGGTTTTGTTTGCCGATCCAAACTATGCGGGTGTCTGTCCATGAGGTGGTATAGAACATCCAGTAAAGTTGATTGGGTGTGACGCCCTGCTCGAAGGGAGTGAATAAGACCGTGGAAGCATAGTCCCATGTAAGGCCGGGTTCAGTTTGCACTTCCGTGCCATTTAATTGCCAGCCGATGATCTCATGACCGAGGCGGTAATAATTTTTTCCATCAGCGCCGCTGAAATAAGCGGGATCTAAAAAGACATATTGGTCTGGAGAACCGATGGGGACTTCAACCCGTTTGCCTGTTTGAATATCCAGCACGGAGTTTTTCAGGTAGAGATTTTTTTGGTCAGGGCTGAGGCGCGGCGGTTCTTCCAGATAAGCGTCTGCGGCGAAAGCTTTCCAAAGAACCTGCCCTTGTTCATTGACTGCGTACACGTCCTCCACAATAGTGAAATAGATATTACCATTTGAATCAACAATCGGACCGGAAGTGGCGTTGCGTCCGCGGGAAACTTGCGTACGCCAGAGGATATTTCCATTTGGATCAAGAGCAGTGAGTCCGCCTTTGTCATCGGAGACGTAAATATTTCCTTCTGCGTTCAATGCGGGCGTACCGATGGGCACTGCCTCCAATTGGGTTTGCCAGAGAATATTTCCGTTGGGATCGATGGCAAGCACAACCTTTTCGACGCCGCCGATGATGACGGTTCCGTTTTGTGTGACAACGGCTCTGCCGCTCGGTCCGCCGGGAATGGCGACGTTCCAGATCAGTTGCGGTTCGGTTTGGATGCTGTAATCTGTGTGAAGCGTGCCAAAAGGATCGCCTCTTTCACTCGCCCATACATGCTCGCCCGAAACGATCAGTTGATTCTCCTGTGCATTGATCGGCGGAATGTATACGGTCTTGTAGATCACCCATCCGCTGGCTGCAAAAAACAGCAAACCACCGATAGACCAGACTACCACGCGATTCTCTTCCACCCAAATGGCAGCAGGGCGAAAGACATGATCGTCCAGCCATGCTTCGATGGCAGGGGTAAGGAAGCCAAAACGATTCCCGCTACGCATGTTTTCTTGACTCATTTGCCTGCGCAAGCCTTCTCCCAGCAGATTGAATCCAAGTACGCCCATGCAAACGATGCTGCCGACAATAATCAACACAGTTGGGTCTGAAATTTTTACCAGCGAGGAAGAAAGCATTTGTCCAAGTTCGGGCAGCCCTTCCACATTAACGGTAACGAAATCCAGGATTTCGATCCACACGCCGCCGCCGATGTAATAACCGAGAAAGCCCAACTCTGCGGAGACAAGCAGCGTGGCGCTGACTTCGAAAGCGAGCAGCATCCATAACATGGACATGATCTGCCGTAAAACGTGGATGTATAGCACGCGGCGGTCTGACGCGCCCAATGCACGGGCAGCTTCGACAAAGGTCTGTGTTTTGATGGCGCGCGTCTGTTCGCTGACGATGCGGGCTGTCTCTGCCCATCCTGTAATTCCCAAGCCGACGATGAATGCCAATAATCCCTTTTCGATGCCGACCATGTAAATACCGAAGATGGCTGCAATTAACACAGGAATGGAAAGTGCTGTGGAAAGCAGCGATTCAAGGAGGCGGCCTAAACGACCTTCCATCCAGCCCGTTGCCATGCCGAGGATGATTCCCAGCAGCAGGCGTACTCCCGCAACGGACAGGACCATGATCATGGTAGGACGAACTGCGTAAAGCAGGCGGCTGTACAGGTCGCGTCCGAAGCGGTCTGTTCCAAGAATATAACCGGGCACATCGAACATCCTGTACGGCGGCGTGCGAATCAATCCATCCACTTCAAGGGTGTAGTTTTCCTGCATTGGGTCGTGCGGAGCAAAGAATGGCCCAAATATGGCAATGAACGAGATGAGCGCAACGAAGACACCGCCGAAGATCAGATACCAATTCAGTTTCTTCAGCCGTTTTTGCAGGGCAGGCAGGGAGACGGTTGTCAGCATCATTTTGTTTTTGCAGAGCTTGATTCTGATTCTGATTCGACCCGCAGACGGGGATCCATGACACGGGAGAAGGAGGTGGCGAACAAGTCAATGAACAGGAAAAGCCCAACCAGAACGGTCAGCAAAGCAGCGATCAGAGGCGGGGATAATACATCCTGGGATCGTGTGCCTATGCTCAATGCTGACGCGATCAGCCTCCCAAGCCCGGGCCAATTGAATAAACGTTCGATAATGATCAATTCAGCAATCATCAACCTTAATGAGGATGCAATGGTTAATAGGATGGGGGCAAGGATGCTGCGGAAAGCGAATTTATTTTTCAGGCTTTGAAAGGAATGCCCGAAACTCAGGGAAGCGGTGACATATTGCTTTTCAAGTTCCTCAGAGAGCAGGCTGCCTGTCACTTGGGCGATCTTGACCGTCGGTTGAAAGGTTAAGGCAAGGACAGGAAGGATGAGGTGTGCGTCCCAGCCAAATCCCTGAAAGGGAATCATCGTTGTATTGCCGGTGGTTACGTACAGGAAAATCAGGAGAAAGAAAGTGATCAGCAGGATGGCAACATAAAAGCTTGGCAATGCCAGCCCGATAGTGGAGGTAAATGTCAACCAGGTGGATACTCCTGTGCGGTTTCGGCGAACGGCAAGCCTGCCAAGGAGGATACCAATCACAATACTGAGAGGCAGGGC
>JACZJB010000144.1 GCA_014860805.1 Anaerolineales bacterium
TGCTCAGACCAACAGGCGACAAGGACCGCGACAAGCGCCGCATCAAAACGTTGTTCGGCACGTTGATCTCGTATCATGGCCGCGATAAGTTCAGCTTCCAGATCTTTGAGAACGGCAAGGGGCATCTGATCGACTTCCCCAACGACACCACGCGCATCTGCCCCGAGCTGCTCGACCGCCTGCGCAAGCTGATGAACGAGGATGCCTGGCGCGTAGAACCAATTACGTTTCAATAGAAGTTAAAGAGACAGTCACCTTGAAGGTGACTGTCTCTTTTTAATCTTAGGTACAATGGAGATTATGAACACCAACCTTCTCGAACTCGCGATCAAAAATGGGAATCCCGTCATTCAGGGGAATCGAGTCACCTTTGTGTGGAAGGGGAAATCCGCGCCGCGGCTTGTTGACGATATCCACTTTTGGGAGGATGCCCCGCAAAAGATGAATCGAGCCGCGCCCGAACTGTGGGCATATTCCACCGAACTCGACCCTGCTGCCTATCTCGAATATTCTTTTTACGATCCGCGCACAAAAAAACGTGTGAAAGACCCGTTGAACAAAAACACAACCTACGATGGTTTCGGGCATTACAACCATTTCTTTTACATGCCCGAAGCGCGCGCCACATCACTGGCAGAAAAGCGCAAAGGTGTTCCGCGCGGACGAGTCACCCGTCACTTCGTGGATTCGTGGATGATCGAAGACGAGGGCAGGCGTGAAATCCATTTGTATCAGCCGCCTGTCAAAGAACCTGTGCCGCTGCTGCTCGTCTACGATGGCGTGGATTATCTCCAGCGCGCCATGCTCCATGTCATCGTCGATAATCTCATCTACAAAAAGCGCATCCAGCCGATCGCAATGGCATTCCTCCAAAACGGCGGAAAAAATCGCGGCGTGGAATACGCCTGCTCCGATGCGACCCTGATGACGATTGAACATTCCATTCTTCCGTTTGCAGCAAAGAAGTTGAACCTGCTGGATGTCAAAAAGAATCGCGGCGCGTACGGCGTGCTGGGCGCATCCTTCGGCGGACTGATGTCCATCTACACGGGTTTGCGCATGCCCGATATCTTCGGCAAGGTCATCAGTCAGTCCGGGGTCTTTGAATCCGAAGGACGTGATTTCGCCGCCGTGGATTTGATCCGCGCAAAGCAAAGCCGCGATATAAAAATCTGGATGGACATCGGTCACTACGATTGGCTGCTTGAAGATAATCGCCGCTTGCAGCCGTTGCTGCAAGAGAACGGATACAATGTCACCTACCGCGAATTTGTCGGCGGGCATAATTACACCTGCTGGCGGGATGAAGTCTGGCGCGCATTGGAAACCATGTTTCCCCTGAAGTAATCACAAAGGAATCCACATGAAACTCGAAACCATCACCCGCATGCCGAAAGTTCAAACACATCAAACGCCTTTGCTTTTTGTCCACGGCATGTGGCATGGCGCGTGGTGCTGGGACGAGTTCTTTCTGCCTTATTTTGCGGAGCAGGGCTACCACGTCACTGCGTTGAGTTTGCGCGGGCATGGAAACAGCGAAGGGAAAATTGCGGGAAGCAGTATCATGGACTACGTCCGCGATGTGGCGGAAGTGACAAACGCGCTTCCGACTCCCCCGGTGCTGGTCGGTCACTCCATGGGCGGATTCATCGTCCAGAAGTATCTCGAACAAAACAATACCCCTGCAGGAGTCCTGCTTGCTCCCGCGCCTCCCTACGGTGTTTGGCATGGAACCTGGCTGGTCTTCAAGCATAGTCCGTTGACTTTGTTGAAGATCCTCACTCAATTCCGCCTTGCGCCTGTGGTGGAAACGTCCGAAAGCACACGCTGGGCATTTTTCTCACATGACATTCCCCGCGAACAATTGCTCAAATATCACGCCAGCATGAACGACGAATCATTCCGCATGTACCTGGACCTGCTTGGGCTGAATCTTGTCAATACAAAAAAAGTGAAGACACCGCTGCTTGTCCTTGGCGCAAGGGACGATACTGTCATCTCCAATGGCGATGTGGAAAAAACAGCCAAAGCCTACAACACGCAGGGTGAGATCTTCCCGAACATGGCGCACGATATGATGCTCGAAACAGGCTGGAAGCCGGTTGCCGAGAGAATATTAAACTGGTTGAAGGAAAAGGGAATATAAGAAATGTAGGGGCGAGGTGACCTCGCCCCTACTATTATCCGTAGCGAACCGCCTCGCAGCGTTCACAGTCCTTTCGGTTGCATAACAAAGCGTAGGGGTTTTCGTAGATCATATCGATCACAACTTTTATTAAACTCTTCAAATGAACTGCCTGCACCAGCGCGCCGTTGACTTCCACGCGGCGCGTATATTTTTCCACGAGAGGGGCAATGGCATTGAATCCCTCCGAGTCTCCGGGAAAGCCGGGGCATTCAACCACTTTATCCATCATCAACGCCCAGCGGATGAACTGCTTGCGTCCCGCCAGTTTTTCTCCGTAGTGAATGCTGGTGTTGACCATGTGATCCACGCCCAGCAGCAGAACCCATCCATCCTGTTCGGCAAGCGCGGCAATGGGAGCGAACGGTTCGTAGATCGTCTGCGTGTTGAGGATCGCATCCGCATTAATTCCCGCAAATGATTGGATGGGATGCATGGAGCGTTTCGCCTTCGGATGTTTGCGCAGCACTTCGGGCAGAACGCCCATTAACGGGTCAACGGGCATATCGGGATGGAAGGGTTCCGCCATTTTATTCAAGTCTGTTTGGCTGCCGTAGGTGATTCCGTTTTTGGGCGGTCCCACTTCCGGGTTCAACATGGACTTGTACGTAAATGCCGGCATGATGATCCCGCGCGTGGAATCCAGCAATGCGGAGAGCATGTCATTTGCATCCACGGAACCGAAGGCACGCAGAGATGCGTGGGCAATCACAAGGTGTTTGCTCAGGTTCAATTTGGAAAAAGCAGTTTTTAGTTCAGAGAAAGAAGCGGGCAATCCTACTTCCCTTTCCAGTTCGGTTTACGTTTTTCAATGAAGGCTTGCATGCCTTCCTTTTGATCTTCCGTAGAAAACAGCGGATAAAAATTACGTTTCTCGGCTTTGAGTCCTTCAGTGAGTGTGGTTTCAAACGCGGCATTGACGGCGTCCTTCGCCATGCGCACAGCCATTGGCGCGCGCGAGGCGACCTCTTCCGCGAAGGCAACAGCCGCATCGAGATACCCATCCACAGGCACCACACGATTCGCCAGGCCAAATTGCAGCGCTTCATTTGCAGAAAGTGTGCGGTTATTGATGACCATTTCCATGGTGAGGTTTTTGCCGATCAGCCGCGCGAGACGCTGTGTGCCGCCCGCGCCGGGGATGACGCCGATGGTGATTTCAGGCTGGCCAAACTTGGCAGACTCGGATGCGATGACCATGTCGCATGAAAGAACAAACTCGCATCCGCCTCCCAATGCCCAGCCTGATACCGCTGCGATGACCGGTTTCTTGATCTGGCGGATTCGATCCCATACCTCCACACGCCCTTCCGTGATCATTTGAACGGGAGTAGCATCCGCCATCTCTTTGATATCCGCGCCTGCGGCAAATGCTTTTTCATTGCCTGTGACGATCAAAGCGCCGATGGTTTCATTTTTGTCAAAGGCTTCGAGCGCATCGAACAACTCATTCAGCATGAGTATATTGAATGCATTCATCGCCTGCGGGCGGTTGAGCGTGACGATGCCCACACGTCCGCGAATTTCTGTTAATACTGTTGTATAGGTCATGGTTCCTCCAGGGAAATTTCAGTTGAATTATAAGGGATGAAGTCTATGCTGTATAATGCGACGGACGAGGTACATGCATGATATTTCCTGAGTGGACAATTGGCAACACCATCATCTATGCCTTTCTGGCATTGGCAGCAATTTCCGTGGGACCGCTGGAATACTTTGGGCGGGCGATGATGGCGTATAGCAAGTTTCGCCCGGCCAGCGGAATTTCCACACGGGCGGGGATGGTGATCTTATACTCCGCTCCGCTGGCTGCTCTGGTGGTTTCGGCTCTGTCGTATCTTTCCAGCCCGACGACTATTCAATGGATCGTCTTTGCATCGGTATTCATTCACTTCGCCAAGCGAGTCCTTGAGTCACTTTTTGTGCATAAATATTCGGGACCCATTGGCGTGTTCACCACCTTGATGATCGCAGGCTTTTATTCTCTTGCGGCTTTCATCATCGGCTGGCTCAACCGCATGCCATTGCAGACCATGGATACATGGTTTTACCTTGGGATGGCACTCTTCGTTCTCGGCATTATCGGCAATTTTATTCAGCACAAGAGACTGGCTGAGTTGAGAAAAGATTCCATGGAATACAAAATCCCATCCGGCGGATTGTTTGATTACGTCGTCTGTCCGCACTATCTTTTTGAGATCATCACCTGGCTGGGAATTTTCCTGCTCTCGCGTCATTTAGGAGCATTGTTGGTGTTGATCTTCATCACTGCCTACTTAAGTACGCGCAGCATCCGTACACTGGCATGGTATCGTGAAAAGTTCAAGGATTTTCCCGCAGACAGAAAAGGCATCATTCCTTTCGTCTTATAAACCCATACGTAAACCCTAGAGACTCTCAGAGTTTGATAAAAAATAAAATGGAGATTTAATATGCTTATCTTGCTCATTGCCCACTCATTCCTTCGCTGGCTGATCGTGCTCGTCGCCGTGATCGCCATCGTCAAGTTTGCGCTTGGCTGGCTGCGCGGTGGAGAATTCAAAAGCATGGACCGTGGACTCGCTTCCGGTTTCAGCGGTCTGCTTGACCTGCAAGTCACCATCGGACTCATCCTCATGATCTGGACAGGTCTTGCCGGGGTCGGCTTTCCCATGTTCCGCATTGAACATGCCACCACCATGATCATCGCCGCCGTGGTGGCGCACCTGCCTGCGCGCTGGAAAAACGCCGCCGATACCATCCGCTTTCGGAACACCTTGTTCTGCATCCTCGGCGCCTTGCTGCTGGTATATGTCGGAGTGATGCGTCTGCCGGGCGGGTGGAGCAGGTAGACGTTAAGAAAGAAGCGGTTGTTTTCCGTCCATTTTTATTTCTCATTTTGTATTAATCCATGATAAACTTTGCCTACGTTCAGGCTGGAACGTTGACACATTTGGAGAAGAGATGGAAAACAAGCTATATGTAGGCAACCTGCCCTACGCCGCTACTGAAGATGAGCTCCAGGCTCACTTCAGCCAGGCTGGAAACGTCACCTCTGTTGCTCTGATCAAAGACCGCGCAACAGGACGCGCCAAAGGTTTCGGATTTGTCGAAATGGCAACTGCCGAAGAAGCGCAAAAAGCCATCAGCATGTTCAATGGACAGGACTTCATGGGACGCGCAATTACCGTCAATGTTGCCAAGCCCCGTGAAGAACGCCCTCGTAATTTCGACAGAAATCGCGACGGCGGCGGGCGGAACCGCTACTAGAAAAGATCTCCAGCCCTGAACAAAGAAGAAATCAACAGCCCCGCGTTTGCGGGGCTGTTATTATTGGGGGATGAAACGAATCCTTTTACTCGGTCCCGTTCTTTTTGCAGGCGTCTTAACCGTGCTTACATTTGTAAAATATGATTTTCTAAAAAGCCTCGGCTGGCATCCCATCAACGACCCAACCTTTGACTGGCCCAGCGGACTCGCACTTGGAAATTATGGCTGGGTGATGACAGCGACTTTCATCATCAGCGGGATTCTGATGGCTCTGCTCGCCTTCCGCCTCTTTCTGGACTTGAAGCCTGCCCCTGCCTCCAAAGTGGGAACGACCCTGTTTATTTTTGCTGGTCTGGCCCTCGCCGCTTTGGCATTCACCACAGACCCGACCATCCGCACCACTCCCGCCACCTGGCATGGACGATTACACGATCTGTCCTTTGTGCTGCTGGGTCTGACCCTTTTCCCTGCCATGATCGTGCTTGGTTTTGCCTTCCGTAAAAACGAAAAATGGAAAAATCTTTCCACATACACCTGGCTGACGCTGGCGCTTGCCGCTCCCGCCTTCGCGCTCAAAGGTGCGGCATTTTATATTTTCCTGCTTGCTATTTTGGTATGGAATGAAGTGGTGGCGTTGAGGTTGAACAAAGAATAAAAAAACCTCCCCGAAAGTATTTTCGGGGAGGTTTAAATTAAGCTGATATTCTAAAAGCCGCTGTCGAACAGAACATTCTTAAAGCCCAGAGCGTTGAAAAATTTGATCAGGTAGGCTTCAGCATTCGCCTCACCCTGTGCAAGGATGCCATCTTCCAACGCAGCCTTGCGGATCTCATCCTCTGCCGACTGGCGGGCAATTGTCTCAAGGTCTACATTACCTTTGGTAAGCAAACCCGTATCGCGGTCATAGACATAGGATTTTTCATTATCGAGCGTCGCAATAAAAATCTCCGTGGGAGGCAGGCGCACATACAACACACCGTTTTCCATACGCATATCGCTCGGCTGCATTTTTTCCATGTCAATGCCCGCGATCACAATGCCGTGAGCCACGAATAAAAGTTTGTCGCCAAACGCAAAACCAAATGTCCCCTGCCCAATTTCGGCAGTGATCACCTTTTCAATACTGTATTGAATCGTCTCCAAACGAGCCAGCGCACGGATCTCATTGATATAGGTGACCGGGTCAGGGATGATCGTAGGCGTGGGATTCATCAACTGCGCCACCTGAGTCTGCAGCGACTCGTTTGCCTGGTTCACCTGCTGGAAGGGAGCCGTCGCAGCCGCGGCGCTCTCGCGCACCGTCTGTACGATAAAATAGACGCCTGCTGCCAGCACCGCCAAAATAAGAATGGACATGATCGTGCTAAATGTGTTTTTCATTTTTTTCTTCTCCAAATAACTTGTCTTATTATAGCAAGGTCATTATGATTGTGCGCATACATTCCTGTAAGATGAAAAAAGTCTTAGTTGCATTTTCCCTCGTACTTTTTGGATGTTCATTCCCCCTGCGGGTGACATTTGGAACTCCCACACCGATTCCAACGCCCACAGAGACTCCCTCCCCCACACAAACGCCTCTCGCCCCGCCCGCATCGTCCCCGCAGGGGGAA
>JACZJB010000145.1 GCA_014860805.1 Anaerolineales bacterium
GTACATCATGGAATGTGTCCATGCGTATTGCACGTTGGGCGAAATCGTTGGGGTGATGACGAAGGTGTTTGGAAAATACGAAGAGCCGACGATGATATAAGTTTCAGGAACCGGGCATGTCCTGAGCGTGCCGAAGATTAAGGTAGAGCGGATACGTCCGCTCTATTTTTTATCTGTTCGCGCCGTCGTTTTAGAAGCATCTGAATTCTCGCGTATTTTTCACGGGTCAGCGGATACGACCACGCAAGAATGATCGTCCCCAGCAAAATGGCCATGCCAATGAATGAAACCATCAAGCGAATGGAAAGCAAGGCTGAATCGGGCTGGGTGAATTGAGTTGAATCTACGGGCGGAGCTTGATAGCCTGACCAGCCTAAAATTTGCAGGGTGAGGAAGATGACTCCCGCGCCCGTCAATTTGCGGATGAGAGTACGGATGCCGTAATAAATCCCCTCCTGCCTGCGGCCTGTGCGAAGTTCATCCCATTCAATGACATCGGGCAAGATGGAATCAGGCAAAATATAAGCAGCAGAGACACCTATGCCTGCCAGCGCAGCAATGGTTAACAGCCAGGCGATATCCCCCGGCTGGATGGTGAAGATCATTCCTTGCACAATGATCCACACGGACATGCCAATAATATAGGCTTGAATCTTGTTACGCCGTTTTGCGAACCAGAGCCAGAACGGAACGAACAACACGCACACCAGCATCATCACGCCGAAGAATGCGGACTCAAGGGCGAGGTCAACGCCGAAGATGGTGATCTTCGCAAGTAAATCCCCCTGGGCCACCCAATATAATAAAAAGAATGGAAAAGTAATGGCAACCATGTCCACTGCCGACCAGTTGAACATGTAAATTCCCGCCGCATACCGAAAAGGAACGTTCTCCCATGCTAGGCGCAGGGTTTTGCTGAAAGGGATCGCTTCCTGTTCCTGTACCTCCGATGCAAACCGTTCGCGCACGAACAATCCAATGAAGAAAAGCGGAAGCGAACCAATGGCGCCAAAGACCGCGCCGGCTGCAATGAATCCCTGCTGCTGTGAGCCGCCATTAATAATGACCGTATCCACGATCATGGGAGCGGTAATGACCACCGTCATAGCGGACAACAACTGAAACACTGTGCGGAAACTCGAAAGCGAAGTGCGTTCGTCGTAATCTTGAGTCAATTCAGGGGTAAGGGAAAGATACGGCACTGCGACGAGAGTGGTAAGCGTGTCTGAAATCATAAAAGCGAGAGTCACGTAAATCAGCAGGCCGACCTGGCTTTCCCAATTCGGAGCAGACCATAACATAACGAAACTCAATCCAAATGGAAAGGCAAACCACAGAAGGAAAGGACGGCGGCGTCCAAGCTTTGATTTCATGCGGTCGCTGAGCGTCCCAATGATCGGGTCGTTGACGGCATCCCAGATAATCCCTGCCAGCGCGCCTACGGAGGCAAGCCTTGGTTCGATGCCAACCACATCTGTCAGATAGAGCGCGTAAAAGATCGAGCGCATCATCCCAATACTTGCGATCCCCCAATCACCGGAGCCGTATAAAAGTTTTAGCCAAAAAGGAAGTTTAGATACTATCTGCATGGTGTACCAGTAAACCCTGCCAACAAAAAATGGATACGCGATTGAAAGAGTGTAGCATGAAAACAAAAAAGCTGGGCGGCGCCATGGCGCCGCCCAGCTTTTTTCATTGAAACAACTTACTTCTTCGCAGGGATGACACTGATCAACACTGCCCGCACCATGCGGCGGCTGGAGTATAAGCCGGTTTTCGCATTGTAGTCTTCACAGGTCACGAGAGTGATCCACGAATCCTCTTCATGTTTGAAGATCTTCGATATGCTGGTCGGCAGGACTTTCTGATTCTCCTGCACTTGATAAACATAGGTCTGTCCGTTTACATGGATATAGATGTACTGTCCGGCCTCCAGTCCCTTGATATCCGAGAATGGTCCAAGGTTTTTGTTGGCATCCTGCACATGCGCGGTCAGTACCGTGTTACCGGCTGTTGTCGGGTAAGCGGATCCTTCCAAATACGCCACGCTGTTTTTCAGCCAGGTCAGATCCCAGGTCTTATTGGTGATGCTTGCGCCAACGATCGGGAATTTAATTCCAAGAGTCGGAATTTCGATGGTCATCTGCCCCATGGATGTGTAAGCTTTATCCGCAGGCTGGGCAGGCAGGGTCGTGACCTGATTCGGGGCGAAGCCCGTCACAGGGATGAGGAAACTGCTGGTGACCAAAGTCTGAGAGGCGCTGGATGCGCCACCTCCACCGCCGCCAGCTGCTACCTGCGTCGCAATGCGGAAGTTACGCTGGAAGTCTGTTCCGGGTGTGGTTCCGTTTCCTGCCAGGATAAGGTTCGGGTTGACCGCATCCACAATCGAAGTCGTTCCGCATACATACAGGCGATAGAACCCGACCACATTGAGCGGCAAGCCGCCATTGATCGAAAGTGTGGAAATGAACGGGCCTGATCCGCCGCCATTATCGTACGTGACAGAGTCCACCGAGATGGTTATGTCAGGGGCAACAGGTCCGCCCGCGCAACTGACGGTTGCAAATGTGCCTGTGGCACTGCGGACAAGTACGTAATTGGCCGGGTTGGTGACATCATCCGGGTCGGTATCGCCAGCCGGGTCATACACATCCTGACTGAATTCAACGGTCAATTGGGTGATCCCAAGCGTGTCGATGATCGACTCGTTCTCACTGACGCTTCCATTTCCTGTGTCAGGAATTGAGTTCACACCATTTGGCGCAACGATCGGACCGTTTCTGACGATCAATGTAAAGTTTTGGAGGCCATTGGGAGCCACGCCGTTGTCGGCTGTGAAGATCAGGTTGTATGTTCCATTCGTGCCGGCGGCAGGTGTGCCTGCGAGCGAAGCGGTGCCATCACCATTATCTGTAAGGGTGACGCCGCTGGGCAGTGCGCCAGCTGAAATGATCGTCATCGTGGACGGGTTGCCAACGGCCGTAACTGTAAACGAACCGGGGAAGCCCATATCGAAGGAGGTATTGTTCGCGCTGGTGAAGGATGGTCCTTCCGTTGCGTTCACATTTTCCTGAACCTGCGGAGCAGCCGCGTAATTGCTGTCGCCAGCCTGGTTGTAGGAAACGGTGCATGTGCCGCTGCCGCTGGTCATGGTGATGGTCGCATCACCGTCTGTGTCGCCGCCAGAGCAGCTGCCGGAAGTAGTGATGGTGACTGGCAACCCGGAGGTGGCGGTTGCCGCTACATCAAAAGTAGAGCCGTTGGATGCGCTGGCAGGAGCATTCATAGTGACATTGATGGTCTGGGGAGCCGGGTCAATGACAAAGTTGCCTGCCGAAAGACCAGCGGCTGCCGCATAGTTGGCACTCGCGGCACAGTCCACTGTTGCCGGATATGAACCGGCATTGGTACCCGTACCACCGCTTGCCAAAGTAGCCGCGCCGCCTCCTGAACATGCCACCGTTGCAGTCTGAGCCAAGCCGTTATATGTCACCGGGCTGTTGGTGATCGATGCTGTTGGAGTTCCTGAGTCGATGACGAAATTACCAGCCGCCAGGCCTGTAGCTGCTGCATAGTTGGCGCTCGCAGCACAATCAACCGTCGCCGGATATGAACCAACGTCGGTGCCCGTGCCGCCACTTGCCAAGGTAGCTGTGCCGCCGCCCAAACAAGCGACTGTCGCGGTCTGAACCAGACCGTTATATGTCACTGGGCTGTTGGTGATTGAAGCGGTTGGGGTGGCTGGGTTGATAACGAAGTTGCCTGCTGCAAGGCCAGTTGCCGCAGTGTAGTTGGCGCTCGCGGCACAGTTGACCGTGGCCGGGTACGAACCGGCATTGGTGCCCGTTCCGCCGCTTGCCAAAGTAGCTGTGCCGCCGCCCAAACAAGCGACTGTCGCGGTCTGAGCCAAACCGTTATATGTCACTGGGCTGTTGGTGATTGAAGCAGTTGGAGTAGCTGGGTTGATAACGAAGTTGCCTGCTGCAAGGCCAGTTGCCGCAGTGTAGTTGGCGCTCGCGGCACAGTTAACCGTGGCCGGATATGAGCCAGCGTTGGTGCCCGTTCCGCCGCTTGCCAGAGTAGCCGTGCCGCCACCTAGACAGGCCACTGTCGCGGTCTGAGCTAAACCGTTATATGTCACTGGGCTGTTGGTGATCGAAGCGGTTGGGGTGGCTGGGTTGATAACGAAATTGCCAGCAGATGCATTGGTGAGAGCTGAAAAGCCCGGTACTGCCGCGCAGTCTGCTGTAACTGCATACGTGCCTGCGTTCGTCGGAACGGTGGGCGAACCGGCGTAAAGAATATTGCTGACCGCGCCGCCGCTTGAGCAGGTTACAGTAGCGGCCTGCTGTAAACCGTTATAGGTAACAGGGGAATTGGTTATCGAGAGAGTAGGTGTTGCAAGGCCAGGATTCAACGCAAAGGCTACCATAGCCGAGCGGTTATGAGCTGGTGTTCCATCAGCAACACTTACTGTAGCTGAACCAGCAACTGTGGTTGTGGCTTCACCAACAGCAGTACGATTTCCATCGACACTTGCGTATCTATCAAAAAGCTCACTGAATCCCCACACTGCAGACGTGCCGGTTGGAACCTGATTATCTGCATTACCATCATTCATATTAATCGCGTAGATCACCTGCCCGCCCGCAAGATTGTTGATTACTCCAGAGGGTGCATTAAAGACTTCCGTTGAGGTTGTTGTGATGCCATTATTTACTATGGCCGTTGCGACACTATTAATAGTAAAGGATGCACCCGTTCCAGCGTTCTGGTTGATGTTCTCATAGGTCTTGGCAAAGAAACACTCACCGTTGGTAGCTGTGATATTCATAGACTGTGGGACTGCAGAGGTGCCGATTACCCGGTAGCCTGTATATATTCTTGCATCGTTTCCAGAGGTATTAACTGCTGTAGCGATGAGGATAGCTGGCGCGCCTCCAATCTGAACATTAGAAGGAGTATTTCCGCCTTCTTCGCTAACAACTACTACAACGACACGATCATTACCAGCAGGAGCAGTATACGTATAAGAAGAACCGCAAGCCGGAGTAACGACATTGGTTATGGTCCGTGGATTTGTTCCAGTTACACCATCAGCATCATTATAGGTAACACGAACATCGTAACTTGTGGCCGCCAGTAGGTTGTTGATAGTCGTAGTATATGGAGAGACTGTATGAGATGCACCAGTAACCCAGTTAATCCACGAACCTGAAACTGGGCAATTCGCTGATGTCAAGCAATATTGGACAGTGTAATTATTATTTGCATTGCCATCATCCACGTATGGCATGGAAACATCTATCTCACTTGAATCAGCAGCAATTGCCGTCGCTACCCCAGCAGTCGTGGTGTTAAGTGGGAACAGATCCTGACTAAACTCAAACCAACCAGTTAAGTTTGTCTCATCGCCACCTACTGTTAAATCGCCGCCCGTACCACCATACCAAAGAGTGCCTGTGCGGGAAGTGGTGGAATTATTCTGTGCCTGATAGCCGATTTCTATAACAATACGGTCATTTGCCTGAGCAGTTACTGAAGTTAATGACTTCGCGCCTGAAGGCGCATCTCCTTGGGCCGTAGTCGGCCATTCCCCACCATCAATATTATTATTCAGCAGAGTTCCCCTCAATGTAGTTCCATCATTACTCACTACGTATGCATGTACATGGAAGACATTATTCGCAGCGGCATTACTTTCCTGTGATCCAATCACCCAATTAAGCGTTGATCCTGCGGCAATCGTCTGGGCAGGTATAGGCTCACTAATGAATTTCAACATCAGGACATCGTAGTTATTAATATTGCTCGTCTCTGCAACAGCAACGGTTGCTATCGCGCCAGATTTCGTGGTGGACATAGCACGAGTCACTAAACCGCTAGTATTGTCCCAGGCTCCCCGAGTAGCCGTCGTCACAGCCGCTGCAGCATTCTGCAAGTAAAACCTTGTTGGAGCCCCCCCGGCTGCCCGGGTGGTCTGAATTGGCAGCGCTGCCACAGCCAGCATCACAATCAATAATGCTGATGAGACTTTGGTAATCCATTGATATTTCATTTCTCTTTTCCTCGCTTTTCTTTATATGGAAGAAGACAACTATTACGCCTGATTTCTCAGGAAAGATACCTAGTCCGGAATAAGTGTGCCTGTGCCTACCGTTAATACCGCCGCCGCTTTGCGTAAATTACTCAACTGAATGTTGTTATCTTCATAGTTATCAAATTTTTCGTACTCGCCATTCCAGATTTTGATGGCGGTTGGTTCGCTGCAGCCCCTCTTGCGCATCTCACCGATAAATTCATCATAGGTCATGCCTATTTTTTCTGCCAATTGCTGAACTCTGCTCTTCATTTTCTATTATCCTTAATACTTATCAATGGCTGCAATCCTGATTTTTTTCAAAATAAGATTGCATTTTCATTACAAAATATGTTTTTAAACAAGGGTAAAAAAAATCCTTGCAAACAACTTACAGACAGCTTTCAAAATTGAAAGGGCTAATGGAATTCTAATATATTTTTTAGATTAGTCAATGCCTGGAGCCGTTTTTTTTATGAAAAAGCCTCAAATTTGCTATGGAATTGTCCTTTTTAACCCTGAACGACGCTTTCCCCGCAAAAAAAGCAAAAATGCCACAGAGAACTTCGTGTCTCTTTGGCATTTTTGCTAAGCTAGTAGCTTTTCTATTTATACAGTGGAATTCGCATCCCGGTGACCTTGTCTGCTTCTTCCGAAAACAAGTACAGCATGGCTGAGACGATTTCCGACGGGGATGTCCCCTTTCCATCCCCTTTAACGTCAATCGCTTTTACATGAATGATGTTCGCGGTCAAACCGTTGTCTTTGTATTCTTCCGCCAGAGTCAACGCCAAACTCTCTTGTGCAGATTTGGCGGCAGTATAAACTGCGGACTTCGCCGAAGGGTTAACCGTCTCAGGCTTGGAAATGATGATGACCCGTCCCCACCCGCTTGATGCGATATGCCGGGCAAAGGACCGGAAGAGATGGAATGTTGTCCACACATGCTGGTTGAGCATGGATTCAAGATCATCGCGTGATGATTCGGGAATTGTCTTTCCGCCCACCCATCCACCGACAAGGTGGATCAAAGCGTGGACATTGCCAAATTTGGAATGAACCGCTTCGGCTGAGTCGTGAAGCGCCTGCGCATCGAGCAGGTCAATGACCTGGGTGTGGATTCTGTTCGAGGGCAGATTCAAATCCGCGGTCAGGGAATCCAATTTTTCCTGATTGCGGTCCAATAGAACAATGTTTTCGCCGCGCTCGGCAAACGTTTTTGCGACGAGATTTCCAAGCACGCCTGTTGCGCCGGTAATGACGACTGTCTTATTCATATAAAGCTTTGATCTGCGTCTCGTTCATTCCCTGCACAATGGTGGGTTCGCTTTGTTCGGGCAGGTGTTCCTTGCCGCGAAAGTCGATCATGTGTCCGGATTTGGCGGCTTTGGTTTCGAGATAAAAACGGTTATGTTCATTGCTCGGCAAAATATGCGGCAGGCGTTTGTTGACTTTGACACCATGCAGGGTAAGCTGGTCAATCTTCTTCGGGTTGTTGGTCATGAGTTGAATGGATTGAATTTTCAACGAGTGCAGCATGTGCGCGGCAACAGCATAATCGCGTTCATCATCGCGGAAGCCGAGGGCGAGATTCGCTTCCACGGTATCAAGCCCTGCGTCCTGCAAACTGTAGGCGCGGATCTTGTTCGTGAGACCGATGCCACGCCCTTCCTGACGCAGATACAGCACAACCCCCTTGTCCATTTCGCCGATCTTTTTCAACGCAGCTTCAAGCTGGTCGCGGCAATCACAGCGCAGCGACCCGATCACATCGCCCGTCAGACATTCGGAGTGCAAACGCACAGGCACATCCTCCGCGCCAAGCACCTCGCCCTTGATGATGGCGACATGTTCCTTGCCGTCTTTATTGTTTGAAAAAGCGACAATATGGAAATCGCCAAAACGTGACGGCAATTCTGCAATCGCTTCAATGTGTACGCAAATTTTATCCTCGCCGTACCCCTCGCACTCGTGGCAGCAGTCCTCTTCCAAAAGCAGTTCGATTTGTTCGTGCGTAAATCCAGACATGGTTTCCTCTTTTATAGGCTCAAACACAATGGAAGTGTTTAAGAAAATTTATATCGCAGGAAGACCCCGCCATCTTCCCATTTTTCAACATCGATCAATTTCATCCCGATGGCAGCATCACGCGGGAGGCCGAGACCGTCCGCAAGTGTGGGGGCATGCGCGCCGCCAAAGACCATCGGCGCAACATAGATCATCAATTCATCCACCAAACGCAGGCGCATCAGCTCAAAATTTATCGTCCCGCCGCCTTCCACCATCAAATGATCCACGCCGACTTGTTTCAACGTGACCATCATCTTATTCAAATCAACACGCGGGGATTCATGCACAAACACCTCAACACCCAGCGCGCGCAGACCCTCGAGTTTCATTATAGATGTTTGGGAAGTTGTAAATATTACGACTCGCGCAGGACCTGCCTTAATAAAATCTGAGTCGGGGGAAATATCCGCATTCGCTACGCTCGTAGCCACTCCCACTTTAACGGGATTCGGCGAAACTCCGCGCTTGACTCTTTCCTCACGCAGCGCCTCAGATTTAACTGTGAGTTTGGGCTGTTCTTCGAGAAGCGTTTTCCCCCCGACAAGGATTCCGTCTGCCGCAGCGCGCAGTTGATCCACACGTTCTTTATCCCGTTTGGAAGAAATGGCGGAGCCCCTTCTCTCAAACGTATCTATTTTTCCATCAGCCGTCATGGCAACGTTGATAAATGTGTAGGGTCGGTTCATGGGAATTCCCTGCCGTCACTGCGAGACGTACCAACACCGCCTTGCAATGACAAAATCCTGATCAATACGAACCCGCAAAATAATTTCTTAATAGATCGCTGATATCCACATTGACCGTCTCACGCGCCAGCGCAAAGAAATCCGCTGAAGTGGCATGACCATAGGAATAACGCCTGGCATATTCCTTGAGGAATTTGGAGAAATTTCCATACCCCATCCGTTGGCGGAGATCGTCCATAAAATGCGCGCCGTTAAGATAAACAGCGTTTGTGTAGGAACGGAAAGATCCGCCGTTGTAGATGCTGGTATCCACATAGCCGCTCGGCTTGAAATAGTCCACACGGAATTGCCACCACCAACTGATATTGGCCGGGTAATTATTTTCGTAAAAGATACGTTCGCTGTAAATTGCCAGCGCTTCATCCAGCCAGGGCTCAATCGCCTGGTCATTACCTACCAGTCCATACCACCATTGATGTGCGATCTCGTGCACACCAATCGTCGCCAGATTTCCGCGCGATCCGCCCGTATATTGACCGTAAAAATCCGTTGCGAGGAAGACCACCCCGTCATATTCCATGCCGTCATGCATATCAGACTGGACGATCGCAAGCGTTTGATGCGGATATGGGGCAAATTGCGCCGCAAAGGTTCCAACCGCCTGCGTCCCCAAATTTAAGATACCATCCCCGCCCGTTTTGTACCCGTCAAAATAATAGGAACGGACGACAACATTCCCAATGGTTGATTCAGAGACGAGAAATTCGTCGCTGGCAGATAAGGCAAAGGTGCGCGCGCCGTACATACGGTAGCGGGTCCAATCGCCGTTCTGGTCGGGAGTTGCGCCTGCTGCAATGGTGATATCCGAATCCTTTTTGAGATTCAACTCAATATCAGAGGAATCATAGACAAGATGCTCTCCCCATGGCATGGGGTCGTACAACACCCAGCCGCCTTGATACGGAACAATGAAGGGATACCAATCCACAAGGTTGATCTGGTTGAAGTCATATCCAAAGACTCCGTCAGCCGCCTTTTGGGGAATGTTCAGTTTGAAATTCAAGGCAAAGGTCGTGGCGGAACCTGGCGCCAAAGGCTGAGGCAGGCTCACGGTCATGCGTTGACCGTTGAGCGAGTATGAAGTTAAAGAGAACCCGTCCTGTGAAATGGAATTCAGGATGAAAGCGTTGCCGTATCGATTCGGCTGCACGGAAAACACGATCTCTGAAAGGGAAACGCCTGTGTTGTTGTAATAGCGAATCGTCTGTTCAGTGGAGACCGTTTTGCCTGCAAAATCCAATGTGGAGTAAAGGATGTAATTTGTGCGGGACGATGTTGAAGGCGGAGGATTTGCCGGGGGTACAGAATCAGATGTCGGCGGCGGAGGAGGCGCAGTGCTCGTTGGGGGTGGAGTCAACGTAATGGTCGCTGTCGCCGTGGCTGGCGGTGCCTGGGTAAACGTCGCAGGAAGTGTGTTGATCTCACCCGAAGGCTGAAACGGCGTGAGCGTCGGCGATGCGTTCGGGTCCTGGGTTACAAGAATAAATGGAGCGAAATTCTGCTGCGGCGTTGGGGTTGGGGATGCGCAGGCAGACAGAAATGCTATCATCAATGCATAGTATGTGATACGGGATAGGTAGCGGATCATTGGTATATGTTCTGGAAGTATTGGCGGACGAGGTCGGAATAATCGGCGCCCGTGTGCTGGCTGAGGATGCGGAAGAAGTCGTTGGCAGTGACGATCTTACCGCGTCCCTGCACGAGATAATCCTGGAGAAAGGCATAAAATGCTTCATCACCAATGCGTTCGCGAAGTTTTTCAAGGAACTTCGCGCCTTGAAAATATGTCGCATTGGTATATGGACGGAAGCCCTGCCCTTCATATATTGGGATATCCACGAAACCCTGCGGCTCATAAAAATTAATGCGATAGGTCCACCACCAATTGACCAGGTCCGGGTGGACGCTTTCATAATAAATCCGTTCGGAATATGCACAAAGGGACTCATCCACCCAGGGCTGAAGAGCCTGGTCGCTGGCGACCTGCTCGAACCACCATTGATGCGCGGTCTCATGCGCTGCTACGAAAGTGAGATAGTTTGCCGGCGTGCCGTCATACAAATTATAAAAGTCCTTGCTAAGGTAGAAGAAGGCGGAATATTCCATCCCGTCATTGAAGTCGCCCATCACAATGGCAAGTGACTTATGCGGATACGGCCCGAATTTTTGACCAAAAACCTGCACCGCTTCTGCAGTGGCTTGCAACGCCGCCTGTCCCCCCGCCTGATTGAAGGGGAAATAATAACTGGAGATGTTGATATCCCCTACCTGCGTGCTGGAGACTTGGAATTCGCGGCTGGCAGCCAGAGCAAAGGTCCGCGCGGAGGTGATCGTGTAACGGGTGGAATCAGCCTGCTGTTCAGGGACTCCGCTGGCGGCGACGATGGGAGCCGTTGCAGGGTCGGCAAACTTGACGGTCACTTCGTAATCCGCCGCGTCATACACAAGATGCTCGCCATAATACCAGGGCTCATGCAAAACCCATTCGCCGTTGATGAACGGCACAACGAACGGATACCAGTTCGTGAGATTCAGCTGGCGCGAGGTATATCCATAAATGCGCGGACGTGAAATGCCCAGGTCTTCCTGTTCGGCGAAAGGAAGCGAAAGCGTGTATTGAATCTTGATCTCGATGACACTCCCCGCAGGCAGAAAAGAAGACAACGCAATATCGAGTCTCTGACCTGCAATGGAATATGTTGTAGTCGGTGTCCCGTCAATAGCAATACCGGTCAGGCTGAAACTGTCCTGCCAAAGGTTGGGGACAATTGCAATCACCAGAGTATTCAACTGATTCCCCGTCATATTCGGGTACAGAATCGTCTCATCCACGCTGACTGTATGCGCGTCATAGTCAATCGTTGTGTTCAACGTATACTGCGCGCGCTCCATCACAGGGACAGGAGTGTTTGTCGGCGCGGGAGTTTCCGTCGGCAGCGCAGGAGTATTTGTCGGCGCGGGAGTTTCCGTCGGCGGCAAAGGCACATCCGTAGCGCTGGCGGAGGAACACGCCGAAACAAGCAGAATCAGCAAAAAAGCCAGGGTCATTTTATTTTGATTTCGCATGGGGATAATTCTACCGTACAGGGAAAAAAACTCCCGTTGAAAATTTCAACGGGAGGATGGAATTTCAATGTGACAAAAACGCTTCTTTCCGCGCCTCAGCCTGTTTACCCTTCCAATTTCTTTTTCAAGGCTGCCAGAGCTGCCTCATACCCAGCAACCATTTGCTTCTTCATCATATCTTCCATCCCAGGCATGGACGGCATTCCCGCAGGCACCAAGACAGCTTCAGTCTGCATGGTCACTTTTGTACCGCTGCCATCCGCTTCGAGGATGTACGTGCTGACCACATCCGAAGCGGGCGGAGCGGCAAAGGTCTTGGTTCCGAACAACTTGTTGACTTCATAAGCGATCACCTCAGAAGTGATGACATTTTCAACGCCATTCATTGCTTTGACCTTGGTCTTGATCTTCGTACCCAGCTTGACCGGGCCATCCGCTTCGACGCCAACGACATACTCGTTCTTTAAGCTGTCCAGGCTTGAGACGTAGGAAAAGATCTTCTCGGGGGTTGCGTTGATCTTGATGGATGTTTCAATAAGTGCCATGGTTTATTTCTCCTTTGGGTTGTATGAATAAGTAGTTTCATTATATGGAGAGGAGCCATTTACACAATGAACTTAAGGGGGATAAACCCGTTCACCAAAAAGTACTACACCCCGCGTATACGTTTCCACAAAAATGCAAGCAGAAAAAATAAAGTGGCCGTCAAAACAATGGCTGACCCTGAAACGATATTAAAGTAATAGCTCAAATACAATCCGATAATGGAGGCCAGCGCCCCTATCAATGCCGAGACAAGCATCATCGGAAACAAACGCCGAGTCAGTAAATAGGCTGTAGCGGCGGGAGTCACGAGCATGGCCGCGGCGAGGCTGACACCCACCGTCTGTAAAGAGACCACCACCGTCAGAGCTAAAAGCACCAGCATGAGATTTCTCAATAGTTCGGCTGGCAGGCGCAGGGTCGCAGCGAGAACCGGGTCAAATGAAATGACGAGGAATGGCTTGAAGAGCAATCCCACTGTCAGCAGAATTGCAAAACTCAACCCAGCGATCATCCAAAGATCCGAAGGGCTTACTCCCAGCACGTTGCCGAACAAAATATGAGACAAATCCACCGCATAGGTTTGCATGGAACTGATCAATGCCACGCCAAGCGAAAGCGCCGCCGCAAACAAAATGCCGATGGCGGTATCCTCTTTTACCGCGCCGTCCTTGCTGAATAACCCGATAGCCAGGGCAACTGCCACGGCGGCAACTCCCGCGCCAAGCAATAGATCGCCTTTGAAGATGTAAGCAATGGCAACACCTGGAAGAATGGCATGCGCCATTGCATCGCCGAGAAACGCCATGCCGCGCAAAACAACATACGTTCCCATCACTGCACACAGCACACCGACAATGACAGAAGCAAGCAGTCCGCGCTGCATAAATTGATACGCAAGGGGCGCCAGCAGCCAGCTCATTTCGCCTCCGCATGTTGATGATGTTCTTCATCCGGTGGACAGCATTCATCCACCAGCATCATTCCGCTTTCCATAACAAGAAGGGAGTTTCCAAAAGCCTGTGCCAAATTCCCGCGGACAAAAACTTCCCGCGGTGTGCCGTAGGCAATAAGTTTATGGTTTATCAAAAGCACAAGGTCAAAACGCGAGGCGGCTAAATTAAGATCGTGTGTGGAGACAATCGTTGTCACATGCTGGCTGCGCAAATGATCCAGCAGGTTGAGCGTGGTTTCCTGTGTGGTCACATCCACACCAGTGAACGGTTCATCCATCAATAAGATATGCGGCTCCTGTGCAATGGCGCGCGCCAAAAATACACGCTGCTGCTGTCCGCCGGAGAGCTGACCAATGGAACGCTCTGCCAGGTCTGCAATTCCCATTTGCTGCATGCTTTTGCGAACAAGCTCTTTATCCATCTTCGACGGGCGGTGGAACCATCCCAGTTGACCAAAACGTCCCATCATCACCACATCGCTGACTGTAACCGGGAAACGCCAGTCCACATCTTCACGCTGCGGGATATACGC
>JACZJB010000146.1 GCA_014860805.1 Anaerolineales bacterium
TCCACAATCACGTTCACTTTTGCTTCGGTAAGCTGTTTGGACATCAGCGCAATGATGTATTGCAGCATTTCAGCCAGATCCACTTTTTCAAGGGAGCTTGTACCGGGACGGTAAAAATCCAGCATGCGGCGGACGGTAAGCATGAGTCGTTCCAGCTCGGTACGAGCCAGGTCGAAATATTCCTTGCGTTTTTCTTCGGGCAGGTCTTCGCGCCCCGCAAGGTGCAGACAGTTCTGCACAGCCTGCAGAGGGTTATTGACTTCATGAGCGATGGATGCGCTCAAGCGCCCCGCAGCCGCCATCTTTTCAGCTTGCAGCAGGGCTTTTTGAGACTCCTCCACCTTGCGGACATAATCCAGCTGCTCGGCATACAAACGCGCATTCTCCAGCGCCGCAATGGATTGGCGCGCCAATATTTGGAACATTTCAAGGTCCGATTCGCGGAAGGGCGGCTCGCCTATTGTCCTCGCCGCGCACAACACCATATGGAGGTTCGGGCGGCTGATCGGCGCGAGAATCACCGCACCCAGCCCGAGCGCGGAAAGATGCGCTTTCAACGCGGGGGAACCCGGTCCGCTGGCGTTGATCATTAAAGGCGTGCTCGATTCACTTAAGTGGGAAATCATATCCAAATGCTTTTGAGTGGAGGCGAATCCGCGTGATACGAGCAGGGAATACTCCTTTGTCTCAAGGTCAAGTTGATAGCAGGCGGCTTGCGGGCATTGAATATGACCGCAAATGGCGCTGACGATAAGATCCAGCAAAGGCTCGCGGCGGGTTTCCGAAAGCAGGGCTTCTGTGACGGAAAACAAAGGCCGCAACGCCTGTGTGCGGGCGGCATCGCGTTTGGTTTGGCTGTCTGCGAGGGCGAGCTTGACAGCTTCGATCAACTCATTCCCCTGGCTGAACGGTTTGAGCAATAAGCCATCCACGCCCTGACGGAGCGCGCGAATCGCGGTCTCCACCGTTCCGTGTCCCGTCATGATCAGCACCGCGGCGTCCGGCTGGAGGCGCTGCGCATGTTGAATGACCTCAAAACCATCCACTTCGGGCATGCGGATATCAACCAGCAGGAGGTTGATCTTGTGCTCCTTCAGGTATTCAATGGCTTTGCGCGGATCGGTCTCCGTTTCAACTTGATAGCCGGCGCGGGTCAACAGGCGGTTGCACAACAAGGCAATGCCTGGTTCATCGTCCACAACAAATACGAAAGGGGTTTCCATCATAGGTTCGGTTTAGAGCGGCAGCCAGACATCAAAGGTGGAGCCGTGACCGGGCACGCTGGATATCTCGATCGTGCCGCCGTGGTCAGTGACAATGCCGTAGGTAACGGACAACCCAAGACCTGTGCCGCCACGATCTCCTTTCGTGGTGAAGAATGGTTCAAAGATGCGGCTTTGATCTTCGGGAGAGATGCCCATGCCGCTGTCTTTGACGCTCATAACGATCCAGTCCCTCCCCTCGCGGCGGGCAGGGTATGTGCTGACGGTTAATTCGCCGCCGCCCTTCATGGCTTGAAGCGCGTTGTGGATCAAATTCAGCAGGACCTGTTTGATCTGGTTTGTGTCAATGGAGATCCACGGCAGCGTCTCATCGAGCGCAAGCGTGAGCAGCACATCGTTGGTGAGAATAAGATGCCGAGTTAAAGCAATTACATCGTTGACCACTTCGTTGATATCGGCGCGGGCACGGACGCGTTCTCCCTGACGAGAGAAGTCCAACAGGCGGCGCACCACACCGCTGGCACGCCTTGCCTCCTGCAATACCATTTCCAGTTCGGTACGATGCGGCGAGTCTGTGGAGAGTTCATCCAGGACGATCTCGGAAAAACCAGTGACCGTGGTAAGCGGGTTGTTCAATTCGTGAGCAATGCCCGCCGCCATTTCACCGACCGCCGCAAGTTTGGCGGCTTGCAGCAATCGATTCTCTGCGGACTGCTGCGCTTCCATGCGGGCATTCAGTTCGATCTCTGCAGAACGCAGCTGGCGGACAGTCTCCTGTAGCTTTTGATATTGATTGGCGCTTGAGACCACCGCAGCCAGAATACCCGCCAGCGACTCCATGGCGATCAAGTCATTGTGTGAGAAGGCGTTTTGCTCCCTGCTTTCCACGTCAATAAACCCGAGGATGGTCTCGCCATCCCGCAGGGCAACGCATATTTCCGAACGCGCCTCCCAGCCTTGAATGGGCCTGTACAGACTGGACTGGATCGTGTCGTTGACCAGAATACTTTCACCGGTCCGGGCAACATGGCCTGTGACCCCGTCTTCGATGATGAAATCCTGCCCTGCCAGCGCAGCCTTTACCGTTTCTGCATGTGTGCCGCCGATACCTTGAATGGTAAAGCCCTGATCGTCATTCATCAGCAGGACAACCGCCAGTTCATATTTGAAATACTGCGCCACCAACTCGGCAGTAATGGCCGCCACTTCCTTCTTATCGTTCA
>JACZJB010000147.1 GCA_014860805.1 Anaerolineales bacterium
TCGCGCATGTAGCGGCGGCGGCTTGAGCGGCTGTGGAGGGGTTGAGGATCTTTTGCATGGGCGGGATTATACAGGGCATAAGGGAATTTGGGGAGGGCAAGATAAAAAGAGACGGTCACTTCGGGTAAAATAATTCAAAAGGGAACTTTATTCATGACCACTCCAGAGATCATGCAGCAGCATGAAAAGCGATTTATGTTCAAGCGCGAGAGCAAGTCAACAGATTGTGGGATTGATGCCTTAGTCTATGAGTTGCATAGGTTGTCCGAGGAAGAGATTCAGATTGGGGAGGAAAAATGAAGTTCTTAGAAGATATAAAAGAGTGGGCAGTAAAGTACAGCATTGAAGAAAAAATAAAAGACTTATATCCTTTGTTTGATTCTTTTGATAAGCAATTTGAGTTGTTCAATGCCTTAAAAAATGATGCTATATTTGTAAATAATCTTTTAAAACAAGATAGTAACAACCAATATCTTAGAAGAATTTTTATCAAGACTACTTTTTCTGTAATTGAAGGGTACTTAAATGTTCTAAACCAATCAGTATTAGATCTCCATAAATATGGAAAGGTTCAGCTTACGAAACAGGAAATTGAGCAATTAGAAGAAATACAAGAACGAAAAGATAAAAAAATACCTAAATTCATGCCTTTCAATAAAAAGGTGCGGTTTTCTCTTGAAACATACGCTAGAAAAGTGGGAGGATTTGAGTATTTAATTGACACAAATACTGCCGAATGGAAAAACTTTGAAGCATCAATACTTATCAGACACCGATTAACACACCCCCATAAAACCGAAGATTTAATAATAGGAGAACAAGAATTAGGAATAATACTTGATGCTTCAAATTGGTTTTTAGATGTAACAACCAATTTATATAAGAAAGTTGGAGAAGAAAGCACTAGACAGTCATTGGAAAGAATAAAAAAGGCAAGGACAAACAATGCTAAAAGGAAATCTTAAGATGCGCCTTTACAAAACGAATCCATTGATTGAGCGCATGTTAACATTGCACAAGCAAAATCCACGCACGCCGCAAGAGCAAGAAATGGTCAAGCGCGAGATCGAGTCCACGGATCAAGAGATCGATCGTCTGGTGTATGAGTTGTATGGGTTGAGTGAGGAAGAGATTGGGATTGTGGAGGGAAAATGACAGAGCATCCATCAAATGTATTTTTAGAAAAAGCCAACCTTATACTGGAAAGATATAAGGGACTTGTGGCGCATACAGGAAATATATTGTTTCCTTGGTGGGAAATAAATTTCCTTACATCTCCTGACTTAACAGAGATGCCTAAAGGTCAAGCACAATTAGCAGAACATCTTGCTCCATATCTAATACTTAAAAAGACTTCTTCTACTGGGTGGTTAAAAGGCATAACTTATTATGCATGGATATTGGCATTTTTCTTTTGGCTCGCATCCTCTGTTGCATTTTTTCAGCTTACAGTATCTCCTGCTGAAAATACTTCCGCCGAACCGCTTACGCCAGTGGTCTATTTTTTAGCAATGTTAATATTTTTTATCCCTGCAACTTTAATACACCTTTATACAATTTGGTTTATTTTCACAAAAAGAAACTCTTGGAAAAATCGACTTGCATGGTTTTTTGTCTTAATTGCAATTGGTCTTTTACTACCCTACCTACTTGATGTTCAGGAAAGTGAAGTAGAAAAGTTTTTAAGTTCAAATTTTTTGGCGTTTATTTTATATATGTCTTTTATTCCAGGGATATTATTTGTTACCTACAATCTGTTGTATTTCTTTAAATTTGCGACTGAAATTATCGTAAACACTATAAATTCTTTTATTGCCTCACACGAAACTGTTTCCTATGAAGTGATACAAAAGGTTTTGTCCACACCTATTAAATCAAAAGACAGTGAGTGGAATATAACCGAATTAGCTAGTTCAGAAATATCCTCTATAAAAGAATTATCTTCTGCAAATTTAGAGGCAACAGAAAAGAAAACCATTCCAATTGCAATATTAATGGCTCTTATTGGTTTACTCGCTACAATTCCAAGTTTCCAGGATTTCTTGGGAGTAGCGACACAGGAAATTGGGAGTAGGGTTATAGAAATTATTATTCCAGCACAAAACCCGAATTCATCCATTGGGCGCATCTTTTTCAACATAGGAATCATAGGAGTACTTGTTTTTATATTCAGAACTTACTTAATGCTTTTTAGAAACTTAATTGTGCAAGGATTAGTTATTCAAGTAAGTGTAATAGCCGAACATGCAAAGAAGGCAAGCGAAATCCAATCTACCAAACAGCAAAAAGTTGAAGAGTTCAAAATTGATTCTCTATTCTCTTTTATTAGTAAAGTTCTCTCGCTTTTTAGAAGAGATTAGGATTGTGGAGGGATAAAGACCTGTCACGTTTGTACAAACGGGACAAACCTCACTTGTACTTCCCCATAAAATCTAATATCTTAAAAGGGAAAGGAAAAGGATATGAATACGACCAATCAACCAACATTATGGAGTCTCATCCTCAAATCCAGCGTGGCGCATACGCTGACATATTTCCTGATGGGCATCCTTGCCTATAGCTTCCTGAACTATGAAGATAGTTTCGTCTCTGGCGCGCTGGCAAATTACATGCGTCCAACAGACAGTGCCTGGGTGGCGGCTGGACCCGCCTTGCAATGGATCCGCGGCATCATCTTCGCGCTGGCGTTCTGGCCCCTGCGCGAGGTCTTCTTTGGGAAGAAGAACGGCTGGCTCATTCTCGGCTGGGTGCTGACAGCCCTGGGCATCCTCTCCACCTTTGGCGCGGCTCCCGGTTCCATCGAAGGCATCCTCTACACCAACTATCCCACCAGCATTTTCAGCTATGTGGAAGTCGTCCCGCAAGCCTTCCTCTTCGCTGGTTTGCTGTACTACTGGGTCAACCACCCTGAAAAGAAATGGCTGAACTGGGTGCTGGGCATTTTCTTCGCGCTGGTCTTGCTGATGTCCGTCATGGGCGTCATGGCCGCCAACGGCATGTTACAAGTCCCTGCCTAACGCAATTCACTTCAACCTGTCACGCGTGCCTGCACCGTGCAGCGAAGGGTGACACACCGACTCTGGTTAAGGCGCTCCCCTGTTGAATTCAACCGTCCATTGTTGTATAGTAAGACCATCATTGCAGCAGGAGACCCATGGACCCAAGACCGACTTCCCCGCCCCTTAAAGAAACCAGGCCCAAAAAGCACACCGCCGTGATCTATTTCCACGGCATGGGCGACCAGAAGCGCTACGAAGAAGTCAGCCGCCTGATCGACGCTTTGGACCGTTATGATTACGAATCCAAAAATAAAGGCTTTCGCGGCATCGATGCAGACCTTGAACCACCCAACAGCGATCTGACCCGTGAAGTGGGCTATATCGATTCGGTCTTCATCCAAAGGAAGGAAACGGAAATCACCCGCAGTGTCTTCCGTTTTTACGAAGCCTACTGGGCAAACCTGACAGCAGGCGGCGTTGGCCCGCGCGAAGTGCTGACCTGGATCCTCAAACAATCCATCATACCGCTCAAGTTACTGCTTCTGCCCTGGCGCGATATGCAACGGGTCAAACGCGCCGTGCTGACGGAAAACTGGAACAAGATTCAAAGTCAACGCAAGGATATTCAAGACAATGACCTGAAATACCTGTTGACCATCTACGATGAATTTGAAAGCTGGCCCGCCAGAAGGCAATATCCGCAGGGCAGGATGCGCCAATTCATTGAATTCATCAGCCAGAGGAAGGAAGACGCGGCTCGGCGCGAACGCCTGAGCTGGATCGCCCGCAAATGGCAGCGCCACTTCCTGACCTCCAACCTGTTTACTTTTCTAACCATCATCACCTTCCTGCTGGCGGCGGGTTTGATCCTGCTTGGGTTGTTTGCCATCATCTCTTTCGTTTTGAAGGAGGCGACGTCCTTTACGCCCACCTGGGTCACCAGCCTGCTCGGCGAGGAAGCGCTCAACCCCGCAAGCACAGCCAACATCCTGCTGGCCATCAGCGCCGTACTGGCAGCCACCAGGATTCCCTATTTCCTGAGCGAATACATGGGCGATGTCTACTTTTGGACAACCTACGAAGAAACGGCAGAAAAACACCAAAAGCGGCGTGCCATCCTTGACCATTGCGCCAATGTGGTTGAACATGTCCTGCGGACGGATTGTGACCGCATCATCATCGTGGCGCACAGCCTCGGCAGCACCATCGCCTTTGACACGATCCTTGAACTGGAACGCAGAAATCGGGCGGCGGCCAAATCCACATCCGCAGCCACGTCCAAAATCTCGCTGGAAAAGATCCAACACTTTATCACCATGGGCAGCCCGATCGACAAGATCCATTATTTCTTTGAAAACCAGACCAGCAGCTATCACCGCTATAACCGCGTCGTGGAGGATATCCGCGGCGATATTTCCAAGCCTCCTTTTATAAACAGAAGAAAACCTCAAATCCATTGGATCAACTTCTGGGACAAGGCGGATATCATCAGCGGATCCCTGCAAACGCCTGAAGGGCGCAAACAACCGGAGATCCGCGTCGACAATTACGAAGTATCCAGTTTTCATTTCCCATTTCCCGGCGAAGCGCACCTCGCTTATTTCGAGAACAAGGAAGTGATCGAGACCATTTACCGCGCCATATTTCTAAATGATTACAACCTGGCCTCGGTCAGTTCGCAAAGGGGAAAGAAAAACTATGCGGCGCGCCTGGTCGGCCCTGGAAAAGGCGTCAAGGTCACACAACTGGTGCAGGCGCTCATCCTGTTCCTGCCGTGGTTGATCACAGCCTATCTGGCCGTCCGCGCATTGGAATTGCCCACACTTGAACCGCTGCTGCGCTTCATCAACTATGGATATGCCGCCCTGATCGCCGTTTGGGGAGTTATTGGAAAAGTAAAAGGACAGATCAACCGCTTAATTCCCACAAGCGTCAAACAGATGAGCAGCTAATCTTCCGCGCTTGAAAAGATGCGGCCTGTTTCAGGCCGCATCTTTTTATATTAAACCAATCCATCCGCTCACTACATGCCAATAGTAAAAATCGAACGTTTCCCTCCCCGAAAAGCATAATTTGCAAAGCGCTGGGTATAATCAACCCTGCCAGAAAACCAAAGGAGAAAACGATGTACACGACAGACATGTACGAAGGTGTGCTCGCTGAAACCGTCACCATGACGGGCGCGAACGGCGAAACGATCAACGCGTATATGGCGCGTCCGCTGGGCGAAGGTCAATTCCCTGCCATGGTGCTTGCGCATCACATGCCGGGCTGGGATCAATGGTATCGCGAAGCGACGTATAAATTCGCAATGCGCGGCTATGTAACCATCACTCCCAATTTGTATTTCCGCGCGGGGCATGGAACCCCCGAAGATGTAGCGGCAAAAGTCCGCGCAGATGGAGGCGTCCCTGATGAGCAGGTGGTTGGCGATCTGGCGGGTGCAATGAAACACCTGCGCGCATTGCCTTACGTCAACGGGAAGGTCGGCATCTTCGGTACCTGTTCCGGTGGACGACATGCCTACCTGACCGCCTGCCGCACCCCAGGCTTTGACGCGATGATTGATTGCTGGGGCGGGCGCGTAGTGATGACTCCTGATCAACTGAATGATAAGTATCCCGTCTCGCCTCTGGACTATACCCGTGATCTGACCTGTCCAATTTTAGGTTTGTTTGGCGAAGAGGATTCCAGCCCCACGCCTGAACAGGTCAAATTGCACGAAGAGGAATTGAAAAAGCACAAAAAGAATTACGAATTCCACATGTACCCAAATGCGGGGCATGGCTTCTTTTATTACGACCGTCCCATGTATCGCCAGGAACAAGCCGTGGACGGCTGGAAGAAGGTATTTGCATTTTTAGATAAGAATTTAATGTAGCAGCAGGGGCGACCCATCCAGCAAGAACAAGATACCTTGATGATCTAGACGGGTCGCCCCTACGCATAAGGAAATAAATATGTGCACAATGATCGTCGAAAAAGTAAAAGTCGAAGGCAGCGGCAAAGGCAGCACAGGCTGGTTCGCCCTGCAGCAAGCCAACGTTTCCTATGACCATCCCTTCAATGCCCCGTATGAACATGCCTTGAACATTGACTTCGTGAATGAGTCACAGGGTCCCTCGGCACGCGTGGCTGTAGAGTTAAGCGAATCCGCTGCGCGTGAGTTGGTGCGCACGATCCTGTCCGTGCTTGACCAAGCCGAAGCAGGCGGACATGTAAGGAAGTAAAAACGTTCATGACCCTGAAACCCGCACTTGACCCCCTCATCTCTGCGCCAGACAGCAATGAATACTTCAACGCCATCAGCCATCTGATCGGAGCGATCCTTTCCATCTCCGCACTGGCCGTCCTGGTGACATTAGCCGCGCTAGCCGACAAGCCTATCCACGTGGTGGGATTTGCCATTTACGGCGCCAGCCTGTTCCTCTCTTTTTTATTTAGCTGTCTGCTGCATTTCTTCCTGCTCTTCAATAAATACCTGCGCGTCTTTGGCATCCTCGACCATAACGCCATCTACATCCTCATTGCAGGCACGTACACTCCCTTTTGCCTGACCATCTTAAGCGGAGCAACAGGCTGGGTAATGTTTGGAATTATCTGGAGCCTGGCAATTTTCTTTATCACACTCAAATCCATCTTTTTCACAAGGATCTCCGTGCTGATGTCGAATATCAGCTATCTGCTGATGGGCTGGCTCATCGTCTTTCTGATCGGTCCCATCTACAACCAGCTTGGCACAGGAGCCATTTCCCTGCTCATGGCAGGCGGATTGTGCTACACCGTTGGCGCAGTCATGTTCGGATACGGAAAGCCAAATCCCTTCCCGCCTTATTTCGGCAATCACGAGATCTGGCACATCTGCGTTTTGGCAGGCAATGCCTTTATGTTTTTAGTAATGCTGTATTATGTGCTGCCTTATCCCAACTAAACGGCGGACATTCATACTGCAGCACGAATTGACCATTAATTTCAACGCCTCTCGCCTATCCCAAGCCTGCCAGTCCGCAGGGCACATTCGCCACCCTGATATACTTCCTGCCACCATGAAAAGACGTTTACATGGCACCCTCGTTCGCGGACATCAAGTCGCTTCGCGGCCTTCCCAAGCATATCCATACAGCTCGCTCGAAAAGCAAAAGCCTTATTTCAAAGCGCTCGGTCTCGACTTGTACGAATATTTCAACGGCACGTTGAACATTTCCATTGCGCCGCTCGAATTCAAAATGACACATCCCGAATTCACCTTCGAACTCGTCGAGTGGACGGACCTTCATCCGCCTGAAACGTTTTCATTCTCGCGCTGCAAGGTGTTTTTCGACGACAGAGAATATACAGGCTGGGTATATTACCCGCACCCTGAAACGAAGAAAACCCATTTCCAAAACCCTTCACTTATTGAAGTCATTGCACATCAAATTCCCGAAATTCAGTATGGCGACGAGCTGGAAATTGAGATCGACGCCGACGAAATACTCGTCACCCCTCATTCAGCGTAGGAAAATACTCATCACCCAGAAGACAGCCCAAAGCTTGAAAAGAAGCGGGGAATCTTAATTGAGTATCAAAAAACATCACCCAAAAGTTCTAATTCGGTTGAAAATATCCAATTATTCAACCGTCTCGTGTACAATGGTCAATGAAAAGGGAAACTGATGCGCATTGCTTTCATCTCAGACATTCACGGGAATTTCACGGCTCTTCAAGCTGTTCTTGCGGATATTAAAAGCCAGGGCGCAGATCAGGTGATCTGCCTTGGAGACACGATTAGCCTTGGGCCGCAGCCGCTGGAAACGCTGAACGCGCTGAAAGAGTTCAGCAGTATTTACATCATGGGGAATCACGACGAAGCAATTATCGATCCGAAAAAAGCCGCGGAACTTGAGATCACTGAACATCTGGTTCCAGATCTATATTGGTGCCGCGAGCGACTGTCAGCCAGCGATTATGAATTTTTGCGGTCCTTCCAAAGCACCCACGAGATGACGTTTGCAAACGGCGTGCGTTTGCTGGCATTTCACGGCTCGCCCATTTCAACAACGGACATCATTCAAGCCACCACTCCCCCGGAATTATTGGATAAATATTTTGCGGGGCAAACTGCCACGGTGCTCATCGGCGGGCATTCCCACATTCAAATGCATCGGCGCTACGGAAAAAAATTAATTCTAAATTCGGGCAGTGTCGGCAACGCTTTTGAATTCGCCTTTTCTCCGGGCAACCCGCCCCACCTCCTGCCCTGGGCGGAATATGCAATCGTTAGCCAGTCAGGCAATACCTTCAATGTGGATTTGCGCCGCGTTTACTTTAATACCGATGAATTACTGAAAACTGTAAAAGCGAGCGGACTGCCAGGCACAGCCTGGTGGTTCAAGCAATATTAGAAAGAAATCCATTCTACAATGAAGAGCGCGGCGAAAACGCCGCGTTTTGATTCGACATGCTATACTGACGCAAACTACTCAAATAAACCGGAGGAATCCATCATGACGATCACTGTCTTCAAAAACGCCACGCTGATAGACGGCAACGGCGGCAAACCCATCGAGCGTGGAATCATTGCCGTTGAAGATGACAAGATCTTGTATGCAGGCTCTTCAGAAAAATGGATTCAGCCTCTCGAAAAAACGATCAACGAGATGGATATGACAGGGCGGACGATCCTGCCCGGGCTGATCGACTGCCATGTTCACATTGCGGCAGAATGTCTGCCAGACAGCACCATGAACGGCCCGCTTGGCTGGACGTCGCTAATCATGCTAAAACATGCGCAGAATACGCTTGCGGCAGGGATTACAACCATCCGCGATGTGGGCGGCAGGCATCACCTTGAGTTTTCGCTTCGCAAAGCCGTGGAAGCAGGCATGTTCGCCGCGCCGCGTATGTCGCTGGCTGGCAAACTGCTTTCGATCACTTCCACTGGCAGCGAATGGTATGACGGGATGTACCGTGAAGCAGACGGCGTGGACGAGGTCCGCAAGGCGGCGCGGGAACAGTTGAAAGCTGGCGCAGACCTGATCAAAATGCTGGCTACAGGAGCCGTGCTTGCGCCCGGCGAAAAGCCCGGCGCTGCGCAATTTGAAATGGAAGAGATCCGCGCCGCAGTGGTGGAAGCCGCAAAGGTCGGCAAGATCGTTGCGGCTCATGCGCACGGAATTGACGGTATCCGCAATGCGGTGGAAGCGGGAGCAAAGACCATTGAACACGGCACCTATTTAAATCAAGACCCGCGCGTGATGGAACGCATGGCAAAGGAGCAAATCTTCCTCGTCCCAACCTTGAAGGCTGGCTATGATGTAATTTATGGAAACAAGCCCGGCATCCCGGAGTGGATCATGGAAAAGAGCAAGGAAACTCAGGAAGACGCCCTGTTATCCGTCCGCAAAGCGCATGAGATGGGCGTGCCGATTGCCATGGGAACGGACGCAGCCACCCCGTACAACTTCCACGGCGAGAACGCGATGGAACTGGCCTACATGGCAGAGGCTGGACTCTCCGCGATGGAATGTATCGTTGCATCCACAAAGGATGCGGCGCGCGCTTTGGGCTGGGAGAAAAAGCTTGGGACACTGGAAGCTGGCAAACTGGCAGATCTGATCGTGTTAAAAAAGAATCCGCTGGGAGATCTGCGCTCACTTGCAGACAGAAGGAACATCGAATACGTAATGCAGGGCGGCAAGTTCGTGGCACGTCAATTTGCCAGCGACACCGGCATCCCAGAGGAATTAATGGCGGGCGCATGGGTTTGTTGTGGAGAATGACACGGGCGGAAAAATGTCCAGCCGGGCTGGCAACCTGGGGCGCGGAGGGAAGCGAAGTCTCTCATTCAAACCTTAATAAATTGCAGGTACGTTGCAAACTAATTTCGGGTAAAATCATCAGAATAATTTTTAATTTTACTGAACCGCAGGAGGTAAGGCCTTATGTTCGTCACTAAAAACCTTTACCAGAACGACGACGCTTGGAAAAAATCCTCACTGGGACACTCAAGTGAAACCATTGGCGGCTGGGGTTGCCTGCTTACATCGGCAACCATGATGTTGAATGGCATTGGATACAATGAAACTCCCTTAACCGTCAACGAGAAAATGAAAAACGCCGGCGGCTTTCAGGGAGCGTTTTTTATCCCAAGCGTTCTCCCGTACATCTGGCCGAATTGTGCCTATCGCGATGTCCAGCCATGTGAAACACTCCCGGCGCCCATCGCTCAAATTGATGCCGCGGTGGCACAGGGCAAACCCGTCATCCTGCAAGTGGATTGGAACAAGCAGGCGGGCATCCAAACGCATTTCGTTCTTGTGAAGGAACGAAAAGGGGATGACTACGTAATTTACGATCCGTACAAATACAGCGGAGACGCGCCCGACAAGGAAGTATTGCTGACAGCGCGCTACAAATACAACGGCGCAAAGCTCGCGTCGGAGATCAGCGCCGTTATCTGGTTCGACGCGTACAGCAGCACGCCGCCCGAACCTCCCAAGGTGACAAAGGTGCCCGTGCCTGCTGAAAAATACGCCATCTATGTTGCAGAAGATGACCTGTCTTTGCGCGCCGAACCCTCCGTCACCGGCTATTTATGGAAGCGCATGCTCGCCGGCACAGAATTGATCAGCCTGGAGCCGAAGGCGCAAGCCAAAGCCAAGCTCGGCGTCACTGGGCAATGGATTCAAGTGCAGGATCCAAAAGGCGATCAGGGATATGTCGCCGCCTGGTATGTTTCTGAGCAAAAAGGAAAACCCGCTTCTTCCTCGCCCGTGCCTGCCGCTTCGCCTTCAGCCGCTCCCGCCCCGAGACCTGCCGGCGCGGCTTCTGCACCTGCGCCAGTTCCGCCTGGCGCACTCGCGCTCTACCCCACCGAGGAATTATCCTTCCGCAGCAAACCCATCATCTCTCCTGAAACTTTAATTCGCAAAGTTCCAGTCACAGAAGGACTGGTCAGCCTTGAGCCCGCCAATCAGATGATTCCAAAAGTCGGTGTTCAAAACCAGTGGATCAAAGTGCGCGACCAGAACAAAAGAGAAGGATATGTCGCAGCCTGGTATGTCAAGTATGCAGGCGGTACTACAGCGCAGACTGCCGCCGCATCAGCACCTGCTCCAATGACTGGCGGATCAGTAAAAGTACGCACCACAGCCGAAGCGGTCTCACTGCGAAAAGAACCCGTTGTAAGCGATGCCTCCCTGATCAAACGAGTGCCCGTCGATTATGAATTCACCATTACAGAAGCCGGCGGCGAAGCAAAGATCGGCGCCAATAATCAATGGCTCAAAGTCAAGGACGCCACTCACGAAGGCTATGTGGCCGCATGGTTTGTCAGAAGATAAAGATTAGTTCATGTCTGAGATAAGCGCTGCGCGCAAGACAAAAATATTCATCTCCTATTCACGCAAAGACAAGCTGTTTGTGCGTAAATTAAACGCCGCCTTTGACACCGTTGATATTGATGCCTGGGTGGACTGGGAAGGCATTCCTCTCAGCGCAGATTGGATGGCAGAGATCAGCGCCGCAATTCAGGGAAGTGACGCTTTTGTGTTTATCATCAGCCCGGATTCCCTTAAATCCCAAGTCTGTAAGAACGAGCTGGAACTCGGTCTAAAAAACAACAAGAAAATCATCCCTGTTCTCTATCGCGAGCCTGAAAAAAGAAAAAGAATGCACCCCAAGCTATCATCCACCAACTGGGTGTATATGCGTCCGCGAAAGGATGATTTCAAAGCCACAATTCCAAAGCTCGTGAGCGCCATTCAAACCGACCTGGGCTGGGTGCAGCAGCATACCCGCATCCTTGAGCGCGCCACCGAATGGGAGCGAAAGAACAAGAGCAATAGTTATCTCCTGCAGGGCGAGGATCTGGAAGACGGCGAAAAGTGGATGACGGAATCCACTCAACATAGCAACCGCGAGGTTGTCCCCCTGCAGGCGGAATACATCAGCACCAGCCGAAAATACGCAGTCCAACGCCAGAGGAACTTCACCATTGGTATCGGACTTGTCTTGGCAGTGAGTATTCTCCTCGGGATATTTGCCGTTACCCAATGGCGGTCGGCGGTGGAAAGCAGAAAAGCCGCGGAAGTCAGCGCGGCGGCGGCGGCAGCCAGTGAAAAATTAGCGCTCGAACAAAAAGCCTTGGCGGAGGAAAAAGAGGCGCTGGCTGTCACAGAACAGAATGAAGCCAGGGCGCAGCGAAGTGCCGCTCAAGCCGGCATCTACAAAGAACGTCCCAGCGAATTGGATACCAGCACCCTTCTGGCTTTGGATGCCTTGGACCGTCTTTCATCCACGTCAAAGGTGGTTGAAGCAGAAGACATAGTACGCCATAACCTCAGCTTGATGCCCATTCCCGTAAAGCAAGTGGAGCACGCAGGCAGGATTTGGAATCTTCACGTCAGCAAGGACGGGCAATACTTCGTTTCCTCGAGCACAGACCATACGGCCTGCATATGGACAATTCAAGGAGAGAAGGTTCTGTGCGTGCAGCATGACAGCGATGTAACTGACGCTTTTCTTTCGAACGACAACAGTGTCCTTGTCTCAGCAGGACTGGATGGGATGGTCCGTCTCTGGGATGTGAAAAACGGTTCTCCATTGGAAGTATTTGATTTCGAATCGGATGTATTGGATATTGATCTGAGCCCCAACGGAGAACTTGTCGCCGTTGGCCGCAAAGATGGATTTGTTTCCATCCTTAACATTGACATCCGCCAAAATGTATATAACTACAATTTTGCAAAAGGTCCCGTTAGTGTGGTTCGATTCCACCCGAATGGAGAATGGCTTGCTGTCGGCACAAAAACCGGCGGAGCGCGGATTTGGAAGGTGTTTACCGGGCTCTTGTTGCCTGGTCCCACCCATAAGGCGGAAATATTCAATATGGAGTTCAGCCCGGACGGAAAACTCCTCGGCTCAGCCAGCGAAGACAGCACGGCTCGCGTTTTACGCGCTGAAACCGGGCGGCAGACCATCCTCTCCCAGCACCCCGATTGGGTGGAAGATATCGCCTTTAGCCCGGACAGTTCGTGGTTTGTCACCGTTTCAGATGACAAGATCGTGCGTGTTCTGAACTCGTCAACCGGGATTGAAAAAATCCGCATGCAGCATGGCAGCTTCGTACAACGTGTGAAAATCAGCCCTAACGGAGAGTGGATCCTTACCACAGGGTATGATCTGACTGCGCGGCTTTGGGATTCTCAGAGCGGCACATTAATGTTCGAAGCCGCATTGGATGGGATTGGCTCCGCCCTGCTGTTTAGCCCGGATGGAACGAAAATCATTGTCGGCGACCGCGACGGAAATATTACCATTTGGGATATTTCCTTATTGAAGGCAAGGGTCGGCTATATCAATTTCACTGAATTTATAAACAAGGCAAAGTTCGACCCCGCCGGGCAATGGATGCTTGTCAACACGGACGATAAGATTCTTTGGCAAATTCCAGCCAGCCAATTGACCACGCTCCATGACGGAACGCAGGGAATCAACATTCTCTCGTTTGATGAGCTTACCGCCCAAATGAAAGTCAGTCCCGATTCAAAATGGGTTGCCATTTCAGAGAATTCTGAAGTCTCCAACTCCAGGGCAATTTTGTACAACCTCGAAACAAAAGTTCTGCACTCTCTGCCGCACAGCTCAGACATCAGCGGATTGGCGATCAGCGCGGATGGAAAATTTCTCGCCACAACAAATGAGGGCAATACCATTGTCTATATTTGGGATATCGAATCAGGGCAGCAGTTAAATGCTCTTCAATTCAACGAAGTTGCCTTTACTTCATCCTATAGTCCCAAAGACCCGATCCTCGCAATTGGATTTGCGGACAAAACCATTTTATGGGATACAAATACGAATACGGAAATTGCCGCACTCAGACAGGTCGGCAGTATCAGGTCTCTCACGTTTAATTTGGAAGGCAACTGGCTTGCGACCACCAGTTCAAACGGCAGTATTTATGTTTGGGATATGAACAAGAAAGATTATTCCCAACCCACCTATCAATTTCTGCAGGAAGGCAGGATCACATCTCTGGATTTCGATTCAAAAATGGGATGGCTCGCCTCTGCCAGCGCGGATGGATACGTCTACCTCTGGGACTTGAACACCGGCGAAGAAGTTGCTCGCATCCCGCACGGAGACCTAGTCTCAGGAATCAACTTTTCTCCGGACGGCAACCTGTTATCCTCCGTTTCCAGAAAAACCCTGCAGATCTGGGACGTGAACCTGCTTGTGACCACCACGAAAGAAAAACTTAAGGAAACTGCCTGCTCCCGTCTCATCAGAAATTTCAGCAAAAGCCAATGGATATTCTTCTTTCAAGAAGAGGAATATCGCCTGATTTGCCCCAACCTACCCCAGCCGTAAAAGAGGAATCGCCATGGATACACAACCTCAACAAGCCACACCCATCCTTCAAATTGCATGGACACGCTACGCGCAATTGGATGCCTACTCAAAAAAGAGGACCAAAGCCCATATAAATTCGCGCCGCTGGATTTCGATATTAAGTGTCTTGGCGACCTTTCTCGCCATTCTCACCACTTTTATTCCCGATGAATCCCCTACCTTGTTGAGCGTTAGTCTCAAATTTTTCCTGATTCTCACGCCGATTCTTGGGTCAGCGCTTGCAGCATTTGGAAGCAAGTTTCTTTCGAGCGGCGATTGGCTGATTGCGCGCGCCGGGGCGGAAGAGATATTAAAGGAAATCTACAATTATCGAACCGTATTGGCCAATACCCCAACCCGCCGTGCCTGGCTGGAAAAGCGTCTTGCAGAAATTCAACGTTCCATGTTCCGCGGGATGAACGGTGAACTGACCATGCCTCCCTACAACGGCCCGATCCCTCCAAATTATTCGCCAAGCGATCCTGCAAGTGACCCAGGGTTCAATGACCTGACCGGGGATGAATATTTCAAACACAGGCTGGAAGCGCAACTCAACTGGCATGTTGGAAGAGTAAATAAAAGACAGGTTGAACGGACCCGCCTGCAAATCTTCATCATTCTTTCAGGTGTTTTTGGCGCCTTGCTTGCCGTTTTTCTCCCCTTGTGGACGGCTCTGGCAGCCTCCTTTACAGCGGTCTTCATCGGCTGGCAGGAGCTACGCAACTTTGATTCGGTTGTCCGAAATTACAGCAAAGTCATTATGGAATTGAACATCTTAAACGATCACTGGAAGAACCTGGAAGCTGATGAAAAAAGTTCAACGGAATTCTTTGAAATCGTGCGTTCCACAGAGGATATTTTATGGGGACAGAATGTAGAATACATCAAAGCCATGCAGGAAGCTCTCAAGAACTCTGACCTTGAGGAAGAGGCAGGCCTTGTCAACCGTGTGATCAAGGCGGCTCGTGAATCAGACCGCAGACTCAAACAAGCCATGGAAGATTCGGTGGTTGAATTCACCAGTGAAAAACTGAGCCAAGCTGAAGAAACCCTTTCTGAAACTTTTGAAACCGCCCTGAATACCCTTGCAGAAGAAGCCTCTTCAGACTTGGTACGCGCCGAATTGGAAGCCATGCAAAGAGGATTACAGGAACGGTTCGCGGACATCAAATCAACTTTGGCAGAAATTGCCGAGGATTTTGCCGGTGTTGAAATTGGCGCCAACACTCCGCCCGCTGTGCTAAACAGCCTGCTGACCCGTTATCCTAAATCACAGGAACCAAAGGGATAACCTTAAAGGAAACCTACCATGACTGACGAAAACTCTGCCTCCAAGCCAAAAGAAAACATCCTGTCCGCTTTACCGGCATCTACGCCCACAACAACAGCGCCGCAAGCGACTCCAGCAGAAACTGGAACGACTTCCGCAGACAAGGAGGCTAAAGCCGCAGTGGCGGTTACTGCTCCAGCCGAAGTAAAGGCTGAAAGTCCCGCCCCGATGCGGCCCATCGTTCGTCCCCATGCATTTGTGGTCATGCCTTTTGGTAAAAAGAAAGGCGGCGATGGCTCCCTATACGATTTCAACACGATCTACAAACAAATGATCAAACCTGCGCTGGAGGAGGCGGGTTTCGAACCCTTCCGCGCAGATGAAGAAACCGCTTCCGGCGACATTTTGACGGATATGTTCCAGGAACTTTTATTGGCAGACCTTTGCCTGTGCGATCTCAGCATAGATAATGCGAATGTCTATTATGAGCTGGGAATCCGCCATGCGTTTCGCAAACGCGGCGTGATGCATATTCAGGCAGGCCGCGCATACATGCCGTTTGATATCTTCAACGTTCGCACGCTTCCTTATCACATTACAGCAGACGGAGTGCCCGATCCTGAGTTCATTAAGAACGATATTCAAGCCATCGCGCGTATGGCAAAAGATACCTGGGCATCAGACCGTGATGCAGTGCACAGCCCGGTATTTAACCTGCTTTCCGGGCTGATCGAACCAGACCGAAAGACGCTTCGCACGCCGCTGGCAACTGGTTTCTGGCGCGAATACAATGAATGGAAGCAAAGAGTGACGATTGCCCAACGCCAGAAACGGATCGGGGACATTCTTTTACTCACGGAAGAAATTCGGAATCCTCTCATCAAAGAAGAAGCCATCGGCGAGGCTGGCAAGGCGCTTGCAAGCATGGGGCGCAATGAACTGGCGCTGGCTCAATACCGCAAGGGATTGGAAGTAAACGCCTCCAATCTCGCATTCCGCCGCGAAGAGGCCTTTCATCTCAACCGCCTTGGCCGCGTAGATGAAGCGATCATAAAAATTGAAAACCTATTAAACGATTTCCCCAACGACAGCGAAGCCACTTCCTATCTGGGACGCATCTACAAGGAAATGTGGACGGAGTCATGGAAAAACATTCGGGACAAAACAAAACGCCTCAAAGCCGCTTTTGATTCGTATCATTGGCTCATCAAATCGATTGACAGTTACCTCAAAGGCTACCGCATCGATCTGAACAATTATTATCCGGGCGTAAATGCGCTCACGCTTTCCACAATTGCCATTTATCTCGCAGACCGCTTTGACAATAAAAAAGACCCGGACCCGGACATCACAAGGATTCGCGAAGAATTGTTTGAACTCCAGGGCGCCTTGATCTTCGCACTCGAAACCAAGGTTGAAGATGACAATGCGGATTACTGGACTTTGATCTCACTCGCGGAACTGCGCGTGCTGACAGCAGACAATATCCCCAACGTCGTACGCTCCTACAGAAAAGCGTTGACAGCCTCCCGCCGCAATTTGTTTTACCTGCAGACATCCCATTCGCAGTTGGAGATCCTGCATGCCCTTGAAATGCGCGGTGAGTATGTGAAGGCAGCCATCCAGATTCTCGAAGAAGAGATGGCGCGTATTGGAAAAGATTCGTTCACAGGAAATTTAACAAAATCAGGCAAAAGAAAAGCAAAAACTCCTGACAAGCAGACCTTCCTGTTTGCAGGGTATATGGTGGATCACCCGAAAAAGGATAAGAAAACCTTTCCAGCAGAACGGGAAGCAGATCTGCGAAACGAAATTCGCAAAAAACTGGAAAAGTTCAACGCCAGGCCGCATGACCTTGCCTATATAGCCGGCCTTTCCGCCGGAAGCGAGATCCTCTTTGCTGAGGTTTGCGCCGAAAAAGGCATTCACGTAGAAGTACATCTCCCCTTGCAGGAATCTGCCTACATAAAGGAATTCGTTGCTCCCGGCGGAGATAATTGGGTCGACAGGTTCTACAAAATCCGCAGCCATCCGCTCGTTGAGGATACCTATCAAATGGACAGGATTGGCGCGCCAAAAGAAGGGGATGATCTATACGAGCGCAACAACCGCTGGACTCTTTATTCCTCACTGCGGCGCGGCATAAAAAATGCGCGGCTCATCGCTGTTTGGAACGGTGTTGGAAGCAAGCCCAAAGATCGCGACGCGCAGCTTACCCGCCACATGATCGAACTTATGCGCGAAACAGGCGGCGTGATTGAAACCATCAATACGTCAAATTACATACACAACTTTATCGACAATGTCCTTGAACGCATGATGGATGAAGGGTCTGCCGCGGGAAGCAAACAATCGTCGACAAAACTTAAGAAAATCCAAAAGCTTGAACCTGCAAGAAAAAAATAAGGCGCTCAAAAACAAAGTCCCGCTGAGTTTTACTCAGCGGGACTCATGATTTCGTCAGCCTTTTCAATGGGGTATGGCCAAATCTCTCCCTGCACTCCCTTGGCTAAATAAAAGTCACCAGCCCGCACGGTTTCAGAACCTTCCAGGGTGTGAACGGTGACAAGACGGTCTGCATCTCCGCCGGTAACGTCAGTAAGAGGCACAAGCCAGGTAATCACCCGCTTGATGCAAATTCCCGGCTCCAACATCATATAGCTTGCATCGAATATCTCCGCATCCACAGGCCAGGCATCATCCGGCTGGCTTAATTCATACACCAGCATGTCTCCCCGTTTGATGGTCAATTCAGTGCCCCAGGGAGTTTTGATCTGCTTCGTTTCTGGTTCACCCTCGGCGGGCATAAACATAGTCACCCCGCGCTTAATCATGCTTCGAAAAGGAGCAAAATGCAATGTGGCAATAATCGGGTCGTCTGAACTTATTTCAACAGGTTCTTCCATAAACTCTCCGCGCGGGTTGTAGTATAGGCTGTAAAATTGTAATGCAAAAACGACGTATAAGTAATACCCGTCATCCTCTTGTAATGCCAAACCTGACATGCTATAAGTGAGAAACTCTTAAAACAGGATCTCATGAACAAACTCATCGTCATCGTCGGCGCAAGCGGCGTGGGCAAAACCACGCTGGCGCGCGCATTGTGCAAACAAGATAAATTCGCCGCTGCTCTGGAACAACATTCCGAACGTCCGTTTCAAGCGCTCTTCAAAGCGGACTCAAAATATGCGCTCGCCAACCAAATGGATTATCTGCTGTACCGCGCCGAACAGGAACTTGAGCTCCGCAAAAATGACGCGCCAGTTCTCATGGACGGCGGTCTGGATCTGGATTTTCACGGCTTTACACGTCTCTTTCACACCCGTGGATTGCTCAACGACTCTGAATACGATTTATGCCGCCGCTTCTATTTCCATACCCGCAGCCTGCTCCCACCCCCAGACATGGTCATTGCCCTGAGCGCGGATTCGCAAACCATCAGCCAAAGACTGGCCACTCGAAACAGAATCAACATCGCGTCCAGTGAAGATGCGGGCTTGCTGGAGAAATATGTCAATGAGTGGCTGGAATCCATCCCTGCGGAAAGAATCATTAAGCTAAACGTTTCACAGGAAAACGCGGATTATACCCGCAGCGTCCCGCTTATTCTTGATAGAATAAAATAATGATCCATTTGCGATCCATTCAGAAAAAAGAAATTCATGAAGCGGATATTTTTCCGTTCAACGTTCCCGTCGTTCGCGCGCTGGATAAAATTGAATTCCAGTCACCTGTAACTTTCTTCGTTGGTGAAAATGGCTCAGGCAAATCCACATTGATGGAAGCAATTGCCTGCGCGATCGGTTCCGTAACCGTGGGAAGCCAAAGCGTAAACACCGATCCGTCGCTTGCAAAGATCCGCAAGCTGGCACAGACCCTGCGCCTCTCGTGGACAAAACGAACGCTCAAGGGTTTCTTTTTACGTGCCGAAGATTTCTTTGGCTACGCCAAACAAATTGAGCAAACGCGGCAGGAATTGGAAGACGACTTAAGCAAGGTCGACGGCGAATATGAAGGACGCTCGCAATTCGCAAAAGACCTCGCAAAACTGCCTTATCGAAATGAGGCAGGAGCACTCAGGCGCCGATACGGCGACGGCTTGGATGCGCGCTCACATGGCGAAGGATTTATGACTTTGTTTCAATCGCGCTTTGTACGGGGCGGCTTATATCTTCTGGATGAACCTGAAGCGCCGCTCTCGCCGCTGCGCCAGCTTTCTTTTCTTTCCGCGCTCAAACAAATGGTCACCGAAGATGCACAATTCATCATCGCCACGCACTCCCCCATCATTCTGGCTTTTCCAGAAGCTCAAATCCTGAGCTTTGAGAATGGCTCAATCCGAACCGTGAGTTATGAAGAGTTGGAGCACGTGACCTTAACCAGGGATTTCTTAAACAACCCTGATGCGTATCTTAGAAATTTATAAACGTCGTAATACAATTCGCCCACAAACCGTCCAATCCACATGAAAAACCGAACCGTATCTCACATTATCGAACCCCAGCTTGTGATCGAAGGCGCAGGCGTTTTATTGAGACGCTCCTTCGGCCCCCACGCCAGCAACAAATTCGATCCCTTCCTGCTCTTCGACCACTTCGCCTTTAACAACCCGCTTGAAGGTCCCATCAAGGGCTTCCCCACGCATCCCCACCGCGGCATCGAAACTGTCACATACATGCTCGAAGGCACCGTCCGCCACCGTGACAGCCTTGGCAATGCCGGTACCATCGCCGAAGGTGATGTGCAATGGATGACCAGCGGGCGCGGGATCCTGCACGAGGAAATGCCCCGCCGCAGTGAAAAAGGCAACATCTATGGATTCCAATTGTGGGTCAACCTGCCCGCCGCACAAAAAATGAATCAACCACGCTATCAGGAAGTCAGCGCAGGAACCATTCCCGTCGTTGAAAAAGATGGAGCGACCACGCGACTCGTTGCGGGAGAATTTAATGGAACTCGCGGTCCTGTGACAGAAATTTCCGCCGCGCCTCTTTACATGGACGTGAAACTGGAACCCGGTTCCCGATTCACTCTCCCCATCCCCAGCGGACATACCGCACTTGCATACGTCTTTGAAGGCGTTGGCGAGTTTTCCGGCGAAGCGGTTGAATCCGTCAGCATGGTGGTGCTCAACGATGACGGCGACCAGATCGAAGTCAAGACAGACGCCGCAGGCAGGGGCGTCCGTTTTATGCTGATCGCGGGAGCGCCGTTCAAAGAACCCATCGTGCCCTACGGTCCCTTTGTGATGAACACTCGTGAAGAGATCGAAGAAACCATCCGCGACCTGCGCAACGGCACATTTATAAAATAATTCAACTGTCTCAAAATAGACCGTCAGATATAATCTGACGGTCTATTTTATTTAATCCCTTCCATTGGAGTTGAAATGACACAAGTGTTGTACGGCGAAAGATTGGGAAAACAAGGCAAGGTACGAGTCGGATGCTCGGCGGTTATTTTTGATGAACAACGAGAGAAGGTACTACTGACCCAGCGCGCAGACAACGGACGTTGGTGCATACCTGGCGGTCAACTGGAGGCAGGCGAAAGCGCAGCCGAGGCTTGCGAGCGCGAAGTGTGGGAGGAAACGGGATTGAAAGTCCGCGCGAAAAGGTTGATCGGCGTGTACAGCAATCCAGATCAATTGGTGATCTATCCTGATGGCAACAAAGCCTTCTTCGTTGTGATAAATTTTGAAGTTGAGATCCTTGAAGGCGAATTAGGATTAAGCAACGAAACCACTGCCTTTGGATATTTTTCACTGAAGGAAATGGAATCCATGCCCATGCATGGAGAACATAAAACCCGCGTAGAAGATGCCCTGCATGGAGGAGAGGCAGTGATGAAATAATGTCGCTGACCTTACTTAAGTACCCCGCAAAACACGCCACCGTTGAACAGTTGAAGTGTTTTTGATTCAAACTTTATCTACTGGAGGCACCATGTTCGATAATTTATCAAACCGCTTTTACAAATGGGCAAAAGGCTGGCTTGTCCTCGTCTTATTGGTATTGGATGGATTCTTCGCAGGTTTTTTACTCCCTCTTATTCAAGGCATGATGCAGGATGGACAAGGCGGCGTGCAGCCATTGGATCTGATGATCGGCGCAACCCCGGAAAAGATATTTGGGATGATCGAACGATACGGCGAATACGGCCGTCCGTTCTACCGAAATGTTGAACTCAGTGTGGACATTATCTACCCCATCGTATACCTGTTTGCGTTCGGACTACTGATCTCGTGGTTATTTCAGCGCGGGTTTTCACCTGACAGCAAGATGATGAAACTCAATGTCATGCCGCTCGGCGCATGGTTCTTTGATCTGCTGGAAAACATCAATATCGTGACGATGCTGTCCATGTACCCCGCCAAGCCCGTTGCATTGGCATGGCTGCTGATGGCGTTAACCACGGTCAAATGGGCTTTTGCCGGCGCGAGCATTGCGTTGATGCTGGTTGGCCTGGTGATGGCAGCAAAGAACGGGTTCAAGAAGCAGGCATAATAAAATCGCAGGGGCGAGACTGTCTCGCCCCTGCGATTACAACAGCAGCCACCAAACGCCGGTACACTCCGGCAAAATCACCCAGTTATTTTTCTTCACCTTATCCCCCAACTCATCGCCAAAGAAAAAGCGGGATAGAAATTCAGCTTCTTCCAGTGAGTCGAATTTGTAATCGGTGCGGATCCATTTGTTTTGGAAACCAGCCTTTTCCAGCCAGGGATAATATTCCTTAAGATGTTCCAGCCTGATCGGCGTTTCATTCCCCGTCCCCAACGATTCAAACAGGACGATGTAGCTGTTCGGTCTTAAGACGCGTTTCATTTCGCCCAACCATTTTTCCAATTCCGCCTGCGCCGATTCAGGATTCCAAACGGCAAGATAAGCCACGCTCCAGCCAGATACAACCAAATCCGCTGAATGATCATCCACAGGCAATTGTCGATGGTCAGCAACTTCCACCTGCCAGTTGGTCAACCCGCTGGCGGTGAATTTCTCACGACAGACCCGCAGCATCTCTTCAGAAATGTCAAAGGCGCGGACGCGGGAAACGTGCGGGGCGAGCATACAGGCTAGTCGTCCAGTGCCAGCTCCCAGGTCCAGAACGATGCGATTTTCCAAAGGCGTGATCTCACGCAGGGATTTCAAAATATTTCCCTGATAATCCTCGCGCGCGATCAACGCCTCGTACTTGTCCCCTTCAGTTTGGTAGATTTCTTCTTGTGAAGGCATACTTAAATTGTAAAACAAAACAGTCATCTGGAGGGGTTTGAAGCAAAACCATTTATGCTATCCTTTTGAACAGCCACAGGAGGCATATATGAATATTCAACCTGAAAACCAATTTGATTTCTGGCTCGGCGAGTGGGACGCGAAATGGAACGAAGACGGGCAGGGCACAAACCATGTTGAGAAAATAATGGACGGCAAGGTGGTGCAGGAGAATTTTTCCGCGCCTGACTTAATCGGCATGAGTGTCTCCTGCTACGACTTCGAACGTCAAATATGGTGTCAGACCTGGGTCGATAATACCGGCTCGTATCTGGATTTTACAGGCGGGTTTGACGGTGAAAAAATGATCCTCGAACGGGATGCAATCGTCAAAGGACAGGCTTGCAAACAGCGCATGGTCTGGTTTGAACTCGAACCCGATAAATTCGAATGGAACTGGGAGCGCTCTGATGACGAAGGGAAAACATGGCGCGTTCTGTGGAATATCCACTACACGCGTAAAAAGTAACCCGCTATAATTGGCGGATGACATCACTTTCCCAATCCGCGCAAAAGATACAAGACCTGCTGACTTCACTTGGATATGAGTACAGTGTAATCGAACACGCCGAGTCCACGCGCACGGCTCAGGAAGCCGCAGACCGCGCAGGCTGTGAACTTGGGCAGATCGTCAAGTCGCTTATTTTTCGCGGCAAGTTGAGCGGCAAGCCAATTTTGGTTTTAACCAGCGGCGTGAACCGCGTGAACGAAAAACGCATCAGTGGGTACGCGGGAGAATCGATTGGGCGGGCAGATGCTGATTTTGTCCGCGCAGTGACTGGCTTTGCCATTGGAGGCGTCCCTCCCATTGGCCACGCTGAAAAAATGGAAACCTACATTGACGAGGATTTTCTGCAATACCCAAACATCTGGGCGGCGGCGGGCACACCGAACGCGATCTTTGAGCTGAAAACTGAAGACCTGCAAAAGATGACGGGCGGGGCTGTCATGAACATTAAATAAGCGGAGGAAAGATGGAAAAATATTTTTCCCTGATCTATGAGGGTCCAGAGTTCCAACTGTTCGGAACAGCCCACTTGACGGCGCTTGCCATTATTACGCTGTTCTGTTTTTCATTTTTATATTTCCGCAAGGTGTGGGGAGAAAAAGAAAAAAAGATTATCCGCTGGGTATTCGCCGTCGCAATCATCGTTAATGAAACGGCTTTGCATATCTGGTCAATTTATTGGGGAATTTGGAATATTCAAACCATGCTTCCACTGCACATGTGCAGCGTTATTATCTGGTTATCTGCCTACATGCTCGTGACAAAAAATTACACGATCTACGAGTTGACCTATTTTCTCGGACTAGGCGGAGCCATGCAAGCCGTGCTGACTCCTGCTGATGCAGCCGCTTATAATTTTCCGCATTTCCGCATCATGCAAACATTTATCGCCCACGGACTATTGATCTCGATTGCCATTTACATGACCGTGGTGGAAGGCTTTCGCCCAACTTTACAATCCTTCAAACGAATCTTCATTTGGACAAATATTTACATGATTCCAATATTTTTCCTGAACCAAGCCATCGGCAGCAATTACCTTTTTATTGCAGGGAAACCTGATTTCCCCACCCTGTTGGATATGCTGGCTCCCTGGCCCTGGTACATCATCGAGTTGGAAGCCATCGGGTTTGCCATATTCTTCATCCTCTACCTGCCTTTTCTCGTAAAAGACTGGCGGGCAAAAAGTATGGTTACTGCGTAAATAATTTTGTTACAGCAAACAGCCGCTGTTTCAAATCTCAAGTTACGGCAGCGGGACAAAACCAAACAGGGTATCCGGGTGATCGTCAGTAACGAGTAAAAAGCCGCGATCATCAAGTATTGCCAAACCTTCCCAGTTTCGAGCATCTTCAGTCAACACAAAGGGAATGGGGGCAGAATCTGCCAGGGTAATCCCATCCTCTGAAAATATAAACTTCACAAGCCGCTCCACCTGTGGATATTGAGTATGAGATTTTCCTATTCCGTACATACTCGAAATTGGGTCTGAAGTTGGAATTAATTCATCGTTGCTGGGAGGGAAATAATTGATCCCCCAAAATTCATCTTCTGAGGAAAGAGCGGTATCCGTCAGGCGATATTCAAGATTCGGCATGGGAATGGTTCCGAGGGGATTTAAGTCAAAGTCGAACACATGCGCCACCGGCTCCGCAACAATTCCTTTTCCGTTGGCTTCATAAAAAGTCACAACTTTATCATCGAACACAAGAATCGATTCATCTGAACGATTTTCGTAATTGGCCTGGGGCGAGATCAAAGCCAGTTTGGTCGTATCAAGCGTAATTCCCGAAAGATCCGGGGCAATGACACCAGAGATCAAATATCCCTGCATATTGTTTTTCTTACCGGCTTCAATTGTCAAGAAGACTCTTGTTCCTGAAAAACCGATCGATTCCAGTCCTTGATAACCATGAACTAAATGAGCCAACCCAACAGCAGTTAATGGAATCGGTCGCGGCTCCAGCTCGGCCCGGCTGGTTCCATCCAAATAAGCAAGAATTTCGTCTTTGGGCAGGTAAAATAAAAATCCATCGCCGCTGTCTTTAACAAAGTCTGGGTATTGCGGCAGGAATATCAAATTATCTCCAAACCAGGCAAGCCCGGAAACCTCTGCGCGTTTTTTCGTTAAAGGCCCTGAAAGTGGAATTAAAGTCACATCCTGTTCTTCAAAGGCACGCGCCCCAGTTTCCTTTTTCTGCAAAAAGGAAAAATACAAATACACCCCTTCAATAATTACCACGGAAATGAAAAGAAATATCAATAATTTCCTTTTTTTCATAGGAGGTCTCCTTGAATAATTATATTCGCAGACAGAAAACACCGCAGATGGGTTAATCGGCTCTTAATAATGCAATCCCGCCTGAATTTTTGTGTTGCATCGTATAAGTCTTTATCGTAGAATCGAAAAAATCAACCAAAGGAGAGATTATGGTTACAAAAGCAAAAACTGATTCCCGCCCCATGACCGAGGAAGCCGATTTCCTCCAAATTAAATCTGTTGACCACGTCCACTTCTACGTCGGCAACGCCAAGCACGCCATGTATTACTGGTGGAAAGCCTTCGGCTTCAAACCGATAGCCTATTCCGGGCTTGAAACTGGAAACCGCGAATTCGCCTCTTATGTACTTGAGTCTGGTCAGGCGCGGCTGGTTGTATCTGCCGCCTATTCCCCTTCCAGCCCGCTTGCGTCGCATCACATGGTGCATGGCGATGGGGTCAAAGTCATTGCCCTCGAAGTGGACGATGTGGAAAAAGCCTGGCAAGCCACTACATCCCGCGGAGGGAAATCTGCATGGGCACCCCGCGAAGAAAAAGATGACCATGGAATTTATCGCACCTCCGCCATTTACACCTACGGTGAAACCCTGCATGTATTTGTAGACCGCGCTGACTACAAAGGAACCTTCGCGCCCACGTACAAATCCCTTAATTACGAAACCGAATCCACCGGGCTTGCCGCCATCGATCACATCGTCGGAAATGTGCAGCTCGGAAAAATGAATCACTGGGTCAATTTTTATCACCAAGTAATGGGCTTCCGCCAGCTCATGCACTTTGACGACAAGGACATCTCCACCGAATACTCCGCGCTCATGTCCAAGGTAATGCAAAACGGAAATGGCCGCGTCAAGTTCCCGATCAACGAGCCCGCCGAGGGCAAACGCAAGAGTCAGATCGAAGAGTACCTTGATTACTATCTCACCCCCGGCGCACAGCACATCGCCATCATC